>CBFGMX010000154.1:0-13444 GCA_965649955.1 uncultured bacterium
GGCGCGCCGAGTTTGCGCGGATCGGCAAGTTGCGCCTGAATTTGTTTGTACTCTTCGAGATTCTCGAGGTTCGCAGGCGAACTGATGGTTGCCATCACGAACGGTTTGTTCATCGACGTGTTGCCGAGCGCCTCAAACTTTACGCGATCGCTCGCCTGGTCAAGGCGCTCGAAGTACTCGACGATCTGGTTCCACGACGCCAGTTTGCGATCGTCCCCGGGCACGAAGCCGAGCACCTCTTCAGGCGCCGGAATGGACGCAGGCTTCGATGTTCCCTGCGAGGTCGTCAGCGACACGGACGATAAAAGGGACACGAAGAGCAACAGCGATGCGATGATTCGGCGCATTGGGTTTTGCCAGTTAGTCAAGGGAAGTGGAACTCGAAGAACGGAAACAGTTTAGCGAATCAATCGGGATTCGCGAAAGGCGGCAAGACCGCTTCGCCCCGGGGACTGCCAGGTATTGGCAGGCCGCTTGCTGACCCTCGGCGGGCCGTGTAAAGTAGCGGCGTTTTTGGTGCCCCACGCTCTCCCTCGTTTTTACAAACTTTTTGGAGGTCAAAGCCGAATGTCTTCTGAAAGCGTCGGTGCGAATGAGTTTCCGGACGTCGTCGGAGTGAAAGCTGGGAAACCAGAAAATCCGTTACTGGCCACGTTCAGGCCCTATATCCCGGCAGGTACACAGATTCGCGAGCTGACCGTGCTCCCGTTGGTCGTCGGAACCTTACTGGGAATGGTTTTTGGCGCTTCGTCACTCTGGCTGGTCTTGAAGGTCGGATTGACGGTCAGCGCGTCCATTCCCGTCGCCGTGATCTCCATAAGTCTCTTCCGCCTGCTTGGCAAGATCGGCGTGCGGGAGGCCACGATTCTCGAAAACAACATCGTGCAAACTGCGGGCTCCGCGGGCGAGTCCATCGCTTTCGGCGTTGGCGTGACTATGCCGGCGATCATGATTCTCGGGTTTGACCTCGAGTTCACGCGCGTGATGCTGGTCGCCGTGCTGGGCGGCCTGCTCGGCATTCTGATGATGATTCCACTGCGACGCGCGCTTATCGTGCAACAGCACGGAATTCTCAAGTATCCGGAAGGAACAGCGTGCGCGGAGGTCTTGAAAGCGGGGGCTTCACCGGAATCTCGGGCGGTAGCCGATCCGGTCTACAAAACCCGCGGTGTCGAAGCCGACGAAAGCACCTCAGGCGCCAAGACGATTTTCACCGGCTTTGGCATCGGCCTCGTGTATCAGGTTGCGATGGCTGCGTTGAAGGGATGGAAAGACGTGCCGAGTAAGGTCTTTGGCGCGCCATTCAAAGCAGGTTCGCTCGCCGCGGAGATCTCGCCCGCCCTGCTCGGCGTGGGTTACATCATCGGACCGCGCATCGCTTCGATCATGTGCGCGGGCGGCGTGCTTGCTTACCTGGTTTTGATCCCGGCCATCAAGTTCTTCGGCGAAGGAATGACTACGGCACTGCCGCCGGGGACCGTGCCGATCAGCGAAATGGACCCTGACGCCATTCGCGGCGCTTACGTGCTCTACATCGGCGCCGGCGCCGTGGCCGCCGGTGGCATTATCAGCCTGTTTCGTTCGTTGCCGACGATCTGGCACGGACTAAAGGGTGGCTTAAGCGACTTGCGCGGCGGCCAGGCTGCCGCGTCAAACCTGCCGCGCACGGATCAGGATCTCTCGATGAAGATTGTCGTGGGTGGCGTGCTGGCGTTGCTTGCGATGATCATGATACTGCCGCAGCTTCACCTTCAGTTCAATCTGCTCGGCGCGATACTCATCATCGCCTTCGGTTTTCTGTTCGTGACTGTTTCTTCGCGTCTGACGGGCGAGATCGGTTCCTCGTCGAATCCTATTTCGGGAATGACCGTGGCGACGCTGTTGCTGACCTGTTTGATCTTTTTGATCGTCGGATGGACTGGACCGAGCTATTACGTGACGGCGCTGTCGATCGGCGGCATCGTCTGTATCGCCGCCTCAAACGGTGGCACAACGTCACAGGATTTGAAGACGGGGTTTCTGGTCGGCGCGACACCAAAGTATCAGCAGATCGCGATTCTCGTCGGGGCACTGGCGTCGGCCTTGATTCTTGGGCCGATCCTGCTGCGGCTGAACGATCAAAGCACGGTTTACGTGCCCCAAACTACGTTCAAGTCGGTGCAAAATGCGCCGCAGCTTGATTCCGCGGCGGTCGCGGCCCTTCCTCAGTTCAACGAGACTCTGCAGCCACCCGGTGGCGGTAATTTCCGGCTGCTCAAGAACGAAGCCGGCGCAAACGCAGTTGCCGGACTCGATCCGGGAGAGTATCTGGTCGACGATAGCGGTCGTGTGGTGCAAAAGGTCGAACGCAACTTTCCGGCGACTCTGCGCGCAGACACGACGCAGCTTGGTCCACCGGAACAGGTCAAAGGCGGCCTCGTCGTTCCTGACAACAACAGCTATGCGACCTGGCATAAGATCGAGGAGCAAAACGGACCTCCAGGCAAGTACCTCATTGATGCGCAGGGCGTGCCGGTGTACTACGTCGATCCCGGAATCAACGGTACTCATCGAACGACGCCCGATGGTTCTTCGGTCACGAAATACGACGCGCCCAAAGCCACATTGATGTCTTACATCATCAAAGGCATTCTCAATCAGAAACTGCCGTGGGGATTGGTGCTATTGGGCGTGATGATCGCTGTCGTGCTCGAGATGTCGGGTATTCCTTCGTTGGCATTTGCAGTCGGCGTTTATCTGCCGTTGTCTTCGTCCAGTCCGATCTTTATCGGCGGTATGGTCCGCTGGCTGGTGGATAAGTATCTGCGCGCCAAGTTCAGGAACAAAAAACTGACGGAAGAGGAGTTTGTTGCCGAGACTGACAAGAGTTCCGGCGTGCTGATGGCGTCCGGTTACATCGCCGGCGGTGCATTAGCGGCGGTGTTCATTGCGTTCTTCGCAGGGCTTTGGAAGGATCAAAGCGATGCGATCGAACAGTGGTCGAAAGCCAACAATCCGTTCTTCGTTGGCGATTGGGCTAACGCACTTTCATTGCTGCCGTTCATGGTGCTCGTGGTAATTCTCTACCTCGTGGGCCGGGAAGTACTTTTGGCGCCACGCCGCAAACAAACGTAACGAGGGTCAAAAACGGTGGTATAAATGGCACATGCTGACTAGAACGTCATTAGTCTGCGCGATGATCCTGGCCACGATTGCGCCGTGGCCGACAACTGTAGTTGCGCAAAACCCGTCGCGCACGCCAACCGAAACAACGCGTGCTTTTTACACCATGCTGCGCGAGAAGAAGTATCGGGAGGCGTTTGCCATCTCCATTTACCAGCCGGCGATCGAAGGACTCACGGCACAGGAGTTTGAAGATCTGCGCCCCGACTTCGACAAGATAGCGTTGGCCATAGCCGAGGAGCTTCCCGCCAATATTGACGTCGGCGGTGAACAGATCAGCGGCGATGTGGCGACCGTGTTTGTAAAGGTGACAGGCCCGGACGGCAAAGAGAAGATTAAGCCCGCAACCCTCATCAAGGTGTCGAACGCGTGGATCGTGGGTGACAAAGAGAGTCTTGACCTCGTTAAGAAAGCCGGTAAGAAGTTTTTCTTCGAGGCGCGTATCAACGCCCATCACGACGACGTTCAGAACATGATGACGCGGATATCGCTGGCCCAGGTGCTCTACAGCCAGAGCCATAACGGTATGTTTGGAAACATGGCTGAACTGGTCGCCGGCGGCCTGGTTCCCAAGGACATCGAAGGCCCCGAGAGCACTGGTTATCGCTTCCAGATCATTCGCGCAGCGGACGGCAAATCGTGGTACGCGACTGCTGAGCCGGCCCAATACGGCCGCACGGGCCGCCTGTCGTTCTACCTTGACGCTTCCGGAGTGAGAAGCAGCGACACAGGTGGAAAGCCTTTGAGCGTTAAGAGTAACTAAGACCGTGACGTTCAGTAATTAACTGTTGCGCCGAATCGCGCAGGTTCTCTAGAATCAAAACGGCGACTTCTCCCGACCGCCTCTTCGGCGATGCCCCACCTCAGTTGGTCCGAGCTACTTAGTGGTTTCACAAGATGTCGGAACTGCCGCGCAGAATCGTGTCGAGTTTACGCCGTTACCTTGGCAACCGGCGCCATAGTAAGCGTGTAAGCGCGCGTCTGCCATTCACTGTAAGCCTCTCAGACTCAAGGGTTAACAGCAATGGCTTCCGCCGTTTGCCGTCGCTTAACGGGCATACCCTTGACGTCAGTCGCACTGGTCTCGCGCTGATCGTTCCTGCGATACGCATCGGCGAACATTACCTTGCGGGCGCCGATCGCAAGCTGCATGTGAAGCTGGAACTTCCAACTGGACCAGTGGAAATGAAAGTCGGGACTGTTCGATACGAGAGTTTGGAAGAGACTAGCGAGGAGACGGGTTACCTGATCGGTGCTCGTATCGTCGAAATGTCCGACCAGCATCGCGCCACTTACGAAAGCTACCTCACCAGGCTGCTAAAACGAGCACCCGCCGATTGAGCCACAAAGAGGCACAAACGAAGACCAACCACAAAATACCTTTTGTCCCTTTTTGTGGCCCAACTTACTCAAATCGCAGTGTCCCGAACGCTTCCGGGACGTGATAGTTAGGTTCGGGGGTTCTGGTGGGCCGCCAGGCGAGATAACGTTCCGGAGCCTCCGGTCCAACACACCGAAAGACATTCACTCGCCATTCGCTGCCTTTTTCAGGCCGGGGGAGCGATTCGCCCCACGGGATTCTGATTCCGACGAACAGCTTGTCCCCATTAAGTGTTGCCGCAGTTGTCATCCCGGAATCGAAGGCCCAGTCAGTTTCTTTTCCGGACGGCATGATGACGATTCCCAAATCGACCCATTCCCCAGTCGGCGCAGCCTCAAACTCAAAATAACGCTGCGGATTCGCGGGATCCGGCGCGACGAAGATCTCGCACACGTCACGATCCCATAGACCAACCGTTTTTCTATCCACCACGGGATTATCCGAAACGTTCAACGGCTCATGTTGCTCGCCGATAAAACGTACGTGTAGCGCCTCATCAGACCAGCACAACCGCGCCTCAGCATGACGAGACGCAGCCGCCGGTTCGCCCGACCAGTAGTGCTCGATCTTCACCGGCTGACACCTTTGCCAAGCAGCGTGATCAAACTGGTCCACCGCGATCGGTTTGCTTGTGTAACGAGCAATAATCATGTTGCGGGGACCCCTCTAAAGCAGTCATCGAGTAACTTCTCCGGGTCCTCGTCCTGAAACACCGTGGCGCCGGTGGACCGTTTGCCAAACGTCTGTAGCAGATTGTCGACCTCGTCAGCCACGCCGCCCGTTCCTCTTAAACACCCGATAATCTTTCCCTCGTCGTGTGCGATCGTGAATTCGTTGAGCGATCCCATCGCCCCGGCGACGAACAAAACAACGTCACACGAGCGGACCAGCACGACGTTCCTGCCTTTCAAACCGAACCCGGTGTAGACAATCACGTCGCACGCGTCCACGGGCAGCTTGTACAACTCCTCGTGCTCGCGCTCGTTTGCGCCGGGTGAAATACCAACGTGAAAACAACCCGCTTCACGCGCGGTCTTTCCGACAACGTAAACCAGCCCCGTGGTGGCACCGGTGAAGAGCACGACGTCGCGTCCCGCGATGGCCCGCGCGAGGCGTTCCGCCTTTTCGACCACCAGGCGGCCGGTATCGAGCCGCGCGCTGTCGGGCGCGGCCGAACCCATTACTCCGACTTTGATTCGCATAGACTGATGCTCACTCGCCTGATTGATGAATGACAGAAAGATCGCGACGCTCGTCGACCTTCGTCTCTCGCGCGGTTTGGACCGGTGCCGGCTCGCGGTCCCACCAACGTCGAGTCACGAACCATGCCACACCGGGCAGAACAAAGAATACACCCATGCCGATTGTCACTAGTCGCGCGGGAAAACCGAAACGATCGAGCAGCTCGCCGGTCAAATAGTTTGATGCTGCCATAGTCAGCGTGAACAACGCTAACTCAGCCGCAAACACGCGTCCTCGAAAGTTATCGGCGACTACCCGTTGCAGTATCACCGTCGAGAAGACCCAGAGGATACTGCCGCCGCAATGCGCAATACCGAGCATAATCAGCGCCAGGACGAAACTGGTCGAACTGCCGAACAGCATGTAGAACAGACCGCCGATCAAAAACGCGATTCCGATCGACGATTGCATGCGCTGCTGACCTTCGCCAGCCATCCGCCGTGCGACGATTGGACCAATCGCCGTTCCGATGCCGCGAGCGGCAAAAAGGACGCCGATTCCTGTGGCTGGGCTCTCGCCAACCGGAAAGATTTTTGCGCCGAATACGGCGAGCAGTGTGAGTATGCCGCCGCCCAGTCCCCACGCGGGTTTCACCAATAGGAGCGCCAGCACGTTGGGGCGGTCCTTGACGTATCTAATGCCCTCGATCGTCTCGGTAATGCCGAGCGCGCGGCCCACCGAGAGCTTCTGCCGTTCTCGTTTCTTTCGTTTTGGCACGCGAATGCTGGCGATTAAGGCTGCCGACAGCAGGTACGTCGCGGCATCGAGAACGAAAGCGACATCAGTTCCGAACCAACCCGTGATCACGCCACCGATTGCGGCGCCAAGCGTCAACATCACGGACCAGGTCACCGACGAGATCGCGTTGGCCGGCACCAGTTCTCGATCCGAAACAATCGACGGGATCGCCGCCGTCCTCGCCGGCTCGAAAAATGTCGAGAGGCCAAGCTGGAAGACTGTGAGGACGTAAACGATCCACAGTTGATCCGCTGTGCGCACGAAGAGAAAACCCAGCACGACGATCGCGCGCAAAAGGTCGGTCACGATCATTATTTTCTGCCGGCTGAACCGATCGGCGATCACACCCGAGAGGGGGCCGAGGAAGAAGCTGGGAACGAAGCGAGCGACGAGCAGCAGTCCGATGTCGCGGCCGGAGCCCGTGAGGTTTTGAATGATGGTGTAAAGCGCGATGGTGTCGAACCAGTCACCCATCTGGCTGACGACTTGTCCGAGCCACAGTTGCCGGAAACTGCGGTTGTTGCGGAGCAGTTCGATGTAACCCACGGACGCGTAAGTGGGGAGCGCTTTCTTCTCGACCCTTTTCATTCGTGGGGATGAGAGTGCCGCTCGCCTCAACGGTTGTCAACATTGCTTTTCATCCGTGCTCTCTCTGGGTGCCGGTCATGGACAGGACGCGTGTCAACAGGGTTTCAGCCAGGCTGACCGATGTTCTCAATCTGACATGTCAACTTGGAACGTTTTTGACGGAAGGCGGCAAAAGGCCTCCAAAAATCGCGAAGATGCGTGCGGCACACGAGTTGAAAACAGGTACCGTGCGGCGTGGAAGCCAACTGGCTTCGCGGGCTCTCCGCACGGGGTCCGTAGCCGCAAAGTTCTATGACAAGCAAGGACGGTCTTATGTGGAGACAGTCCTTACAAATCTCACCCAGCACGGCAGCTTTTTATCCCCGGCTGCCACTTGCCCAATTTACCGGAGGCGTAGTTGAGTTGCTCCCAACTTCGCCTCCGGCATGCCTCTCCGGTGAGATAGTTTAAGAGAGCCAGGAGACTCAATGGACTTCCCCGCACGGTCTAATACCAACCACCCTTTGCTTTCGGGTGCGCGCCGGGAGTCTTTGCGCGAATCAGTCACCCAATGGTGGCTCACGAATCAACTCTGGATCTGTTGGACCTTACTCCTTGTCCCACTCGCACTTGAGATCGTCTACGGCACTCGCGTACTTCCATATCTAATTCTCGCTCCAATCACACTCGTCGCCACGTACCTGATCTATCGCAACGCAACCGCGCGGTTGCGAGGGAAGACCGACGAGTTAACCGCTCTCGGCGAACTGCATTTCGCCACCGCCGAAGCACTCGCAACGGCTATCGACGCAAAGGACCAGACGACGCATTGTCACGTGCGGCGGGTGCAGATCTACGCCGCCGGCATGGGCGAGGTTTTTGGACTTGGTCCAGACGAGATCGCGGCCCTAAAGGCAGGCGCGTTATTGCACGACATCGGCAAACTCGCCGTCCCGCCGCATATATTGAACAAGCCTGGTCCACTGACACCGGCTGAATTCGAAAAGATGAAGATTCACACGGTCGTGGGCGCACAAATCCTCGGCCGTGTCGACTTTCCGTATCCGGTATTACCGATCATCCGTCATCACCACGAACAGTGGGACGGGCGTGGTTATCCCGACCGGTTGCGCGGCGAACAGATCCCGATTACGGCTCGCATAATTTCGGTCGTCGATTGCTTCGATTCGCTTCGTGAAGATCGCCCGTTTCGTCGCGGCATGACCCTCGACGAAGCCACCGCATTCCTGTTGCGCGGCTCAGGAATCCACTTCGATCCAAAGGTCGTCGAACAATTTCTCAAGTATCTGCCCGGATTTGAAGCGCAGATCGTAGAACGTGGTCTGCAACATCAACCCGCGAACAACTCGAACGAGCCGCCGCTTCAACTCAGCGACGTCGACATGATCCAGACACGCGAGCGCGGATCGTTCATCGCCTATGACCAGATCAAGAAAGCGCATCGCGAGGTTTATGCGCTGTACGAGATTGCCCGCACGTTTGGCACTTCGCTGAACGTCGAACACACGCTCGAGATACTCGTCGACAAGGTGGGCCACGTGGTCCCATTCGATACCTGCGTCGTTTACTTCTACAACGAGGTGAAAGGTTACGCGACGGCGCGTCACGTCGTCGGAAAGAACGCGCAGAAGCTGGCTAACAGAAACATAGTTCCCGGCGAAGGCGTGACGGGTTTTGCGCTGGCGAATCGCAGCCCGGTGAACCAGTTGCATCCGAGCCTTGATTTCACTGACATCAACCCGGCGGCGGGCATCAGGTATCGTTCGATGGCTTCGTTACCGCTCTTCAAAGACGAAATCTTGCTGGGTGCGCTGTCTGTTTATTCAAGCGATCTCGAGCAATACACCGACGATCACATGCGATTGCTGGAAACTGTGACGCGTCTTGCCTCCGACGCACTCGCGAATGCAATGCAGCACGCGGAAGCTGAGTCTAACGCGTTGACGGATCCGCTCACCGGGTTGCCAAACGCGCGTTATCTCGCGTTGCGGTTTGACGAGGAAGCGGCTCGCGCGCGTCGTACGGATCGCGCGTTCCAGGTCGTTATGCTCGATCTGGATGAGTTTAAGAACGTGAACGACACGTACGGTCACAAGTCGGGTGACAAGATGTTGCGCGAGGTGGCCCACCTCATTTCCGGGCAGCTTCGCGAGTACGACTTCCTGGCGCGTTACGGCGGCGACGAGTTTGTCGCACTGGTGCAGGAGGTTGTGGGCGCGCAGGTCGAGGAGTTGTGTACTCGCATCGAGAGCGCGGTTTCGAAGTTTTCGATGTCTATCGGCCGAAACCGTTTCGCCCGCGTCGGTATCAGTGTGGGGACGGCGACCTTCGGCATCGACGGCGAAACATTGGACCAGCTCGTTGCACATGCCGACAACGAGATGTACCGCGTTAAATCGACCCACAAAGTGGAACGCGCGGTCCCGATCAGCGTTCCGGGAGTGCCACCGGCATTAGCCGACCAAACGAACTGACGGCAAACCACCACAAACTAAAATCTTGACATGTTCGACAACCATCGCTTTCAATCACTTTGAGGGCCATGGCTGTTCCTGCCGAAAATCACGGCGCAACACTGCTCATAGTCGACGATGATTCCGCTGCGCGCGACCGATTGCGCAGCATATTCGAGACTGCCCAGTATCGCGTCGTAACTGCAAACGAAGCCGCGTCGGCGTTGCGCGTCCTGAAAGGGGTGCGCTGCGATCTCGTTGCGCTCGATCTCGAGATGCCGGGCGTCGACGGGCTGGCGCTGTGTAAATTACTGCGCGCGCAGCCCACCACCAGCAAGTTACCCATCATCGCGCTGTCAGAGAGCGACGACGAGGCGCGGAAAGTCCAGGCCTTTACCGCCGGCGCCGACGACTACATCACAAAGCCTTCCACACCCGGCGAGTTGCTCTCGCGCGTGAGTTTGCACGTGCGCACGTCGCAGCGCGAATGGGCGCTGATCGGCAGCAACCGCGAGCTGCGCTTCTTATCTGACATCGGCCGCGGATTATTACGCGCGCTCGAGCCGGAACAACTCGTCAGACGCGTCGCCGGCGCGACCTACGACGCAATCGACGCATCACTCTGCGCCGCTTACGTCGCCGTCGGCCGCGACCAGCACGCACTGTGCGTCTTCGATCGCGAGGGCGCTGCCGACGATCCGACGCTGCTCGATCTCAAAACCTTACAGTCGTGGCTACGTTCCGCTGAGTCAGGCAACTCTCTGCTCATCATCGAGAAGCCAAACTTCCTCTTGCGCGACGACATTCACGCAGTCGAATTCGTCTCGCCATTCCGTTTTGCCGGACGCGCAAAAGGCGCGCTGATTGTCGCTTTCGATCGCCGCGAGGAGTGTGGGGAAACGGAGAGACGTTTGATCGAAGCCGCCGCCCAGCAGACTTCACTCGCCGCGCACATCTGTTCGCTCTACCAGGCGGCGCGCGATCAGTCCGTGAGCCTCGCTCGCGAAGTCGAGAGACGCACCGCCGAAGCAGAAGCGCAGAGAAGACTGATCGAAGCGATTGTCGATAGCCTGCCGCTGTCGCTTTACGCGATCGATCGCGAGTATCGCGTAGTCGCGTGGAACCGTAATCGCGAACTCGGTGAACTCGGCATCCCCCGCGGCTCAGCCTTGGGCCAGAACGTTTTCGACGTCCTGACTCGCCAGCCGCGCGACGTGCTCGAGGAAGAATTTGAACGGGTGTTCGAGAGCGGCGAAATCGAGCGCATCGATCAGGAAACACCAAGCGAAAAGGGCGACATCCGGCATTGGGTGATCAGTAAGATCCCGATGTGGGCTGACACGACAGGTCGCGTCAGTCACGTAATCACAGTTGGCGAAGAGGTGACGGACCGCGTGCAAGCCAATCGCGCGGTAGCGCGCGCGGAGAAACTCGCTGCTGTCGGCCGTCTCGCGGCGGGTGTCGTGCACGAAATCAATAACCCGCTCGCCACGATCTCAGCGTGTGCCGAATCTCTCGAAGCACGCGTCAACGAAGGAGCGTTCGACGGTTCGGCGGCGATGGAAGATCTGCGCGATTATCTCGGCTTGATCCGCAGCGAAGCCTTTCGTTGTAAGAGCATCACGATGGGACTTTTGGATTTCAGCCGCACGCGCAACGCGGACCACGTGACGATCGATCTCGCCGATGTTATTCGTTCGGCGGCGCGTTTGCTCTCGCATCAGAAAAGGACTTCCGCAGTCGAGTTTGAGTTGGATATCGCGGAAGATCTGGCGCATGTGTCCGGCGATCCCGGTCAGTTGCAACAGGCGATCATCGCGCTCGCAGCGAACGCTCTCGATGCTATGAGTGACAGCGGCGGGCTGTTGACGATCAGTGCTCGTAACGTGGCGGATAAGGTCGTGCTTGAAGTGAGCGATACGGGCATCGGCATCCCGCAGGAGAACCTGACCAAGATCTTCGAACCCTTCTTTACGACCAAGGAGATCGGGCGCGGAACTGGTCTCGGGCTCGCCGTGTGTTATGGTATCTTAACCGAGCACGGAGGCACCCTGAACGTGCAATCGACAGTAGGCACAGGCACCACTTTCACGATCACTCTTTCCGCAGTCAAGCTAAACGAGGAACAGACGGCTTGAGCGACCAACAGCAGCAGCAAGCACGAATTCTGATCGCAGAAGACGAGGCGAATCTCCGCCTGGTGTTGCAAAAGGAATTGGAGCGCTTGGGCTATCGCGTGCAGGCGGCGCCAGACGGCGAGGCAGCGCTGCGCAAGCTCGAAGAAAGCAACGTCGACGTGTTGTTGTGCGACATCAACATGCCGCGGATCGACGGCATGGAACTGCTGCGGCGCGTGCATCAACGTCCCAATCCGCCGGAAGTGATCATGTTGACCGGCCAGGCGACGGTCGAGACCGCTGTCGAGGCGATGAAACTGGGTGCTTACGACTACCTCACCAAACCCTATACGATTTCCGAACTCGACGTGCGCGTGCGACAGGCGGCTGACAAGCGGCGCTTGCGCGTCGATAACACTCGCCTGCGCGAGCAGCTCGCGCGACAGTCGGCGCTGCCCGAGATCGTGTCTGTTTCGGAAGTGATGAAGGAAGCGATTCGTTTGATTGAACGGGTCGCGCCCTCGGAAGCGTCCGTGCTGATCACGGGCGAATCGGGAACGGGAAAAGAGCTGGTGGCCCATGCCATTCACCGGTTGTCGAGTCGCGCTGAGGCGTCGTTTGTCGATCTCAACTGCGCGGCGTTTCAGGAATCGTTGCTCGAATCGGAGTTGTTCGGGTACGAGGCCGGCGCTTTTTCAGGCGCGAAGGGCCGAAAGCTGGGTCTGATTGAGTTAGCTGACGGCGGCACGTTGTTTCTGGACGAGGTGACGGAGTTGCCGGCGCAGTTGCAGGCGAAACTGTTGCGCGCGATCGAGACGCGAACGTTTTTCCGGGTCGGTGGCGTGAGGAAAGTCGAAGTAAACGTGCGCATTGTCGCCGCCACAAACCGTAATCTCGAGGCGGTCGTGAACGACGGAGTTTTCCGCTCCGACTTGCTTTACCGCATCAACGGTTTTCAGATCAGTCTCGCGCCCCTGCGCGAACGACCCGAAGACATCGAACCTTTGACGCGTTACCTCTTGAAACAGATCGCGGGAACGCACCCGCCGGAACTCACCGAAGACGCTTTTGCTGCCTTGAAAACGTATAACTGGCCCGGCAACGTGCGGCAGTTGAAGAACTGTTTGGAACGTGCGGTGATTCTGTCGAACAACGGGCGAATCACGCTTGCGGAGTTGCCGCCTGAAGTGACGCGACCGGCGGTCGTTCCCAACCTTTCCGTTACTTCACCAACAGCAGGCGCAGAGATCTCAACGGCTGCTATCAATCCAGCGCCGTCGACGCCCGGGTCCCTTCGCGAAGTCGAACGCCAGCAGATCCTCGCGGCTCTCGAACAGACCGGCTGGCACCGCGGCAAGACCGCCGAGATACTCGGCATCTCACCTTCCACACTCTATCGTCGTTTGCGTGATTACGACCTGGAACGCCGTCGCTAGCTCTTTAACTTCTTGCGGTCGATCTTGCCGCGATCGTTTTTCGGAAGTGAATCGACGAACTCGATCCAGCGTGGGTACTTGTACACCGCAATCCTGCTCTTCACGAACTGCTTGATATCCTCGACCAACTGATCCGTTGTCTGAAAACCCTCGCGCGCGACGATGAACGCCTTCGGTTTAACCAGACCGTCAGCTTCATGGCCCACCACTGCACACTCGAGCACCGCTTCATGTTGCAAAAGGCAGTTTTCGATCTCGGCGGGGGCGACGAAAACACCGGATACCTTCAACATGTCGTCCGTGCGGCCGTGGTACCAGTAGTAACCA
>CBFGMX010000155.1:0-13391 GCA_965649955.1 uncultured bacterium
ATTGTTGCCGCTGCGCCTCCGGCTTTCAGACTGAGATTCGCCGCACGAAGCTTTTCGATGACGCTGCCTTCCTTATCAACGGCCGTCAGTATTAATTCTTTTCGCTGTTCCGGCGGACAGGTCGATTGCGCTCGAGTAGTGCTCGGCGAAGCAAGGTTGAAGGCGGTGAACGCTATCAAACCGAGCGTGATGTAGAGTTCGCGTTTTGACATGGGGGAACCGCCAAACTACGGAGTATTGTTCAAGCCTACTACCGGACTCAGCCGCACCGACGCACCGTCGCGATTAGTTCGCACGCGCACGCGCGGCGATGAGGAGGCGGAATTAGAAGCGTAGGTGATCGTGTAAGCAGAACGCAGTTGGGCCACGATGTCGTTGTATGCCCTCTGCAAGTCCTCCAGGCGCTTAATCGGGTAGTAAATCCCGCCTGAAGCAGCAGCGAGTTTGCGCGCCTCTTCTTCTGCGCGCGTCGTCAGCGTCAGGTATCTCGTGCGTAACGGATCGATCGTGATCTCGGGGTTTGGAACACTCGATTCCGGTATCAAGCCCGAGGGCACGTACAAGGGATAAACGAGTGCTCCAGACTCGGTCAGCGCTTCCAGAATCGCGGGGAACGGCAGAAACGACTTATTGTCGTCGCCGTCTGACATCACGACGATCGCGGTGCGTTCTCCGCGCAGTCGTTTTAGCGGTTCGACAAGGACGTAACCGAGTGCGTCGTACAGCGCGGTACCGCCGCCGGCGTCCATTTCGTCGAGTTTCTTCGAAAGGAACTGCCGGTCAGTACTGAAATCGGAAATGATTTGGATATCGTCGCGGAAGCTGATGATCGAGATGCGGTCCTGCGGACTGGTCGTGCGCAGAAAATCGCGCGCAGCTTTGCGAATGAAGTCCATTCTTTCTTCGACACTGCCTGACACGTCCAACAGCAACACGAGGTTGAAAGGTTCATTCGCGGGCGCGACGTTCGTCACCCGCCGTTCGACTCCGTTTTCCCAAACCGTGAAATCGGACTCGCGCATGCCGCCAATCGCGCGTCCGTGTCGATCCAGAACGCTGGCATTAAAGCGCAGGAGTTGTGGCGCGACCGCGCTGACGATCTTGTTGGTTGGCACACGATTCACCAGCGCCGGTTGTTTTTCGGGAGGTGGAAGCGTCTTTGCGTAGTCGCCAAACATCTTCGGCGAGACTTTGCGGATCGCTTCGACGAGCTGAGTGTCGCCGCTACGCACGATCGCGCGTGCCGCTTCCGTTAACGGGCGTTCGCGCAGGTCGGCAGGCGCCATTTCGGGATCAACGTTCAACAGCACGACGCCGCGCTGCGTGCGGAAATCCAGTGCGACCGTTTCCTCTTTCTTCGCGTCCTTTTCGCCGAGCCGGCCGGACAGTTTGAAAGTGCCACCGGCTTTCTCCTTGATCGGCGGCAACTCGACGTCGCTCATGTAGCGGGGACGGCTTGCTTCCCAGACAAACTCGAACTTCAGCGCTTCCAGCGGAACGTCGGCGTGAATCGTTCCGGTGTCAGTCTTAACCGCGGCCGATTCAACATTGCCGATCACGTCTACCGAGCCGGCCTGACCCTCTACTTCAACCTTCGAGCGCTGTGGGACCGTGACGATGAGATCGATGCGGTTTTTATCGCCACGCGGGCGCACGTCAATTGAGACTCTGCTGCCCTTCGAATCGATCTTCACATCGTCAGGCGCGATCGGCTGTCCGGAGGACCTCGCGTCGACCGATAGCTTCTTCTCGTATTCGGCGGAAGCGACCACGCTCACCCGGCCTTCGAGGTTTTTAATCGAAACCGTCACTTTTTCGGGCGTTTCGAGTTCTTGTTTGAAACCCTGGGCGACCGCGGAGCAGGTGAAGCCTGCCAGGAATAAAACTAGTAAAACAGATCTACTTAAAAACATTGCCGATGATCTTGCCCACGTCCGACTCGATGGTCAAGCGCAGATCCGCCCCGGATCGGTGCGATTCCGCGGTAAATATGGGCTATGATACTGGGACTTTGGCACAACCGATTCGAGAACCTCGACTGTTCATTCATAACCTCGTCAAGCGCGATCCGCTCACGGGCCTCGCGGAAGATGTGCGCAAAGGTTTGTCCGCGGAGCCGAAACGCTTTTTACCGAAGTATTTTTACGACGAACTCGGTTCGCAGCTCTTCGAAGCGATCTGTTTGCTGCCGGAGTACTACCTGACGCGAGCTGAGAACGAGATCCTGCAACGTTATGCCGACCAGATCGCCGCGTCTGTGGAAGGCGAGAAGACGCTGGTCGAGATGGGCAGCGGAAGTGCTTCCAAAACGCGGTTGCTGATCGAAGCCCTTTTGCGGTCGCAGCCGGAGTTGCTGTTCATGCCGGTCGACATTTCGGCAACGGCGTTGGAGAGCAGTTCGCGGATCCTGTTGCAGTCGTACCCGCGGCTGAGAATCGAGGCTTTTGCAGCCGACTACTTTGCGGGACTAATCGAACTCGGCCAAAAACCTCGACGCCGTACGCTCGCGCTGTTTCTTGGTTCCAACATCAGCAATTTCGATCCCGCAGAGGCGCACCGGTTCCTGCGAGCAATGCGCAGTGTGCTCAACAAGGGAGACGCGCTGTTGCTGGGCGCCGATCTGAAAAAAGACCGGGCCATACTCGAAGCGGCTTACAACGACGCGCTCGGCGTGACGTCCGCTTTCAATCTCAACGTGCTGGCCCGGATCAATCGTGAACTCGGAGGCACTTTCGACCTGCATGCGTTTTGCCATCGAGCGTTCTACAACGAAGCCGAGGGGCGGATCGAAATCTATATCGAGAGTCTGCGTGAACAAACCGTTCGTATCCACAAACTCGATCTCGAAGTTCAGTTTGAGACTGGCGAACTGATTCACACCGAGAACTCTTACAAGTACGACATCGCAGGAATCGCCCAGCTTGCGACGGACACTGGTTTCACCTGTTCGCGTTCATGGTTTGATTCTCAGGAACGCTTCAGCAGTAATCTTCTGCTGGCCACCTAATCCCGCAACGGATGCACGCCGCCGCCGATAATCCGCTCGTTCAATTCAAGCACGTCAGCGTTTCACTCTCAGGCAATCCGATAATTTCCGACCTGAACCTGACCGTCGAACGCGGCGAAACGTTGGTGCTGCTGGGCGAGTCGGGTTGCGGCAAGACGACGACGTTGAAACTGGTGAATCGATTGTTGCAGCCGTCGTCGGGTGAAGTCGTGGTTGAAGGAAAGGCGACGACTGCGTGGGATCCGATCGCCTTGCGCCGGCACATTGGCTACGTGATTCAGGAAGGCGGATTGTTTCCTCACTTCACCATCGCGGGAAACGTTGGCCTCGTGCCGTCGCTTTCGGGCTGGGACAATGCGCGCACCGGAGAACGCGTCCGCGAGTTGTTGAATCTTGTTGGGTTGGATCCGGATCGTTTTGCCGAGCGTTATCCGCGCGAGTTGTCGGGCGGACAGCGGCAACGCGTCGGTGTGGCGCGTGCGCTCGCGGCGGATCCGCCGTTAATGCTGCTCGACGAACCGTTCGGCGCGCTTGATCCGCTGACGCGCGCGAGTTTGCAACGCGAGTTCGCCGCGTTGTCGAGACGTTTAGGGAAAACTGCGATCCTCGTCACGCACGACGTCCGCGAAGCGTTGACGCTTGCAGATCGTGTGGGACTCATGCACAAAGGGCGGCTGTTGTTGCTTGAGTCACCGGAAGGTTTTCGCGCTTCGAACAACCCACAGGCGCGTGCCTACCTGGAGACACTGTCATGACCTTCTGGCAGTTTCTTCAAAACAACTGGGCCGAGCTACTTACGCTCATCCGCGAACACATCGCGTTGGTGTTCATTTCGATTCTCGTCGCAGTGATCATCGGAGTTCCGACGGGGATACTGCTGACGCGATATCGATCAATGCGCGGACCGGTATTGGGCATCGCGAATGTGATGCAGACGATTCCGAGTCTCGCACTGTTTGGTTTTCTTATCCCGCTTCCGTTCATCGGCGGCATTGGAACGCGCACCGCGCTGGTAGCGTTGGTGCTTTATTCGCTGCTGCCAATTATTCGGAACACCGTAACGGGCATTCTCGGCGTCGAGCCAAGCGTCCGCGAAGCCGCAGTGGCAATGGGTATGACTGACGCACAGGTGCTGCGACAGGTTGAGTTACCACTCGCAGCCGGCGTGATCGTGACTGGCATTCGTGTCGCGACAGTGATCGCCGTCGGCGTGACCACGATTGCGGCGGCGGTGGGCGCAGGTGGACTGGGCGTCTACATCTTTCGCGGGCTGCGTCAGTACGATAACAACCTGTTGCTTGCGGGTGCTGTCTCATCCGCGCTGCTCGCGCTCGCCGCCGATTTCCTGCTGGGTTTGATCGAGCGGCGATTCAGCTACGAAAGAGCGCCCAAACGGTCCATAGCACCCAAACTGGCTTTCGCGGTTTTTGCCTTGCTCGTCGCGCTCGGTGTCGCGTTTTGGCAGTACACCAAGAAGCCCGCGGCTGAGAATCGCGTCGTCGTTGGGTCTAAAGACTTTACTGAATCGGCACTACTCGCGGAGATTCTGGCGCAGATGCTCGAATCGCGTGGTGCTACCGTCGAACGCCGTTTCGAATTGGGCGGAAACCTGCCGCACGAAGCGATGATCAGCGGAACGATCGATGTCTACCCCGAATACACCGGCACCTCGTACACCGCTATCCTGCGTCACGATCCGATCACGAATCCGCGCGAGGTTTACGACAAAGTGAAATCCGAATACGCGGAGAAGTTCAACGTCGAAGTCAGCCCGCCGCTCGGTTTCGAGAACACGTTCGCAATCCTGGTCCGCGGCAACGATGCGAGACAGTTAAACCTGAAGACGATCTCCGATGCAGCACCACAGGCTCCAAAGTGGCGCGCCGGATTTGGTCAGGACTTTATGTCGCGCGCTGACGGCTACCCCGGATTTTCAAAGGCATACAATCTGAAGTTTGCCGAAGTGCGCGAGATGGATCTCTCATTGACTTACATCGCACTCTCCTCACGGCAAGTCGATCTGATCGCGGGCAACTCCACGGAAGGACGCATCGCGCAACTCGACCTCGTTCAACTCACCGACGATCGCCGTTACTTCCCTCCGTACGAAGCGGTTTACCTCGTGCGCCGCGACACAGTCGCAGGCTCATCTCAATTGAGAGACGCTTTGGCAAAATTGACGGCGGCTATTTCGACCGAAGAAATGCGCCAGCTCAATTACGAAATCGACGGCAACAAGCGAGATTTGAAAGAGGTCGTGAGGACGTGGCTGACTAAGAAAGGGTTTTGATCCACAGATTACGCACCGTTGCGTAACCTGTGGATCAGACAAACGGTTCTTAACCGGCGCTCCCGCCGCCTTGGTTGTCGGGAGGATCGATGGGTTCAGTGCCGTCGTTAGTCTCGAGATCTCCACCGCCCTGGTTGTCTGGAGGATCGAGAGCCACGTTGTCGAGGTCATTCTCTTTGTCTGCCATTGTTCTGAGCTCCTTGTGAATTTTTTGGGAGTTTAGAGTTAGAGGTTGAGATCAACCTGCTGCTTGCATGTAAACCTGAATATCAGGCCGTGAACTATAGCGTTTGAACGTATCGGAACCCCACTGTTGTTCCAGTTTTCCGCGGACGTCCAACGCTCTCTTGATTTGTTCCGCCGATTGGTCCTTGTTACCCAGCAGCGCGTTTGCCTGGGCCAACACGAACCAGGCGCGCCATTCGGATTCCAATTGTCCACCGCGCGCGAACCGCTCCTGAGCTTGCGTGGCGAGCGACAGGGCTTTTTGCCCGTCTTTTCGAGCAAGCGCCGCTTCAGCGGCGGCCAACAACGCCCGCGAGTGCAAACCGTAATCGCCGGCAGTCGACGAAGCTGCCACGGCTTCTTCGCAATATCTCTGCGCCTCGTTCTGTCCGCCGGAAAATGCCTTTGCCAAACCGTGCACGTACTTGCTCTCGATCATTACGTCCGGATACTGCTTTCCCGCCATTGTTAAGGCCTGGCTGCTCAACGCCGTTGCGCTCGGAAAGTTCCGCTCACTCAGCTTCATCTCCGCGTTAACCATGTTTAGCGCGGGCAGCAGTTGAAGAAACGACCCTTTTGACTCGGTCGCGGTGGCCGTCACTTCGTCGAGTAACTGCTGCGCCTGACTATAATGACCAAGACGCCACAAAATATTTCCGCGGTTCGCTTTGCAGAAGGCGATTCGCATGTTGTTTCCAAGCGAATCGTAAATCTTGTACGCGTTCTCGTACTGCACGAGCGCCTCTGGCCACTTCTCCTGATCGAAGAGAAGGGCTCCGAGTTCCTGGTAGGAATCGGCGATCGCGGGCTGGCTGCCGCTTTGCAGGGCGAGCGTGAGTTTCTGATTTAGCGCCTGATGCGAGGCGGCGTACTCGCCTTTGCGGCGGTACCCGCGGCCGATCTGCGTCAAACAGTACGCAACGTTGCGCGGGTAGTTACCCTGTTGGAAGAACTCGAGCGCCTGCTGAACCATGCGCAACCCTTCGTCGATTCGCAGGGTTTGAATGTACAAGCCGCCAAGGTTCGAGAGCCCTCTGTTCTCACGAACGCGACCCTTGTTGGCGCGCGCGAATTGTATGGCCTGGTTGAAGTAGTGCTCCGCTTTTGTGTAATCGCCCTGACCGGAAAAGGAGTTGCCGAGTTCCAGCAGGCTGCCGGCAGTCAGGTTTTCGAGTTGTTTCTGCTGGGCGATAACCACAGCTTGTTGAGCATAATTCTCGGCCGACGCGATGGAACCTTGCGTGGACGAGAGGTAACTCAACTCGATCAGCGCATTGATCTGCTGCGCCTCGTTGCCGATCGCGCGCGCGGAGTCGAGCGACTGCTTAAACTGCCCTTCCGCTTGCGGGTAGTTTCCCTTGTCCCTAAACAGGATTCCGCGCTGGCGCAACACTTCGTTCACACCCTCGTTGTTACTTCCGGCCCGGTACAACTGCTCGGCCCGATCGAACATTTCCTGCGCCTTCGCGGTTTGCGTCTTGCGGTGGTAGACGATGCCCGCGCGCAGGTAGGCGGTCGCGTACTGGTCGCTGTTCAACTGAATCGCCTTCAGGTAATTCTCCAGCGCCTGGTCGGGATTTCCGTCGTTTTCGTACGCGTAGCCGAGGTCGACATAAACCTGGCTGTCGTTAGGTGTGAGCTCCGCAATCCGCGTGTAGGACTTCAGCGCCTCCTTGAAATCGCGACGGACGATCGCAGAGATAGCGTCGAGATAGAGCGCGTCGGTTGGAGACACTGACGAGCGGTCGCCGGCGATCGTCGTAGCGGCCAGCAGTTCGTCTTTCGCTTTGTCGTAGTAATCGAGTTCGATCCACGCCTGGGCCAAACGCGCGCGTGCCAATGCGTAGCGACTGTCGATCTCGATCGCCTGCTCGAGAGCTTTGCTCGCCTGGAAGTAAGCACCGTTGCGCAGATTGTCGGTGCCTCGTTCGTACCAACTGAGCGCCGCGGCAGACGGCTGGTAATAAGAACGTGGCCACCAATGGACCACGGCCCAGATAGTCAGCCCAAGGACGACGAATGCGGCGATCACGCTTCCGAGCGAAAAGCGTTGCCGCCGTAACTGCGTCGTCAGCGTCGCGAACGCATTGGTTGCGCGGTGGAAGCCGTCGGTTGGACGCTTCGTCTTGCTCGCGACCGGTATCCCGTTGCCGGTGAGCGTCAACGCGACCGCGCGCAGATCTTTCAATAATTCGGCGGCACTCTGGTAACGAGCTTCGACCTTCTTTTCGAGCGCTTTGAGCGTGATGCGATCGAGCTCGGGCGGAATCTGCGGGTTCAGCGCAGATGGCGGCGCCGGAGTGACGTGAATAATCTGCGCGCCTATCTCCAACACACTGCCGCCGGAAAACGCCGATTGTCCGGTCAGGCATTCGTAAAGTAGCGCGCCGAGCGCGAAAAGGTCGCTACGGCCGTCGATCGGTTTCCCTGTTGCCTGCTCGGGCGAAAGGTAGAGTGGCGTACCAACGATTACGTCGCTGCGTGTTTGCGTCGAATAGATTGTTTGCGCATCGAGATCGACGCCATCGGTTGTCGTGGTCGGCTCGAACAGATGTTTTACGAGACCGAAGTCGAGTACTTTCACGTTGCCGCGTTCGTTGATGAGCACGTTTGACGGCTTGATGTCGCGGTGGACGATACCCGAGTCGTGTGCTTCGCCAAGAGCCTCCGCGATCGAGGAAACGATCTCGACGGACCGTCGCAGCGTCAGGCCTTCGTCGAGCAGATCGCTCAGCGACTTGCCTTTGATGTACTCCATCACGAGAAACGGCTGTCCGGTAGCGGTCTCGCCGTAGTCGTGAACGATCGCGATGTTCGGGTGATTCAGTGCCGAGACCGCGCGCGCCTCGCGAATGAAGCGGGCTCGATAGTGATGGTCGGTCGAAGTCAAAAACTTGATCGCAACGCGGCGGGCCAGGTGCTGGTCCTCGGCCAGGTAGACGACGCCCATGCCGCCCTCGCCCAGTTTTTCAATAATTCGATAATGAGAAACTGTCTGGCCGATCATGCTTGCACGTTGTTCCTTTGATTGCGAGAAAAGGAAGAAAAATTGGCAATCAGAGAGGTTGCAGGGACTTTATCAAATAGGTGTAAACAGCGTCAAAGCTTAGTAGCGCGGATTTTAGCTTCCTGCGCTTCACGAAATTCATGCAATTTCTTGCGCAGTTCTGGACGGCTATTGGCGAGAATCGCTACGGCGAACAAGGCGGCGTTGACCGCGCCGGGTTTGCCGATAGCAAGCGTTCCAACGGGGATTCCGCCGGGCATTTGCACGGTCGCCAGCAGCGAGTCGAGGCCGTTCAGCGCCTCGCTGCGCATCGGAACGCCGAGGACGGGCAGGGTCGTATGCGCCGCCAGCACACCGGCAAGGTGCGCAGCCCCACCTGCGGCGGCAATGATCACTTCCAGGCCGCGCGACTCCGCCGTTGAACCGAATTCGGAAGCCAGTGACGGCGAGCGATGGGCGGAGATGACGCGGCACTCATGCGCGACACCAAACTTCGTCAGCGTTTCGTCCGCATGCTTCATCGTGTCCCAGTCAGACTGGCTGCCCATGATCACCGCGACGAGCGAGCTGTTTTCACCCGATCCGTTGTTGTTTTTCTTATGGTCTTTTTTCGCCATCATTCGTCTCTTCTACTTTGCGTCTTTGCGCGCTAAGAAGAATTTCCGCGTCCAACAGAACCCTGTTCTCGCTTATTCGCAGGACTCATTCTCCCTGATCGAGTGAAAACCCGCGCTCGCCGTCAAACGTGTAAAGACCTTCGGTCTTGATGAAGTCGTAACCCGCGCCTGCGATCCGGCTCAACAAAGAGATCACCTGCGCGTGCGACACGGCACCCTCGCCACTCTCGCTCAAGTAACGACATCGCCAATGGTCGGAGCAGAACGTTTCCGCATGTCCTGCGGGCCAAACTTTCACTCCGCGATTGCTGATCATCGTCAACTTCAGCCCCTCGCCGTTCAACTCGTTCAACTTGCCGCCAAGATCGTTTGGCGTGCCTTTCGTCCAATCAAGAAAAACATCGACGCCGACCATTTCTTTTCGCGGAGTCGCCGCTGCTGCCGGCGTCTTCGTGGCCAGGGTCTCGGCGTCCGCGGCCTTGTATTTCCGCGGCTTCAGAATCTGCGGGATTTGTCCCAGCCGTTCGATCACGGCCGTTGCGAACTCGTTTGTGCCGACCTTCTGTTTGCTGACTTTTTCGTCGTAGATGTCATAGGTGTGGATGCCGTCTTCGATTGCACGAAGCCACCCGTTGTGGACCTTTTCGGCGTGTTCGTTCAGGCCAACGTGGACCAGCATCATTACCGCGCCGAGTAACAAACCCGACGGGTTGGCGAGGTTTTGCCCGGCGCGACGCGGCGCCGAACCGTGAATCGCCTCAAACATCGCCACGTGCTCGCCGATGTTGGCCGAACCTGCCAGTCCGACTGAACCGGCAATTTGTGCTGCCACGTCGGAAAGTACGTCACCGTACAGGTTTGGCATGACTATTACGTCGAATGACTCGGGCGTGTCGGCGAGTTTCGCGGCCCCGATGTCGACGATCCAGTGCTCGTTTTCGATGTCCGGGTATTCCACGGCGATCTCGTCAAAAACTTTGTGGAACAACCCGTCGGTCATCTTCATGATGTTGTCTTTGGTGAAGCAGGTGACCTTTTTGCGGTTGTTGCGACGGGCGTAGTCGAACGCGTAACGGACGATCTTTTCGGAGCCGGGGCGGGAGATCAGTTTCAGGCACTGGTAAACCTGGTTGGTTTGACGATGTTCGATGCCGGCGTAGAGGTCTTCCTCGTTTTCGCGGACGATAACGACGTCCATTCCCGGGTGTTTCGTTTCGATAAACGGATCGTAGGAGACGCAGGGGCGGACGTTTGCATAGAGGCCCAGGACCTTGCGTACGGTCACGTTGAGGCTCTTGTAGCCTTTGCCCTGTGGAGTTGTGATTGGCGCTTTCAAAAAGACTTTGGTGCGGCGGAGGGAGTCCCACGAACCGGGTTCGATGCCGGAGGTGTTACCGGAGAGATAGACCTTTTCGCCGATGTCGATGGTTTCGATTTCGAGTGGGGCTTCGGACGCTTCGAGGATGCGCAGAGTGGCAGCCATGATTTCCGGCCCGATGCCGTCGCCGTTCGCGACAGTGATAGGAATACGGTTGGACATTATTCCAAGCCTTTCAGGGTATTTTTGCGGAACTGTAAAGAAGCACCGAATAGTACACTAAAGGTCTGGAATTGATAAATGTGTGTTCCAGAAACGCGAGGTAGTTTTGACCGGACCTGCAACTATGTTTTTTCGAAAATATCCTTGACGCTTTCGGAACGCCTCCTGCATACTTTTGCTTACCAGTACCTGCTCTCGCGCATCAATGGTGATAGCGCCTGTCCGTGATCGTATAGCGACGAGGTTCGGCTGAATAGAGAGTGAGGCAGTTGTCAACTAGTTTAGAAGCCGCTCTCGAGATTTAGAGCACCGGGTGCGTCGCAGCTCGCCGAAAGTATCGGCCGTCTCCCCCGAACTGTATCAGCGATTTCCAGCAAGCCCGCGCTTCCCTTCAGACTAAGGATAGTAGAATGGCTACAAAACTCTACGTAGGAAACCTCTCGTTTCGTACCACGAGCGAGGAACTGCGCGAAGCCTTCGCGTCAGTCGGCACAGTGGAATCAGCTTCGGTGATTGAAGACCGAGAAACCGGGCGATCGCGCGGCTTTGCTTTTGTGGAGATGGCAACCCCCGAGGAGGCGGCAGCAGCAATCGAGGCTTTTAACGGCAAGGATTTTGGCGGCCGCAATTTGACCGTCAACGAAGCCAAGCCGAGAACGGACCGAGGCGGCGGTGGCCGTGGCGGTTACGGTGGTAATCGCGGCGGCGGCGGTCGCGGTGGTTACGGCGGCGGCCGTGATCGCGACAACGATCGCTACGAGCGCGAACCGCGTTGGTAAATCCTTCGGGGCAGCAACTCCCCCGCGCTGCCCCTGCTTTCCGACTTTAAATCAATGCTGTCCGTGGGTTTAGTAAAACACGGATTCAAAAGCATATTCCTAACGCTGAATGGGCTTTATCTTAAGGCTTAGTCTGTCCGTGCCACGGACGACTTCGATCACATACTCCTCGCCCGCCTTCATCTCCCCAAGCGCGTAGGTGTAGTCGTAGACATTCTTGATATCGCGGGTGCCGATCTTGACGATGCGGTCGCCGGCCTTCAGTCCGGCTTTAGCGGCAGGTGAATCGTCGCGGACGCCGTCGATCAGCAGCCCATCATTGCTTTCCGCATAGTTTGGAATCGTGCCCAGATAAACGCGGAAGCCGCCCGTACGCGGAGTGGCCTCGGTTTTCGCAGTCGTGTAGGTGAGCCGCTTCTCGGTTCCGTCGATCTCTCGGACGATGTAAGCGACAAGGTCGAGAATTCGGGCCTGGTCCGTGTAGTTGATCTTTTCAAACGTGTCTGACGGCTTGTGATAATCAGTGTGAGTTCCGGTCCAGAAGAAGAGCACCGGCACCTGCTTACCATAAAACGAAGAATGGTCGCTTGGACCAAACCCATCTTCATTCAGAGTCAGCGAGAAACTACGGTTGTTATCCGCCGTTCCTTTGGCAATGATGTCGCGCCACTCTTTGGCGGTTCCCACGCCGCCGATTACCAGTTTCCGATCCTTCATTCGCCCGATCATATCCATATTGATCATTGCCACGGTGTTCGTCAGCGGAGCTATCGGATGATTGACGTAGTAGTTTGATCCGAGCAGCCCTTCCTCCTCGCCGCCAAACCCGATGAACACGATGGTGCGTTTCGGACGCGGGCGTTGCGACGTGAACAGACGCGCCAACTCGAGCATGCCCGCGGTTCCGGAGGCATTGTCGTCAGCGCCATGATGAATCTCGCCGGAGCGTTGCGCGAGACTACCGCTGCCGCCACGTCCGAGATGGTCGTAGTGCGCGCCGATGACAATGGTCTCTTTCTTCGCAACCGGATCGCTGCCTTCGAGCACGCCGATCACGTTGTAGGCCGGCACCTCCTTGCGTACGAGGTCCGTGCTGATGGTCAAAGGACCGGCAATCGGTTTGAGAGTTGACTGTTGTTTCGCCGAAGCGAGACGCTGCAATTCGGGAAAGCTGAGTTCGGGTGCGATTTTCGCGAGTGCCTGTTGCGAGATGGCGGCAATGGGCAAGCCTACGTTGCCCGCAAGATTGTCAAACTGAAGCTTTGTGAGACGCTCGTCTTTGAAATTCGGTGAGCCGGAAATCACGAGCAGCGCCCTAGCGCCGGCGTCACGTGCCGCGATTGCCTTCCATTGCACGTCAACGTAGCGGAAAAACCGGCCGTGAGGATTGTCGCCGTCTGGCGTTCCAGGCACGGCAACCGCAATGTTTCCCGAAACCGGAAGTCCCTGATAGTCGTCGTAGTTCAACTCGGCGGCCTTTATTCCGAAGCCGACAAAGACCAAAGAGCCCGTGACATTGCCGTTCGCCGAGAACCCGAGCGGCGTCCATTCTTCTGACAGAGTCAGACGCTGGGCCGTTGGACCAATCGCGATCTCATTTCGTTTGCCCAACTCAACGCCGGCGACATACGGAAACGATTGCAGGTAACGCCGCATGACCTGGCTGCCGCGGCGAGTAGCCGGACCGGACGCGGCGGGTCTGAGACCGAGGCGCGCAAATTCGCCCGCGATGTAACGAGCGGCGTCGTTGGCGCCCGCGGTACCCGTACGGCGACCATCGAGGGCGTCGGATGCGAGATAGCTGATGTGTTGTTGGAGTTTCGCAACGCTGGTCCCGGTCTGCGAGGGCGCCTGTTGAGCGACAGCGACCGCCGTAACGAGCAGAAGAGCAAAGAGTCGAAGGGATCGTTTTGTGTTCATGGTTTT
>CBFGMX010000156.1:0-13346 GCA_965649955.1 uncultured bacterium
CTTTTGCGCCTTCTGCGCCTCTTTGTGGCTAATTTTTGTTCTTCTTTGCGGCCTTCTTGTCGACCTCGGGTGGAAGCTTTTGTGCGGCCTCGAGGATTGACTGCGCGTACTCGTTCAATGATTCGAGACTCGCCATGTCACCCTCTGTCTTGGCTTGAGCGCGAAGAGGCTTGAGTTGTTCCATAACACTCGACACAGACGATGCGAGCTTGCGCAAGGCCTTCGGAATCAGCGGATTTCTTTCATCTCGTGTGCTGACGTCGTCGATGTTTGTAATCGCTTCGTCGTAGATGCGCGCGATGTCGCCGACGAGCTCGAAACGCGATCCCGCGGGAAGTTCGCCCCACCTTTCAGCGTCCTTCTTTAACTGCTTCGCATTCGTAGCGGCTGTGCCGTTGATGACGATCAATCTTCGCTCTGCGGCTCTTATAAAGACCTCGATCCGCTTGTCGAGAATCTGCGCCTCTTTGACGAGATCCACTTCCTGCGGCGTGAGATGATCTCGTTTTTGAAAAGAGGAAGCCGGAAGTGGAACGATGATTGGAATGATCAGGAGCAGAACGAAAGAAAGGGCTGACAGGGTACGGCTAATCATGGTTGGTCACTCTTCGGGGTTGGAGTTGGGACAGCTTGTTGCTTGCGTTTGTCGGCGTTTGTTTTTTCAGGTTCGCGTACGACGGTGTGGCCGTAGAACGTATTGAGCACTTCGGTGCGAGCGGCGCGCGCAAACTCTTCGACCTTTTTGATCCACACGGCAAATTCGAGCGGCGTCTCACGACGCATCGTCGTCAAGCGCGGCCCGTGTGCTCGGAGCGCAAGCTCGACTCGTTTGCACAGGTCGCGGGTCTTGTTGCTGTCGCGCTTAAGTCCGCGCAGAAAATCCAGTGAATCCTCTATCAGCGCTTCATAACTGCCGACTTCCGTAAGCGCGTCGTCGTAGTTGGACTGTTTAGCGAGTTGTTCCGCGCGCGTCAGACGTGCTGCGGCGAGATCCATCGTCGTCCGAATGCGAGCTTTCGAGTCTCCCGCTCCATCGATCTGGGCACGCTCTTCTTTGGTGATGATCTTTATTGGCGGCGGCGCCATCAGTGGGGTCGGGGACGGCTGCGGCAGTTGATCCTGGGCACTCGCTGCGGGAACGTAAACAAAAAAGAGCAGCAACAGTCCGAGGCTCCAACGCGATGCGAGTTGGACCATGTGGTTGCACTTTTTCCCGCTGGTTACGTTCATCCGCTGGACGTTTTAGGGCTTCTTCTTTCCGCCCTCGTTTTTCTTTGCGCCTTCACCCAATTCGATCTGGCGCCGCAGAGACGGCAGCCTTAGTTTCACTTTATCGATCTCGAGCTGATTGGTTTTTGTATCAGCCGCCGCGAGAAACTTCTCATAGGATGCGAGTGCTTCGGGATATTGTCCAAGATAATCGTGGGACGTGGCAATGAAATAATGCGCCACTGCGATTTCCGGCTTTGCCGCGAGGATCCATTCATATTCGGGAATCGCTTCGCTATACCGCTTCGATTCGTACAAGGCCGTAGCGAGGTTCGCATGTGCCGCGTAGTTCTCCGGGTTCAGACGTACGACTTGAAGGAGGATCTGGGCGGCATCGGCGAAGCGACGCGCCTGGACCAACGCCGCGGCATAACCGATCGCATACTCCGCAGCCTCCGGTTGAAGCTCTGACGCGCGACGGTAGAAAGCGAGCGATCGCGGTGGATCGTCGGTGCGATACGACGCGCCAAGGCGTCCGAGCAGCACCGCGTTTTGCGGGTTCTTTTCAAGCAGCTTTTCGAGTGCCTTACGGGCGACGGCGGGATCGTCGCTGTTCGCTGCTTCGATCTCTTCAGGTGTTCCGATCACGCCGCCTTTTACCTCGCCGCCGGATGTTTGCACTTCGAGGCCGGCCGACTTCGCCACTTCCATAGCTTCTTCGTTGCGGCCCGTTTGCTGAAGCACGTAAGCGAGTCGCGACGCGATTGTTTTCTCGCCGGGCTTGACCTTTGCGGCCGCGCGCAGATCCGCGAGTGCGGAATCAAAGTTCTTTTCGTCGGTCAGAAGATCTGCGCGCTCGAGCAACGCGGCAACATTTGCGGGTTCGTCTCCGATGACGCGATCCAACGTCGCTTTCGCGGCGACTTTGTTTCCGTTTGCTCGTTCTGCGACGGCGAGCACGACCCGCGCTGAAGCAGGAGCTTCAGGAATCGCGGTCGCGCGTTTGGCGAGATCCAACGCCTCTTTCGCATCGCCTGCGCGCAAGCGAATCTCGGACAACATACGCAAGGCGACGCCGTCGTTCGCGTCGAGCTTGAGTGCGGCGCGAAATGACTGTTCGGCTTCGGAGTCGCGTTGGCTGCGCATCAGCAACGCGCCGAGTGCCGAATGCGGCAACGACCAGTTCTTCTTCTGAGAGATGGCGAGCCGGAAAGCAGCTTCGGCTTCGGTCAGCCGTCCAAGTGAAGCAAGCGCATTGCCTCGCTGAAACTCTGCTTCCGGAAACTCAGGTTTGACTTTCAGTGCCTGCTCGTAGAAGCCGATCGCCTTCTCGAGTTCACCGCGCGCGTGCGCGCTCTGTCCGCGTTCGAAGAGTCTGATCGGATCGGCGGCACTGTCGCCGAAGGCTTCGTCAGTCTGCGCAGCGGCGCGCAGAGTTGAGCCTGCGAACAGCAGCCCGAAGCATGTTGCAACCAGCAGGAATCTCTTAAAAAATGAGGCGTTCAATAGCTGCATTGAAGAACGATCCGGGGAGGTTGCGATGTTAGCACATCCTCAGTGATTACGCAGAGATCGCCCGTTAAGATGCAGAAAGAGGCTGGTTGCTTTGCTTGCGATGCATGAGCTAACATGCCGATCACCGAATACATGAGTGCAATTGCCAAGGAAGATCGACTGCGTGAGTTATTTCGTACGCTTGGGTCAGTGATCGTCGCTTACTCGGGTGGTGTCGATAGCAGCTACGTCGCTTACGTTGCGAACGCTGAACTGGGAGCACGCGCAGTTTGCGTCACTGGGCAGTCTGCGAGTTTGCCCTCGTATCAAAACGACGAGATCGATAGCGTTGTTAAGAGGTTCGGGTTTAATCACGAGACCATCAACACCGACGAGTTGCAGCTTCCGGGTTATCGCGCGAACAACGGCGATCGTTGCTACTTCTGCAAGGACGAGTTGTACAGCAAGCTCGAATCCGTCGCGCGCACCCGCGGCATCGAGTCGATCGTAGACGGTTCAACGCTTGACGATCTCGACGATTATCGGCCCGGACGTCAAGCCGCAAAGCAACACGCAGTTCGCAGTCCGCTGATCGAAGTCGGTCTAAGCAAGAATGAGGTGCGCGAGCTGAGCCGTCGCGCTAAGTTGCCGACGTGGGACAAACCGGCCAGTCCATGCCTGTCGTCGCGCATCGCCTATGGGACCACGGTGACGATCGAGCGTCTTCAGAAAGTAGACCGCGGCGAAGAGATCCTGAGGGAGTTCGGGTTTCGCGAGTTCAGAGTTCGTCATCACGACACGCTGGTCCGTCTGGAGATCTCGCCCGCGGAGATGGACCGCGTGTTGCGGAAAGAGGTGGTCGAGCAACTGGCGGCACGGTTTCGAGAGCTTGGTTTCAAGTACATCACTCTCGACCTGCAGGGATTTCGCAGCGGCTCGATGAACGAAGCCTTACCGGTCCAACTCGGGCGAACGCAAACGCAAGGAGAGATTTCACGCAAAGACGCTAAGACGCAAAGAGACGTGTAAGTTGACTTTGCGTCTTTGCGCCTTTGCGGGAACTTCACCCAGAGAGCGAGGGGCCAAATGGTTAGCATGTACAGCACAGTATACGTAGACGACATTCGGGAGATAAAAGAAGAGAACCCGTTCGAGTCGATGATGTCGCGCTTTGACCGCGCGGCCCAACTGTTGGACCTCGATCCGGATCTGTACGCAGTCTTACGGGTTCCTAATCGCGAGTTGAAGGTCTACATCCCGACGCGTATGGATTCGGGGCGCATCCAGGTCTTCGAAGGCTTCCGCGTCCAGCACAACTTCGCGCGTGGTCCAGCTAAGGGCGGCATCCGTTACGCGCCTGACGTGAATCTCGACGAAGTGCGCGCGCTCGCCGCGTGGATGACCTGGAAATGCGCGGTGGTCAACGTTCCGTTTGGCGGCGCAAAGGGCGGCATCATCTGTGATCCGCAACAGATGTCCACCGGCGAGCTCGAGCGCATGACGCGGCGTTATGCGGCAGAACTCCTCGATTTCATCGGCCCGGAGAAGGACGTGCCCGCACCGGACATGAATACGAACGAGCAGACGATGGCGTGGATTATGGACACCTACTCGATGCACGCGCGCCACACTGTGACGGCGGTCGTCACGGGCAAACCGATCGATTTGGGCGGGTCGAGCGGAAGAAGAGAGGCGACGGGTCGCGGCATACTGTTTGTTGTTAACGAAGCCATCAAGCGTTTCAAAATGACACCAGCCGAGACTCGAGTTGTCGTTCAGGGCTCGGGCAACGTCGGCGGAATCGGCGCCCGGCTCTTTTACGAAGCGGGGTATAACGTTGTAGCGATATCGGACATCCATGGAGGAATTTATAATCCGAAGGGCATAAACATCCCCGACGCCCTGGAGCACTTGCGGACCACGCGCTCCTTCGAGGAGTACCCGGGAGTGGAGTTTGTTTCAAACCAGGAACTGCTCGAACTGGAGTGCGACGTACTGGTCCCGGCGGCGACGGAGAACCAGATCACGTCTCAGAACGCGGATCGGATAAAGTGCAAGGTCCTCGCCGAAGGGGCGAATGGGCCCACGACGGCGGGCGCTGACGAGATACTGCACCGGAAAGGCATATTCGTGATCCCGGACATTCTCGCGAACGCCGGCGGGGTGACGGTGTCGTATTTCGAGTGGGTGCAGGACCGGATGGGATATTTCTGGCGGGAGGACGTTGTTAACGAAAGACTGCAGGACAAGATGGTCGCGAGCTTCAACGATCTGTGTCGTTTTGCCGACGCGCATTCGGTCGATACCAGGACCGCGGCGTACATGTTAGCGATAGACCGCGTGGCCTACGATACACGCATGAGAGGCTTCTATGCGTGACCGAAAAAACATAAACATATCGGCGCTAAGTCATGAAAAAGGCTTGATTTCCATTTTAAGGTGGAGTATGGTCTGGCTGATTTAGGACTCGGACCATCGTTACGATTTTTCAAGATTTAAGACACGGTTTGAGAGACGAAATCATCGACAAGGGGTGTTCATTTCCTAAAAGAAATGAACAAAGCAGGAACAACTCGGGCAAAGCGAATCAGCTGAAGGTGGAGTACGGCGAGAAAGGTCGAAGTACTCTGTTTGCGTCGCATCCGAGCGTCGCCGCAGGATGAAGTTGGTCCAGGCGGACATTAAATCGATTGACAGAGTGTAGTTGGGGCCACCGGGGAACATGGTGCGTTTTGGGCCTTTGTTCGGTTACGGCGGCGCTATTACATCGAATTCTTTATTACTCATTTCGCAGGAGGAATGCGATGAGACTCGCAAGCAGGGCGCTTATAGCTGCGCTCGTTTCGTTGGTGCTGTGTGCCGCAGTATCAGCACAAACTATTAGGTCGGAGAGAGATCCGCGCAATCAGTCTCCAGCAGTTGGCACCGGTGGTCCCGAGGGTGGGCCAACCGGGCTTTTTACTATTTACGATGGTTCAACTCTGCGTCGGGGTGAATTCACGTTCAGCATCGCCTATAGCAATTATGATCGTGATCCAGGAAACGCAGATTTCGTTGACGTCCCGCTCAGCTTCAACGTGGGTGTCAACGACCACCTGGAAGTTTTCTTCAAGACGAACGGCTATCGCGGAGTCAAAGTAAATAATCCGCAAAACCTATCCGGTTTCTATCTGCCTAACTCGCAGCTCTTCTGCGGCGCCAACCTGCTGTGCAGCGGCCCGGCAGTGGTGCTTTCGCCATCCGGACCACTGGTGGGAACGCTGGTTAACACTGCGGTGTTTCGCCCGACGAATAACCAGCCCTTCGTACAGTTTCCGTTCGTGGGCGGCTCGGCAGGTACGTTTGGTTTGACCGCTGGTCAGATCGGGCAGCAGTTTGGGTTCCCGGGCTTCAACGCGTTGCTTGGACCACCAGTGGTCCAGCCGAACAGTGGCACCTTCGGTTCCGCTGACAACTTCCCGGGTATCGGCTCGCCGGTAGGAAGCATCCTGCCCGGTGTCGTGCTGGCCACCACGGTTCTTCCAGCAACCAATTTGACGCTGCCGATTCGTATACCGCTGACGTTCACCGTGGCGCCGACTTATCTGGCTGATGCGCCGTTCATCAATCGTCTCTATGGCGAGAGCAGCTTCAACAACTTCGTAGCGGGCGCCAAGATCCGCTTCACCGGCCCGAACAATCCGCTCGGTGTCGGCCTGCTCGGTTTCTATCGTTGGTATCCGGACAAGGCTAGTGATTTCTCGGGCTTTAACCAGATGCAGCGCGGTGCCGGTCCGGGCGGCGATCTCGGCGACTTTGGTATCGTCGGTATCGTTGACGGCCGTCTCGGCAAACACGTCAACCTGTCCGCTAACGTCGGTTACATTCTGAACAGCAATCCGAAGGGCCTCGGCGACGATTTCGTGTTGTTGGACCGTCCGGATGAGTTGATTGCCGGTGTCGGTTTCGACTTCCCGGTCAACGAGCACTTTCAGCCAATCTTCGAAGTTCGCTCAACCCAGTACCTGGGGGGCCGCACGCCCAACGCGTTCAATAACAATCCAGTTGACGGACTCGCCGGCGTGAAGATTTATCCGCGTCGCTGGTTCGGTTTTGGTTTTGCTTATCGCCGTCACCTGAACCCGCAGGATCAGGATCACTTCGACCCGGTCGACTTCAATATTCCCATCCAGCAGGTCACCAACGTGAACGTGGTGGGAAGAGGCCTGGTGGTTGTTCCCGGAACGTCACGCGCCGTGACTTCGCAGGGATTCCCGATTGGGTTCCTGTTCTCGGAAGAAGAGAACGGCTTTATCGCCCAATTCTTTATTGGACGACGCAACGCCAGAACAGTGCCGGTAATCAATACGGCACCGGTGGTGAGCAGCGTCACCACGTCCATGAGTTCAATCCTGCGTCCGTGCCCGCCGCCGGCGACGTCGACGACTTGTACGCCGACGGGAAGCGAAGTTCAGCTAACGGCGAATGCGAGCGATCCGGATAACGACCAGTTGCTCTACACGTGGTCGGTAACGGGTGGCCGCCTGAGTGGGGAAGGCCGTCAGGTAACCTGGGATCTCACGGGTGTCGCAAACGGAACGTACACGGCAACTGTTGAGGTCAACGACGGCAATCAGCACACCGCCAGTGGTTCGGCAACCGTAACGGTTGCGGATTGCACGGGCTGCGAAGTGCCGAAGCCGCCGTGCCCGAACGTAACAGTGAGCTGTCCGGATGCAGTTGATCTCGGTCAGCCCATCACCTTCACCGCATCCGTAAGTGGCGGACCGGAAGGCTTCGCGCCAACCTACAATTGGTCGGTGTCAGCCGGAACGATCACCGGTGGTCAGGGGACTTCATCCATCACCGTTGACACCGCCGGACTGGGCGGACAGAGCGTAACGGCAACTGTCAGCATCGGTGGCGCAGATCCTTCGTGCTCCAACACGGCTTCCTGCACGGCTTCCGTCAGGCCGCCGCCGCCGGAGCCGCGACGGTTCGACGAGTATGGCAACATCCGCTTCAACGATGAGAAGGCCAGACTCGACAACTTCGCCATCCAGCTCCAGAACGAGCCGGGTTCAACGGCAACGATCATCGCTTACGGTACTTGTTCCGGCGAGGGTCAGACCCGAGGCGACCGTGCCAAGGATTACCTCGTGAACACTCGCGGAATTGAAGCGAGCCGTATCACGGTGGTAGACGGTGGATGCCGTGCCGACCTGACAGTGCAGTTGTGGGTTGTGCCGCAAGGCGCAAATCAACCCCAGGTTGACACGACTGGCGCCATCTCGCCGTGTCCGGAATGCCGGCGAGGACGCCGCCCAGCGCGCCGTCCACGAGGCGATGAATAACAACTAGCGGTTTTGGTGTTACCAAAACCTTAAAAACACGCGGGCGACGTCATATACTGGCGTCGCCCGTCGTCTTTTTAGTTTGACCTCATTTAACGCCTCCGTTTGGTCAAAGGATTGTGCAACTGCGCTGGATTTCGACGGCATCCTATCGTCGCCCCCAGCTTTTAGACACAAAGTGAGAATTCTGTAATAAACTAGTCGCCAAGGTGAGCGACGTGCTCCGGATGCCTGAACCCTGGATGAAATAACGATGAGAATATTTTCTACGCGTCTCCCCCTCGTTCTTCTTACGCTCTGGTGTTTGACTTTCGCGCCGAACGCCGCCGTGATGTTCGCAGCCGGCGGTGGCGCCGACCCTGCACTCTATTCGAACGATTGGCGCACCACCGGACCTCCGGGTGGTGACGTCCGCGCACTCGTCGTCGATCCTTCAAATCCTGATCGTTTTTACTTTGGTACTCTTGACGGCCAGATTTACACGTCTTCCGATAGCGGTAAACACTGGCAATTGCTTCACAATCTCGGAAAGCCCCGGCTCTTCGTCGATAACATCATCGTAGACCCGCGCAACCCGAAGGTCCTGTACATCGGAGCGCACAGACACGATCTGCCGGGCGGATTTTTCAAATCAACTGACGGCGGTTTGACGTGGCGCGAGAATTTGCAGCTAAAGAACGAGTCGATTCACTCTCTCGCGCAGGCTGAATCCAATCCGGATACGCTGTTCGCCGGCACTTTCAACACTATCTTCCGTTCTGATGATGCCGGGGAAACATGGAAACAGTTGCCCACGTCAAACGTGAACGGACTGCATCACGTCGAATCTCTGGCGATCGATCCGCGCACTGCCAACACGATTTACGCCGGCACGTGGTATTTGCCTTACAAGTCTACCGACGGCGGTCAAACCTGGAAGATCATTCGCGAGGGAATGATCGACGATTCAGACGTGTTCGTGATCGATATCGATCCGCGCGATCCCAATCACGTGTTTGCATCCGCGTGCAGCGGCATCTACGAGAGCAAGAACGGTGGAGAGAACTGGCGCAAGGTTCAGGGAATTCCGTCACAGTCGCGCCGCACACGCGCGATTCTCCAGCATCCGTCAGTTGCGGGTCTGATTCTCGCGGGCACCACGGAAGGGTTCTGGAGATCCGACAAGGGTGGCGATCCCGATTCGTGGATGGTGACAACTTCACGACAGCTCGAGATCAACTCGATAGCGGTCCATCCGTCGCGACCCGATCTCGTTTACATCGGAACCAACAACTACGGCGTGATGGTTTCCACCGACGGTGCCAAGTCTTTCACACCCACTAACGGAGGCTTCAGCGGACGCTTCGCGAACGCGATTCTTGCCGACCGGGAAACACCAAACCGGATCTACGCTTCGACGATCAACACCGCCACCGGCGGCGGCTTCTTCTTCGTCAGCAACGACAACGGCGAGAACTGGCGCCCGTCAATGCGCAGCATGCCTTCGCGTTTGATCACCTACGCGATTGTGCAGGACGCGCGCGACGCGAACGTCATCTACCTGGGAACAAACCTCGGCGTGTATCGCTCGGCCGATCGCGGCAATTCGTGGGCGCCTGTGTGGGCACCTTCCAGTCCTGCGAAGAAAAAGGCAGTCTCGAGAAAAGGCGCTAAGCCGCAAGCTTCGGTAGTTGCGAAGCGCAGGACACCGGTTGGAAAAGCCAACGAGACAGTTCTGCGCGCGCAGGAGGCGTTGAGCGCTGCTGGTTACAATTTAGGTGAACCGGACGGTAAAGCCGGCGCCTCGACGACGGCGGCAGTAAAGCGGTTCCAAACTGATCGTCATCTCCCGGTTACCGGCAAACTCGATTCGATCACGCTCGCGGCTCTCGGGGTCAGCACGGGCGCTGGTTCCGCTGAGACTGAAAAATCGGATCTGATTCTCGCCGATGCAGTGCACACGCTGGTCCAGGCCGTCGACGCCGAGACTGGACAGCCGGCGTTTCTTGCGGCGACGAACAACGGTCTGTATCGCAGTCTCGACCCAACCAAGGGATGGCAAAAGCTGTCATACGGCACCGGCGATCAGCGCACAACTTGTATCGCTACAACTCCGCGCCAGCCCGAGACGATCTGGGTGGGCACACCACAATCCGGCGTGCTCGTTTCTCGTGACAGTGGCAAGACTTGGCGTCGCGTTGACGGTGTTCCGAATGAGGTTCCGATCAACGTGATTGCGCAGGATCCGCAGCGGCCGGATCGCGTTTACGTCGGCACGAAGCAGGCGCTGTTCATGTCGCACGATGGTGGTGATACATGGAGCCGTCGTGGTGGCAATCTGCCATTCGGCGATTTCACCAGTATCCTGATCAACCCGCGTAACGGCGACGAAATATTCGCGGGTAACGCGTATCAGACAAGCGATATCGGCGGCGGCGTGTTCCGCACGACTGACGGCGGCATGACGTGGGCGCGCATCGATCCGAAGGTGAGGCGCTTGCCGAGTCAGCGGATCTGGGCGCTGGCGTTCGATGCGCACGATCAGAACGTGCTGTTTGTCGGTTCGCATTCAGCGGGTGTGTATGTTGTTCCGCGCATGACCGACACGCTTTCTTCCGCTCAATAATTGCATCTCTAAAACATTTCTGTTTCTGTGACTCTGCATCGCACTCAGAGTCACAGAAACCTCTTCTGTTGCCTTGACATAGCTCAGGCTGCCGTGTACATTGCCGCCCTACCCGGTAAGAAGGCGGCGGGTGTTTGTCGGACCAAGCGGGGTAACTAACGGCAGGGCGGTAATCGAAACAGATTAGACTGACATTTCCAAATCCAAACGGCTCGCTTCCTCGCCAGCTTCAAATCCCGACAACGCCAAGGTCAATCAAGCAAATCGCCGCTGGACACTGTCTGGCATTCAGCGAAGACCTGCGCTGATTGTTCGGGTTCAGTGAAGCGCGATATGATCTTGCACGCGCTGAAGAGTTATCGGGGACTACAGGAGTATTCATGTCTAGTGAACAACCCAAGCTGAACAACAGCGAGGCTAACAATTCAACCTCCAGCGAGTCGCAGACTGCGCCGCAACAGAACGTCATGGCTTCTCAACCCGCAACCGCACCCGCAACCCACCCACCCGACGTTGATGACAACGACGAAACACGCGCCGCCGGCGATGTTGATTTTGGGCAACTTCTCGATCAATTCGAACAAGAGCAAGCGACCCTTGAAGAAGGCGAAGTCGTTCGCGGCACCGTTGTAGGTTTGAGCGAACGTGGCGTAGTGATCGATTTCGGCTATAAGTCGGAAGGCATCGTTAACCCGGCCGAGTTTACCGAGAACGGCCAACTCACTGTTAAGGCCGGCGACGAGGTTGAAGTGCTCGTGAAGAGCATGGAGACAGCCGATGGGCTGCCCGTACTCTCTCGAGCCGATGCAGTGCGGATGAAAGCCTGGGACGATCTCGAGAAGGCTTACCGCGACGGTTCAAACGTCAAAGGACGTGTTATCGATCGGATTAAGGGCGGCTTGCGTGTGGACATCGACGGCATCGCAGCGTTCCTGCCGGGTTCGCAGGTTGACGTTCGCCCGGTGCGCAATCTCGACAGTCTGCGCAACCAGATCATCGAAGCGAAGGTGATCAAGCTCAACCGCAAGCGCTCGAACGTGGTCCTGTCGCGCAAGGCCGTGATCGAACAGGAGAACACCGGACGCAAAGATCAAACGCTTCAGCAGATCGAAGAAGACATCGTGGTTGAAGGCCAGATCAAGAACCTTACCGACTATGGCGCGTTCGTGGATCTCGGGGGCGTCGACGGCTTGCTGCACGTGACGGACATGTCGTGGGGACGGCTTCAGAACCCAAACGAGTTGTTCAGAGTTGGCGACAACATTCAGGTCAAGGTACTCAAGTTTGATCGTGAGCGCGAGCGCGTCTCGCTCGGTTACAAGCAACTGCTGCCCGACCCGTGGTCCAGTGTCGAAGAGCGGTTCCCGGTCGGCAGCCGCGTGAGTGGAAAAGTCGCGAGCGTGGCTGATTACGGCGCCTTTGTGGAACTGGAGAACGGCGTTGAAGGTTTGGTCCATGTGTCGGAGATGAGCTGGTCCAAGCGTGTCAAGCATCCGAGCAAAGTGGTCAATCCGGGTGACAGCGTGGAAGTCGAAGTGCTCAGCGTGGATCCACGCGCACGCCGCATCAGCCTCGGTATGAAGCAGGTGCAGGAGAACCCGTGGCAGACGTTGCACGAGCGTTACCACGTCGGAACACGCGTCCACGGCCGCGTACGAAACCTGACTGACTTCGGCGCCTTCATCGAGATCGAAGACGGAGTCGACGGACTGGTCCACGTCTCCGATATCTCGTGGTCGCGCCGCATCAAGCATCCGAGCGAAGTATTGAAGAAAGGTCAGGAGATCGACGCTGTTATCACGAGTATCGACAGCGAGAACCGGCGCCTGTCGCTTTCGATCAAGGACCTCGAGCCAAACGCCTGGGAGAAGTTCACCAACGAGCACAAGCCGGGCGACGTGGTGCACGGCAAGGTCGCACGGTTTGCAAACTTCGGCGCCTTTATCGAGCTCGACGACAATCTCGAAGGTCTTTGTCATATCTCCGAGCTGTCGGAGGAAAGAATTGCCAAGCCCGAGGACGTGGTGCAGTTGGGACAGGAGATGGATTTCAAGATCCTGCGCATCGATCCCGAAACCAAGAAGATCGGCCTTTCCGCGCGAGCGGTGGGTAAAGACGAACCGATCATCGATACGAAGATCTATTCTTCAGAGGCGGGCGGCGGAATGGCCTCACTGGGTGAACTTGCCGATTTCGGTTTAAGCAAACCCGACACCGGTGACGAGTAAGTAGTCCTGGTCCATTTATTAGCGAACGTGCTGTGCGGAGTAATGGTGCAGTTTCTTTGAACGCGTCTCCCGCTTGCGGGATGAGAGTGCACAAGCGCACAGATAGCTAAAGTAACTTATTAACCTGCATCGCTACCCCTGTGCGGCTAAGTCTTGCCCGACGCGTTCCGTTTCTGGTAGTGTACGGTTAACTTAACCTCGCCATTATCAAGACGTTAATAAAACTTCTTTGTTTAAAACCGAGGTGATGCATGACAAAAGCAGAACTCGTCGAAGACGTCGCGCGGGCGGCAGAACTTACTAAAAAAGACGCGGAGCGTTTAGTCGAAATTGTCTTTGAAAGCATCATCGAAACTCTGAATCAGGGCGAGAAGATCGAGTTGCGCGGCTTCGGCAGTTTCCGTGTACGCGAGCGTGGCGCGCGCCGCGGCAGAAATCCAAAGACCGGCGATCCGGTCAGCATCCCCGCTAAACGCG
>CBFGMX010000157.1:0-13118 GCA_965649955.1 uncultured bacterium
AAGGTTTGTGCCTCTTTGTGGCTAAAACTCGATGCCCTGCTGGGCGCGAATACCCGCGGTAAATGGATGTTTGATCTCCCGCATCTCGGTCACCAGGTCGGCCGCTTCGATCAGCTCAGGCGGCGCATCGCGGCCCGTCACCACGATGTGCAAAGCCGGCTGCGCGGCACGAATCGCGCGAAACTCGGCGACCACCTCGTCAACCGGCAACATCTTGTAACTGAGCACGTAAACCAGCTCGTCAAAAACCAGCAGATCGTAATCGCCGGAGCGCAACTTCTCGACGCAGAGCGCCCACGTTTCGCGCGCAGTCTTGATGTCCTGTTCGGGATTTTTGGTGTCCCACGTGAAGCCGTCGCCCATCGTGTGGACTTCGATGCCGAGTTTTTCCGCGGATTCGTGTTCGCCGTAGCGGTCGTTGCGCGACTTCATGAACTGAATCATGCAGCACTTCAAACCGCGTCCGGCGGCGCGCATCATCAGGCCGAGCGCGCACGTCGTCTTTCCTTTACCGTTTCCGGTATGGACCATCAGGAGCCCGCGCGTGTTTTCCTGGTAGTCCTTTCGTCGCCACTTATACTTTCGGTCTAAATTAGGATCTGACACGGGTCTTAATCAGGCGACGGATTCTTTCAAAGCGTCCTCAGTTACATCGCCGTCGGCGCGTTTCACGGCGTCCCGCAGCAGCCGGACGATCGTCGTCTCAGCTTCTTCCCAGCTTCCCCGGAGCGTGCAGCCCGCCGCGTTCCGATGGCCGCCGCCGCCAAACTTTTCAGCGACCTTCGCGACATTCACATCGCCTTTGGACCGCAAGCTGGTGCGATAGATCCCCGGCTCACACTCCTTGAGCATCGCGACCGCTTCCACTTCGCCGACGGTCAACGGATAGTTCACAAACCCATCGGCGTCTTCGTCAGAAGCACCTGCCTGCCGCTGCATCTCGAGCGACTGGCGCATACAAGCCACGCGTCCTGTTTCGTCGCGTCTCGCGGTGGACAAAACAGCGCCCATCAACTCGATACGGCTCCACGGATAACTCGCGAAGACTGCTTCCGCGGTTTTCGCAGGCTTGACGCCGGTCCGCACGAGTTCGGAAGCGACTTTGAACGTCCGCTCGGTCGTGTTCGAGTAGTGAAATGATCCGGTGTCGGTGATCAGCGCCGTGTAAACACATTCGGCGATCTCTCGCGTCACGCGCACGCCGGTCGCTTTGCACAAGTTGTAGATCATCTCGCCGACGGCGGAGGCGGTCGAGTCGATCCAGTTGATCGTGCCGAAGAGTGCAGTGGTCGAGTGGTGGTCTATGTTGACGACGAACTGTTTTTCCAGATCGGCGAGACCCGGACGCGTGATGTCGGAACATTCGATGACAAACACCGCGTGATAAGAAGGATCGACGGACGGGGTGACTCGAACATCGCCGGCGCCGGGGAGTTGCTGATACGCGTGCGGCACAGGGTCGCGCATGATCACCTCGACGTCTTTATCAAGCGCGCGTAACAACCAGTACAGACCGAGCGACGAGCCTAAACTGTCGCCATCAGGGCGAATGTGCGAGGTGATCGCGAAATGACGTTTTGCTTCGATCAGCTCGACTACTTGACTAAGCATATATCTGAGATCTGAATCTCAAATCTGAGATCTCAGACCTTAATCCTTTCCTTGTCTCTCCCACTCTCGTTCAATCTCTTCGAGCAATTGATCGACTCGCTCGCCCTCTTCTTCCACGCGGTCGCGCACGAAATGAAGCTCAGGCGTGCGGGGCAGATTCAACGAAAGACCGAGTTGCTTACGAACGTATGGCGCCGCATTCTTCAGCGCCGCGAGCACTTCCTTGTGCTCCTTTTCATCACCTGCAATCGTGACGTAAACACGCGCCGCTCGTTTGTCTTTCGAAAGACGAACGTCTGTGACCGTCACCATTGTCAAACGCGGATCTTCGAGCTCGTAACCGACTATTTGACCGATCTCTTCCCGCAGAGTGTCCGTGTATCTCTCCGCCCTGCGCATGACTCACCTTTAGAGCTCCGTCGCCGCGACCCGCTCGACGACATACGCTTCAATCTGGTCTCCAACCTTCACGTCGTTGAAGTTCTCCAAACTGATACCGCACTCGAACCCTTCGCGAACTTCGGAAACGTCGTCCTTGAACCGGCGCAACGACGCGATGTTGCCTTCCCAGCTCACCACACCGTCGCGAATCAGGCGCGCGCGTGCGTTGCGACGAATCACGCCATCAAGGACCATGCAACCTGCGACGGTGCCGGCCTTCGGCACACGGAACACTTCGCGCACGCCGGCCTTGCCGAGGATTTTCTCCTTCTCGATCGCTTCGAGCATTCCGATCATGGCCGCGCGAATCTCTTCTTCGACCTTGTAGATGATCGAGTGGAGACGAATATCGACGCCTTCCTGCTTCGCGATGTCGGCAGCACGCGCTTCGGGGCGCACGTTGAAGCCAATGATCACGACGGCAGACGACGACGATCCGGCCTGCGTGGCGGTGCCGAGCAGCACGTCCGATTCGGAGATTGCGCCGACACCGGAACGAATCACTTTCACCTTCACGCGATCGGTTGACAGCTTTTGCAACGTCGACTTGAGAACCTCGACCGAGCCCTGCACGTCAGCTTTGATGATGACGAGCAGTTCCTTAACTTCACTCTCGCCCAGCGCTTCGATACCGCGCTTGGTCGTTTGTAACAGCGCCGCCTGGCGGCTCAACATCTGACGATGTTGCGAGATCGATTGCGCCTTCGTGATGTCCGAAACGACCTGGAAGCTCTCGCCCGCCTGCGGCACGCCTTGCAGGCCGAGCACTTCGACCGGCGTTGCCGGTCCCGCTTCGGTGATCGGTTCGCCACGATCGTTGAACATCGCGCGAACACGACCATAGATCTGTCCAACGATGAATGGTTCGTGAATCTTCAACGTCCCTTGCTGGACCAGAACAGTCGCAACCGCACCACGGCCACGGTCCAGTTTCGCTTCAAGCACGACTCCGGACGCCAGTCGCGTCGGACTCGCGCGCAGGTTCAAAATGTCTGACGTCAGCAGGATCGTTTCCAGCAGTGTATCGAGATTCTGACGCTTCTTGGCCGAAACCTGGACCATTTCCGTGTCGCCGCCCCAGTCGAGTGGCGACAATCCTTGCGTAGCGAGTTCCTGCCGGACGCGATCGGGGTTTGCGTCTGGTTTGTCGACCTTGTTGATCGCGACGATGATGGGAACACCCGCTGCGCGCGAGTGTTCGATTGCTTCGATCGTTTGCGGCATGACGCCGTCGTCAGCAGCGACGACCAGCACCACGATATCGGTCGCTTTCGCGCCGCGTGCGCGCATCATCGTGAACGCTTCGTGACCCGGCGTGTCAAGAAACACGACGCGACGAGTCTCTTCATGATTGTCAGGATTTGGTACCTGAACGCTGTACGCGCCGATGTGCTGCGTGATGCCGCCTGCTTCACCACCGGCGACGTCCGTCGTCCGGATCGCATCGAGCAATGAAGTCTTGCCGTGATCGACGTGGCCCATCACGGTCACCACCGGAGCTCGCGGCAACTCGACGTCGTCCGCGTCGGCGGCGATCAGTTCTTCAAACTCTTCCTCCGCCACCATCTCTTCAAACGGCACGAACGAGACGTCGTAACCGAATCGCCTGCCGAGATCGGCCGCAACGTCGTCCATTAACGGCTGATTGATGGTCGCGAAGACGCCGCGTTGCAGCAGCAACGTCACAACGTCTTTTGGCTTGATGCCGAGTTTCTCCGCGAACTCCTTCACGGTCGAACCTTCGATCAAGCGCACGGATTTAAGTTCGCCTGAACCGGGGATTTCGAGTCGCGTAGCGATGCGATCTTCGAGCGACATCGCCCTCGGTGGTGGAATGAAATCGCCCTTGTCGAACCTGCCGGCTTTGCCTTCGATCTTCCGGCCACCGCGCGGGCTGCTGCGTCGCGAACGACGGCGTCCGGCGTCAGGAGGCGGGATGTAGGTTGTTTGCGGCGTTGCCGTTTCGCCAGGCGTTCCCATGCGCTCGGAGCGGGGTAGGGAAGGCCGTTCGCGAAGTCTGCTGGGGCGATCGGTGCGATCGGTACGCTCTTTTGGCGGGGCCGGAGGTGGCGGCGCCGGCGCCGGTGCACGCTCGCCGGGTCTGATACCGGCGTTGAGTGCGGCGGCCGTTGGACGCATCACTCGTATTTGTCGCGATGGAACAACGGTTACGGGTTTCGCTTCGGGCGCGCCATTTGTCGGCACGGTTGGAGCAGCACGCGTTTCCACGACTGGCGCGGCCGCTTCCTGGACCACTTGCTCTTCCAGCGCGGGCTCAGGCTCGGCTGCGGGTGGCTGTTCCAGAACCTGTGGCGCTGGTGCTTCCGCACGCGCTGCCGGCGTCAATCGCTTGACGAGCTTCGTGGGAGCGGCGGGCTTTGGTTGCGCAGAAGCAGCCGGCACGGCCGTCTCGATGGGCTCGGGGGCAGACGCCGCGGGTGGGGCCGCAGCAACGACCGGTTCCGGTTCATGAACCTCCGGTTCTTCGTCGGCTACAGGCGCTTCCGGAGTGGGCAGCGCGGCGCGCTTCACCACTTTCACCGCGCGCTTGACCGTCGTCTCTTTTTTCGGGAAGTACTTGTTGCGAATCTTCTCCGCCAGTTCCTTGGAAACGGAGTTGGAAGGAACACTGACGTCGACGCCCTCGCGACGGACCTCTTCGATGAGACGTTTGGTGTCGAGCTTTAATTCTTTGGCGAGATCGTAAATACGAACTTTCGAGGAAACTGTCATGCACTCCTTCTCGACGCTTATTCGCGCGTCCTGACGTCTTAATTGTGGTTAGGAACTTTGCCGCTCCCAACCACTTCAGAAACGTCCGATCAGAAGTTCGGCACGTGACAGTAGGGGCGTAGCGGGCAACACAAACGGCCCGAATAAACCGGATGTGTGTTGTTCCTCTTTGGCTGCATCATTGGAGCATCACTGCTTCTCTTCGTCCGCACTCCCGCCTGATGCAGCATCTTCCGAAACTGCGGGAGCTGTTGTTTCCGCTTCTTCGGCCGGGGCCTCGGAAGCAAACTCTTGGTCTGACGCCAACACTTCCGCCATGTGCTCCTCGATGTTCGCGTAACCTTCAACGGCCGAGGAGGTTATGTCAGGTGATGGCGTAATCGTGTCCGGACGCAAGTCGCGGCCGGATTCCAGCAAAGGTATTTCGTCGGCTGGAATCGCCTCGGCTTCGGTGACTGGGACCGGGTCGGCTGAATCCCAGGCGATGATTTCCGATTCGGCAGTGAACGGCACGCCGTTCTCAACGGCCTCGTCGTAACCTGCCGCCGTCATCTCGTCATTCGGCTCCACTTCAGCCGCTTCAATCGAGTCGTCAGCTTCGGCGGAAACGGCGTGTTGCTCTTCCGGCGTGTATTCGCCTTCGTCGCCCTCGGCTTCGCCGAGACTGCGGTCACGCATCGCGACGACGGCCTGAGCGGCGTTCAAAATAACTTCCGCTTCGTCGAGACTCAGGTCGAGGAACTCGACGAGATCGTCAACCGACGTTTGGGCCAACGCATCGATGTCGTTGATACCGTGCGCGGCGAGAGCTTCGGCTTGTTGTGCGGTCACGCCTTCAATCGCGGACAGCGGTACTGATTCGCCGGAAGCAATCAGGGCGCCCATCTGTTCGGTGACCTCGCGCTTGATCTCTTCCTCGCTGCGGATGTCGATGTTCCAGCCGACAAGCTTGGTCGCCAGCCGGACGTTCTGACCGCGTTTTCCGATCGCCAGCGAGAGTTGGTCTTCGTTGACGATGACCTCCATCTGGCGATTCTCGATGTCCGTGATTCTGACCTGGTTGACCTTGGCGGGTGAAAGTGCGTTAGCTGCGAATACTGAAGGCTCGTCGGACCACTCGATGATATCGATCTTCTCGCCGCGGAGTTCGCGGATGATGGCCTGCACGCGGGAGCCTTTCATACCGACGCAGGCGCCCACGGGATCGACGTCGCGCTCGTTCGACATGACGGCGATCTTAGCGCGTTCGCCGGGCTCGCGTACGGCCGACTTGATCACGACCGTGCCGTCGTAGATTTCCGGCACTTCCATTTCAAACAGTCTCAGGAGAAGCTCGGGCGATGTGCGCGAGACTTCGACCTGCGGTCCTTTTGATTCCTTGGACACGTTATTGATAACGACGCGAATTCGTTCTCCCTGGTTCCACTGTTCACCGCGCGACTGTTGCGACCGCGGGAGAATTGCTTCCAGATTGCCGAGATCGACGATGATGTTGCCGCGTTCGAACCGTTTGACGTAACCGTTTACGAGGTCGCCGATCTTGTCGATGTACTGCTCGTAAACGTTGCTGCGAACGGCGTCGCGGACTTTCTGAAAAAGAATCTGTTTGGCTGTTTGCGCGGCGATGCGTCCGAGTTCCTCCATCGGCAATGGCAGCAGCAGCGCGTCGCCAAGTTCAACTTCGTCGCCGGCGAGTTCGCGCGCTTCGGTGATCGAGAGTTCAGTTGCCGGGTTTTCGACTTCGTCCACTACAACTTTCGAAGCTGAAAGCTCGATGCCGGTCTCGGCGTTCCAGTCCACCTGGATGTCCTCTCCTGAGCGAAACTGTTTTTTGGCGGCCGCGCGCACGGCCTCCTTCATCGCCTCGATAACCAGATCGCGATCGATACCCTGTTCCTGGCAAAGCGCCTCGATGTTTTGTGCGATCGATGAACTCATGAAAGTCTCTTCTGCGTCTTATTTCTGAGTCTGCCTTTTATTGATGCCCGCGGCGCAACTCTTCTTCAATGTCCACTTCCAGATTCGCCTTGACGATCAAATCGAGGGGAATCTGTACTCTCCCGTTGGTTCGGTCTTCAAAAATCACTTCGTCACCGTCGACACCCAGCAAACGGCCGCGAAAATTGCGTTGGCCCGAAATGGGCTGCCGCGTTTTCAACTTCGCGTCACTGCCCGAAAAGCGCTCATAGTCGGAGCGCTTGTAAAGCCCACGTTCCAACCCGGGCGACGATACTTCCAATGTGTAGGAAGCGTGGATGAAGTCTTCGACGTCGAGAAGCGTCCCGAGATGAGTGCTCACTTCGGAGCAATCCTCGTGGGTTACACCCTGCGGCTTGTCAATAAAAACCCGAACGATGGGCTTGTTATCAGGGCCGGCGACTTCCGCGTGAACCAGTTCCACTCCGTGGTCGATTGCTACTCGTTCAGCCAGTTCCCGAACTCGCGCTGCAATCGAATCGTTTCCCATGGCTCACTCTCTTTCGAAGGTGTGTCGCGCAAGAAAAAAGTGGGCGCGAAACCCACCGGACGAGACCCCGTGCCTTCGAGCAAGCTGTGGATTATACGGAAAGGCCTGTACAGAGGCAACTTTAGAACGGGTATCCGAACACGGATTTTAAGTACCCGCCAGCTTTGCCTTGACAATCTCACTAATCTGTTTTCCATCGGCGTTTTTGCCCGCCAAAGCGGCCTGCGCGGCTTTCATCACCTTACCCATGTCTTTCATCGAGGTGGCTCCCGTTTCGGCGATTGCCGCCGCGACGGCTTGCTCGATCTCCTCGGCCGAAGCGGCCTGCGGCAGATACGTTTCGATTACGACTATCTCCGCCGACTCCTTATCGACCAGCTCCTGCCGCCCGGCTTTCTCATACTGCTCGATCGAGTCGCGTCGTTGCTTGACCAGCGATCGCAACAGTTTCTGAACGTCATCGTCCGACAGGTCGCTGCCTTTCTCGATCTTGCGATTCATCATTGCCGCTTTCACCATGCGCAGCGTCGACGTTCGTTGCGCATCCTGCGCCTTCATCGCCGCCGTAAGATCGGAAACGATCTGTTCACTCAAACTCATTTTGAAGATCCTCCATTGGATTTCGCGAGGTAACTCCGCAAAAAGCGACCCGTGTGCGACTCAGGAATGCGCATGATCTCCTCCGGAGTACCGACCCCGACAACATACCCGCCGGCCTCACCGCCCTCCGCGCCGAGATCGATGATGTGGTCCGCTGTCTTGATCACGTCGAGGTTGTGCTCTATCACGAGCAGCGAACCGCCGGCGTCGATCAGTGCGCGAAACGCCGCAAGCAATTTGTTGATGTCGTCGAAATGCAACCCCGTGGTTGGTTCGTCGAAGATGTAGAGCGTCTTCGCGCCAGTGCGTTTCAGCAGGTGCGCCGCGAGTTTGATCCGTTGCGCTTCACCGCCGGACAATGTCGTCGCCGACTGTCCCAGGCGCAGGTAGCCGAGACCGACGTCGTCAAGCACGCGCAAACGGTTCGTGATCTTCGGCACCTCGCGAAAGAAGGTGATCGCCTCGCGCACCGTCATGCTCAACACTTCGTGAATGTTCTTCCCCCGATAGCGGATGTCGAGGATCTGCTGTTTGAACCGCGTCCCTTTGCACTCCTCACAAACCAACTCGACGTCCGCGAGAAACTGCATCTCGACCGTCACCGTTCCATCTCCCTGGCAGACTTCGCAACGTCCGCCGGGAAGATTGAACGAGAAGTGCGACGGCTCAAAACCGCGCGCCTGCGATTCTCGCGTGCCGGCAAACACCTCGCGAATCGCGTCGTAGACTTTGATGTACGTCACTGGATTCGAACGCGGCGTGCGGCCAATGGGGGATTGGTCCACCAGGATCACGTCGTCAATGAATTGACCGCCGTCGAGTCTGGTGAAAGCGCCGACGTGCCCCTGCCAATCGCCGCGCTGTTTCTTCAGTCCCGCGTAGATACAGTCGTGAATCAAAGTCGACTTGCCGGACCCACTGACACCGGTCACGCAGACAAGCATGTCGAGCGGCACTTCGATGTCAATCGATTTGAGGTTGTGTTCCGAAGCGCCCTGGATCGTCAGTCTTCGTGTCCGTGCGACGCGACGCTGCTTCGGCTCCTTAATTTCGGCGTCGCCGCGTAAATAGCGGGCGGTCAAGGAAGTTTCGTCACGAAGGAGACCGGCAAAGTCGCCTTCGTACATCACGCGCCCACCCAGTTCTCCCGCAGCGGGACCAATATCGAGTATGTGGTCGGCGGAACGCATCATATCGGCGTCGTGTTCGACCACGAGCACCGTATTGCCGATGTCACGCAGGTTCTTGAGCAACCGGATCAGGCGATCGTTGTCGCGCGGGTGCAGTCCAATCGAGGGCTCATCCAGGACGTAGAGCGCGCCGACCAGCGATGATCCGAGGTTGGTCGCAAGCTGGATCCGCTGCGCTTCGCCGCCCGAGAGTGTTGACGCGAGTCGATCGAGCGTCAGGTAGTCGAGTCCGACTTCGACGAGAAACCGCAGTCGCCTGCGGACTTCGAAAAGTATTCTGTCGGCGATTGCCGTTTGTTCGGTGGAGAGTTGCAGCGAGTCGAAAAAGTTTGCGGCTTCACGGATCGACATCGAGCAGATCTCTGCCAGCGTCCGTCCGCTCACTTTAACGTCACGAGCTTCCTGGCGCAGCCGTCCGCCCTTGCAATCGGGACACAAGGTGTAGCCGCGATACTTCGACAGAAACACGCGGACGTGCAGTTTGTACTTCTTTGTTTCCATCCAATCGAAGAACCCGCGCACGCCGCCGAAGTCGCCGCGTCCTTCGATGATCGCCTGCTGATCGGAACGCGAGAGGTGATTGAATGGCACCGTCATCGAGATCTTTTCGGCCCGGCAAAACTGTTTCAGCTCGGCCATGGCCCACTCGTGCTGCGGCTTGGTCCAGGGTTCGATCGCGCCGTCCTTCAGCGACAGACCGGGATTTGGAATCACCAGATCGAGGTCAAGCCCGATCGTGTTGCCGAATCCCTGGCACGTCGGACAAGCGCCGTACGGGTTGTTGAAGCTGAACAGCCGCGGTTCGGGGGTCGCGTAGATCGTCCCGTCGTACTTGCACTCAAAACGATCTGAAAAACGCAGCCGCTGTCGATCGGCGCCGGCGGCTTCGATCACCGCGCTGCCGTGACCTTCCGAGAAACAGATCTCGAGCGAGTCGACGAGTCGTTGGCGAACGTCAGGACGGGCTGAGAGGCGATCGACCAGCACGTAGACGTCGTCGAAATCCTCGCGTGGGTAATCGTCCGGCGAGCTCAGGTCGATCGTTTCGCCGTTCACGTAGAGCCGCGTGAATCCGCGCTGCATCAGGCTCATGACATGCGCCGTCAACCATTGACGGGGTGATGGGGAGACGCGGCGACGGGGTGACGGGGAGACGCGGCGATGGGGTGACTTCGCTTTTTCTCCGCTTCGCTCCTTCTCCGCATCTCCCCGTCCCGGCATCTCCTGTGGCTCGCGAAGTCCGGCGCCCGCTGGAAAGAGGACGTAAAAACGTGTGCCTTCGGGAAATGTCGAGAGCACTTCGTCCGCGACTGATTCGGGCGAGTCGCGCGTTACTTGCAGTCCGCAAACGCGGCAAAACGTCTGGCCGACGCGCGCGAAGAGCAGGCGCAGGTAATCGTAGATCTCTGTCTGTGTGCCGACGGTCGAACGCGGGTTGCGGGTCGCGTTTTTCTGGCGGATGGCGATCGCGGGCGCGATGCCGTGCACTTCGTCCACGTCGGGTTTGTCCATCCGTTCGAGGAACTGGCGTGCGTAGGCTGACAGCGACTCGACGTAGCGCCGCTGGCCTTCGGCGTAAATCGTATCAAAGGCGAGCGAAGACTTGCCGGAGCCGCTGACGCCGGTGACCACCGTCATTTGATTTATCGGAATAGAGAAGGAAACGTTCTTGAGGTTGTTAACGCGTGCTCCCCTGACTTCAATGGCTTCTTCAGGCATACAGATCCGAGTTTCGCGATTGTCGCAAACTGCGAATGATAGCAGAGAACATAGATACACGGATAATACGCATTGACACCTTCAACATAGGAGGTGGAGAATGCCCGGCGATATGAAGACCTCTCGGTTCCTGCTGCGCGGCTTTCGCCGCCCACGCGAAATCGCCTGTTTCGCACTCGGAAAACTGGAACTCCAGGTACTCGAGGAAACCTGGCGCCTGGGCGAAGTGACTGTCCGCGACATCCACCGCGCGTTCGGCGAGCGGATTGCCTACACGACCCTGATGACGACGCTCGATCGGCTCTACAAAAAGAACCTGCTGGCGCGTCGCAAAGATGGCCGTGCGTTTTTGTACGCCGCGCTCGTTTCGCGGGAGGATCTGGATCGCGGAATCAAGGAAGATGTTGTCGACGGACTACTCGGCTACGGCGCGGATGGAGTGGAACCGGTGCTCGCCTGCATCGTCGACACCATCAGCGAACGGGATCGCGAGTTGCTCGACGAACTCGATCGCCTGGTGCAGGAAAAAAAGCGCGAGATGCGCGGTCGTGAATAACCGATGTACGAGTTTTTAGGAATAACACTGGTCCTCGCACTGCTGCTGACGCTCAATGCCACAGCGACGCTCGCGGCTGCCGGAATGGCGCGCGTGTGTAGACGGATCTTGTGGAAGTGGTCCGCCCGGACGCGAGCAGAAATCATGTTCGTCCTGCGCATTGGACCACCGGTGATCGCGATCGTGGCCATTGCCGCGTTCATGATCCCGTCGTATCTCACGTACGAACCGTACGCAACGAAAGAAACGGTTGGCTGGAAACTCGGCGCGCTGGCAGCGATTTCGGCGATCGGCGTCGGTCTGGCAATCTCGCGCGGTGTTCGCTCGTGGCTGGCTACGCGTTCGTTGCTGAAACAATGGTTGAACGCCTCGACGCGCATCCATCTCGACGCGATCACGGTACCGACATTCGTCCTGCAACACTCGTTTCCGATCATCGCCGTCGTCGGGGCGATCCGTCCGCGACTGTTCATCGCGAGTCACGTGCTCGAATCGTTGAGTGAAGAGGAACTTGCCGCGGCCATCGCGCATGAGTACGGCCATCTCGCGGCGCAAGATAATTTCAAACGCTCCGTGATGCGAATCAGCCGGGCCGCGCTCTTGATCCTTCCGTGCGGCAGGTGGCTGGATCGCGCCTGGAGTGAAGCGTCGGAATCGGCGGCCGACGAACACGCGGCACAACAGAGTTCGAAAGTCGCACTGGATCTCGCTTCCGCGCTGGTCCGTATCGCACGGATGATTCCGGCGGGGCAGCGACAGACGTTGCCGGCGGCGGTGTCAGGCTTTCTCGTCGAGCAGGACGCGCCAGGAGTTAAAGTCAGGGTGAACCGGCTGGTTGAATTATCAGCGACGGATCCGCGGCTCCTGGTCAGCAGTGCACCCCTTGTTCGCTTAGTTCCGTGGTTGGTGTTGACTGTCGTGGTTTTGATTAGCGTGACCATCGAGAGTCGCCCGCAAGTGCTCGCCGCCGTGCATCAGTTCGTGGAGCACGTCGTCGCCTTCCTCAGTTAAGAAGTTCCCGCAAAGGCGCAAAGACGCAAACAGAAAGCCGCAAAGGCAAAACAGTCGGGACGTGAGTTCGGGGTCTCTGCCTCTCTCCTTTTGTCTTTGCGTCTTTGCGCCTTTGCGGGAGATATGCATTTACGTTTGCGGGAGATATCCATTTACGACGGCTGGTAGTAGTTAGTGCAGGATTATATAAAGTCGTGCGCTCTTATGACCCCACCAATAAGCCGATCTGTGCTAACCATCCTTCTCACCTTCGCGATGACAGTGATCGCGATAGGACAGCAGTCACACGGCAAAATAACGGGAACTGTCAAAGACGCTGAGGGGGCGATTGTGAGCGGTGTCCAGGTTTCCCTTCAGCTTGCAAACCAGGCCGTCACGCGCGCGACCGTTACCGATGCCGACGGAAAGTTCACGCTTGACGACGTGGCCCCAGGGACATACCAGGTCGTCGTCGAGCGCACGGGCTTCATCACTTATCGCTCGGCGGTCCAGGTCACGCCGGGTCACACGAAAGATCTGGCCGTCGTGCTGGAAGTCAATCCGATTACCGGCCTGGTGACGATCACCGCCGAAGCCGGACAGATCGCCAGCACGCGCGACGTCGATACAGCGGTCAACGTCGTCACTGAACGGCAGATCCTCGAGCGGGCGCCGGAAGTTGTGGCCCAGGTCGTGGACGAAGAGCCCGGCGTTAATCTGCAACGAACGAGCCCGTCGTTGAGTGCCGTGTTCGTCCGCGGATTGACAGGCAGAAACGTGGCGGTGTTTGTCGACGGCGTACGCTACACGA
>CBFGMX010000158.1:0-13030 GCA_965649955.1 uncultured bacterium
AACGCGAATCAGACGGATTCGAGGTTGTACATGACGATAAAACAGCCGGGGACCTGCCGTTTCGCCTGTTCTGTTTCTCGTGCCTTTTCGCGGTAGGTGATTGGGGCGTGGCCGACGCACTTGTGAAAGAGACTGCTGAACGACCCGAGACTCTGAAACCCAACTTCGAAACACACATCGGTGACGCGCACGTCGTTTTCGGTGCGCAACAACTCCTTCGCTTTCTCGATGCGACGTTCGATCAGGTATTGATGCGGGGTTTTGTTGAAGGCCTGCCGGAAAAGACGCAGGAAATGATAGCGCGAGAAGCAGGCCTTTTCGGAAATCTGGTCCAGACTGAGCGGATGGTCGTAACAGTGATCGATAAAGTCACGTGCACGTGCTAACCGCTCGAGTGTCTCGACGTCCGGCAACATAAGTGGCAGACAGATATACCGGATTACGGCTTCGGCGGCAACGGTTTTTGGAGCGCCGCGGCGATAAACTCAGTCATGCCGGCCTCGCTTCCGTCATGTCGAAACTTGTAGTAGGTCGACATCTGCGTCGTCCACTCTTTCCGGCTCTGCTCGGTCTTCGGATCCGTGCCCGCGGCGGCAATCGCCCGCGCGTAGGAGTCGATGATCCGGTCCATCAGCACGTTCAACTTCTCGAGCGCGGCCTTGCTGGCCGGAGTCTCGGGTTTATTTGCAAACTCCGTCTGGTACGCCGTCGACATGGTCTTGTATGGACCAGCTTCGTAAGCCACGGCGAGGAAATAGTAAGTCGAAGGCGTTTTCTTGATCTCGCTGTCGTACTGCGCGGCCTTCAACAAATGGTCGATGGCCTTATTCGGATCGGTCTTCAAGGTCATGAAACCGACGGCATAGTTGAGATAGGCCAGCGTGTCGTCTTTGCCTTTGAACGGCGCCCATTCACTCGGCACTTTACCGGCTTCGATCGCCTGTATCGCCTTGTTGGCGTAGCCGAGCGCTTCCGCGGTGTGCGACTCATTTTTCGCCGAGGCCGCGATATAACCGGCGTAACCCAGGTCTATCTGGGCGCGCAGGTAATTGGGTTCGTCTGCCAGGATCTTCGCGCCGGTTTTGTAGGCTTCGTCAAACTTCTTCTCGTTGATCAGAACCGGCAGGTTCGCCTTGCGTTCATCGCTCTCGAAGGCGGCGACCCACTTCGTCAGGTAGTCGACGTACTGGTCTTTGTCCTTCGTGTACTTTTGCAGGTAGTCGCGTGCGGCTTGATACGCGGCCCGAGGGTTGGGTACGCGATTGTCGACAAACCTCTTGTAAATGTCGATCTTCGCCTGATCGTCCGTTTCCTGGGCGACCACACCGGAACCGAAAGCCACCAGAGAAACCGCCAGGAATGCCGCCGTCATCAAACTCTTTGCCAACACCTTCATTAGACTCTCCTCCGCTCCTGCTGTCTGACGCCCCTTAGACGCTGGACTGACCGCTAAAGGTTTTATGGTTATAATCGGGCCGCACAACATAATAATTAATGATCGCGACAAACTAAAGTGACTCAAAACATCAAATTCTCCGGCCGCATTCTCTTTCTTACCGAGGATACATCCCTAATTCGACAACAGCTCCAGGCCACGGGTGACGCCGCTGCGCAGCTCGAGACCGAACTGGCCGCCCGGCTCAGGAACGACGATCTGCCCCTGATGAGCAATATCTCGACTGATGAGATCACCCCCGGATGGGTCTGCTTTTACTACGACGAAACGCTCGGACACTACGTCTACGTAGGAATGCGCGAAGGAGCGGTGCAAAAAGACGAAGTAAGAAATGGTGGCTTCGCGGTCGTCGTTTCGGGACTGTCAAAGGGCTGCGGCTCGTCGCGTGAGACGGCGCCGTACGCCGAAAAAGCCGCGGGCATTCAGCTCGTCATTGCAAAGAGCATCGAGAAGATTTACGGCCAGAACTCGCAAAACATCGGACTCCTCACGTCTACCGATTTCAGTCTGATCGATCGCATTCGCGCGGGCGAAGAGATTCCGCTGACAGAGTTCACGAAGGGTCTCGATCAGATCTCGCAGGACATCGTCGCGCATGGCGGACTCTTCAGTTACAACAAAGCACGCCTGGCGGGTAAGGTCTCGCCGCCGCCGATTGAAACTGAACCGCGGCCGATGACCATCGTGGAAAAGATCGTCGCGCGGCATGCGTTCGTCACTGCCGGCAAGATCGGAGTTCCGGCAGTGAAACCCGGCGACGCTTTGTTTGCCGTCGCCGACGTGCGGTTCTCGCATGAATACGTCACGCCGATGGCGGAGTCGTTGTTCAAGCAGGCGCTTGGAGCGGACGCGCGTGTTTCGCAGCCGGAGTCGGTGTTTGCGTTTCGCGATCACCTGACGTTTCTCGGACGCGTAATGTCGACGAAACACCGCGAGATGGGTTTGCTCGAGAAGGCTGAAGGACTGGCGACGACGCAGGAGAGTTTTACGAGCCAGCAGAAGATCAAGCTCTACGGCGAGAATCCCGAGGGCGGGTCGGAAGCGATCTGTCATAACGCTGTCGTCGAAGATCTCGCGTTGCCGGGACAGATCGTTATCGGCACTGACTCGCACACGTGCATGGCCGGTGTGCTCGGCTGTTTCGCGTTCGGCGTTGGATCTACCGACATGGCCAATGCCTGGTACACGAGAGACGTTCGTATTCGTGTGCCGGAAACCGTGCGGTACGTTTTGAAAGGCAGGAAGCGCTCTGACGTCTCCGCAAAAGACGTGATGCTTGTGATTCTTGCGACCGAGTACATGAAGACGAGCAAAGGGATCGGGAAGGTGCTCGAGTTCGCCGGTGAGGACTTGCAAAACTGGTCGATGGACGAGCGCGCGACGTTGACGAACATGGCTGTGGAAGCGGGCGGCACCACCGGAATCATCGAGCCTGACGAACATACGCTCGATTACATCGTTCGCACGCGCGACCTCGATCCGGAAGAAGTGCGCAAGGGATTCACTTACAGCGATCCGGATGCGGAGTATGCAGCGGTGTTTGAGATCGATCTCGACGAGGTGCGGCCCATGGTGGCGACGCCGGGCGATCCACGCAATGGCGTTCCGATCGATTCGCTGACCGAGGAGGTGCGTATCGACGCTGCTTACGGCGGTTCGTGCACTGGCGGCAAGATGGCCGACATGGACATGTACGCCGAAGTGCTTGCGAATGCGCTGGCGGCTGGAAAGCGTGTTGCCGAAGGCGTGCGTCTTTACATCCAGTTTGGATCGCAAAAGATCAAACGGTACGCGCAGCGCCAGGGGTACATCGAGATCTTCGAACGTGCCGGTGCTGAGTTGATTGATCCTTCGTGCGGGGCTTGTATAAACGCCGGTCCCGGTGCATCCCAGTCGGCTGAGACCGTCACGGTGAGTGCGCAGAACCGGAACTTTCCCGGCCGCAGCGGCCCCGGAAAACTCTACCTCGCCTCGCCGTATGTTGTTGCAGCCTCAGCAATTGCGGGCAAGATCGTGGAACCCGCCGAGTTTCTTAAAGGCGTTGTTGTTGAAGAAGTGTAAGAGAAGATTGGTCGTTTTCGCGTAGACGTCTGGGGGACTTCTGGCGAAAGACACACATGGTTTTAAACCAAAATTTTGACGTCTTGCCTGGACGTCGGAAGGACCTCTTTCCCCTAACCCACAAAACTACATAGCCACAAAAACCTGAAACCTTTCCGCGGCGCGGCTCACTAACCTATCGAGACAATGATGAGAAGGCTGACGGTCGATGAACTGAATCTTGAAGGTCAGCCTGGCGCGTTCGCGGGAACTCTGATGAATAGTTCAGCCGACCTGGTTACTCGCGTGTGCCAGGGCGACTCCGACGCCTTTCGTCTGATTTTTGAAAGGTATTCGCGGCCCGTAATCAGTTTCATCTTCGACATGGTCAACGATCGTGGGCTCGCGGAGGAGTTGACGCAGGAGACCTTCGTGCGCGCGTATCGCGCCATCCGCACGATGCGCAAAGACACGAAGTTCTCGACCTGGTTGTTTGGCATCGCGCGAAACGTCGCCCGCGAGTCTATTCGCGCGCGCGTCCGCGCGAACAGTCAGGTCGATATTGCCGACAAGTCGGTCATGGATTTAAGCGATAACAAACCGGTTCCGGTCGAAGGGTTGCTCAGCAAGGAACTGAACGACCTGATTCGCCGCTCGCTTGCGTCGCTCGATGAAGACAAGCGACTGGTGTTCACGTTGAAGGTGTTGCACCAGTGCAGCTACGAAGAGATCGCGGCGATCACCGGGTTTTCGATATCGAAGTTGAAGACGGACTTGCACCGCGCGCGAGCGGAGATGAGAAGACGAATCAGTCCGTATGCTGGAGTTGGTTATGAAGTGTGAAGGGTATTTGGAACTGCTCGAAGAATATCTCGACGGTGAGCTTGCTGCCGAAGATCAGCAGCGCGCCGGCGAGCATTTAATCACGTGCGCGAGCTGCGCCGAGGCGTTCGCATCGCTGACTGCCGAACAAGAGCTTTTCGCACGCTACGATCGTGAACTCGAAGTCTCGCCCGCCGTCTGGGCGAGTATCGAGGAACAGATCGTTCCGGTTGCTGGAACGACGTCGTACGGCTGGTGGATGAAGATCGCCGCGGTCGTGATCCTGACAATCGGGCTCGGATCCGTGTTCCTGCTTCCTAGAAAAGAAGAACCTGGTTCAATATCAAACGAACCCGAACAAACTTTTGCAAGGTTCACTCCACCAGCGAAGCCACAGCCACAGCCACAGCAACAGCAATCACAAATCACACGACCAAGAAAACCAGTCACCCCGCAACGCGATAATCCGGGCGTACTCTCGTCAGAGATCGCATACCTCGACCTGGACGATCAGGATACGGCCAATCACTTCGAACAATCTCAAAACCTGCTGCGCTCTATTCGAAACGTCACCGTCCCTGACGGCGACGAGGAAATTGACGTCACTTACGACAAGGCACTTTCCCAGCGGCTGCTAAACGAAAACGTCGTGCTGCGCCGGGAAGCCGAGATGAAGGCGAAGTTTCCAACAAAAACACTACTCGCCGATCTCGAACCCTTGTTGATCGATATTGCAAACCTTCCGGATCACGCCCGACCGGACGAAGTGCGGGCAATTAAAGAGCGGGTGGATAAGACGGAGATCGTCGCGGCTTTGATCGAATATCGCGACCGCGGCACGAACAACCGTTAACGATCATCGATCCGCTATCGTTAACAGAAACAGAGGCTACGAAATGTCGAATCAGCTTTCACGCAGTACTCTCATACTCTCACTTGCAATCCTCCTGGCAGTCGCCGGCACCGTAAGCGGCCAACAGCGACGCGCGTCCGCGAATACCTTTTCGCAGTCGTCGAATGAATCCGCGACCACCGTGTTTCGCGCCGCGCGCGACCTTATCACCGACGGAGAGTGGGCCCGGGCCCAGGACAAGTTCAGCGAGTACGTGACTAAGTTTCCGAACGAAAAGAACCTGGACGCGGCCCTGTACTGGCTCGCCTATTCGCAACACAAGTTAGGCAAATTCGCGCAGTGCCGCGAGACGGTGAACAAGCTGTTTGAGAAGTATCAAAACTCGGCGTGGCTGGACGACGCACGACTGTTGTTGGCCCAGATCCCCGGCGCGATTCCTGCTTCGCCAATCACCGCTTTGGCGGCTGACGAATTGATCTCGGCAGCGAAAGCGGTCAGCCCGGTAGCGATTCCCCGTCCCGACGTAAGCATGGTCTACGCTCCGGGCGCACCTGTCACGGCGATCAGCACAGAGCCCATCCCTGCGCAGCTTGCCGCCAGCGCGAACCTCGCGTACATGGACAGCCTTGGGATCGGCAGTTCCGAAAACGACGATGACCCGTGCGAGTTCAAAATCGTCGTGCTTCAGGCGTTATTTCAAACAGACGTGCAACGTGGAATCGTGGCGGCCACCGAGTGGTTGAAGCCGGGCTCGACGGAAACAGTGCGTTGCAAGAGTGCGGCCTTGACGTTGTTGGGCCGTCATGGCGGCAAAGCGGTCACGCCCGTGATCCTCGGACTGGCGAGAAGCGAAACCGATGTGAGGTTGCGCGCTCGCGCGATCTCCACGCTCGGTGCGACAAACGACGAGAGCGTGATCGATCCGCTTCGCGAATTTGCGTTGAATTCCACCGACAACCAGATCGTCGAAGCGTCCGTTTACGCGTTGAGCCGCCACACGAACGATCGCGTCATCAATGTGCTGACCGACATCGCAATCAGCGGTAAGACCCCGACACAACGAAAAATGGCGATCGCCAGCATTGCAAGTCGCGCCGGTGACCCCGCCGTCGACGCGCTGTTTCGAATTTACGACGCGGACCAGTCCGTGGAAATTCGCAAGTCGGTAATCGCCGGTTTTGCGAACCGCAGGAGCGAGCGCGCCGGTGAGAAACTGTTCGAGATCGCGCGCAGTTCCGACAACGTCGAGCTGCGCAAAGCCGCGATCAGTAATATTCCCCGTCGTGGTGGTGACAAGTCGATCGATTTTCTTATCAGCTTGTACGACACCGAAAAGAACGAAGAACTGAAAGATCACATCCTCAACGCGTTTGGTTACGGCACAAGCCTCTTGTCGCGGGCCCCGAGAGCTGTCAGAGGCCAGGGCGTTTCCGAGACGTACGTCGCGGGCATCGGTCAGAACGTCTATACGACGAGAAGTCCGGTGACTGAGAAGAAAGTAATCCGGAAACTGATCGACATAGCAAGGAACCAACAGGAATCGATGGCCCGCCGTAAACGAGCGATTGGCTGGTTGAGCCGGAGCAGCGATCCTGACGTGCAGAGATTTCTCGAGGAGTTGCTCAAATAATGCGCGCCCATAGATTGACACAATTAGCGCTCGCGTTGGTCCTTTGCGGCGTTGGTGTCGCGCTGGGCCAGGCGGTGGTCCAAACCAGGAGTTTCACGCCGGTCGAAGGCGCGAACCTCAAGGCCAAAATGGACGCTGCGATTGCCGCTGGAAAAGCGAATGCGCCGAATGGCCGGTTCTGGGTGGCTTACCAGTTTGAAGTGAGACCGGGAGTGGCGATCGATTTCGAGATCGTCGACAGCGCCGGTGGTGTTTACATGTCAATGGATGGAGCGTCGATGATGTTCGACCCGCGGCACGAGACGCGAGAGTTAGGCCTCTTCCTTCTCTTCGACGCACAACGTGGCACCTTCACGCGCGCCGAGGTTTACAACCTGCAACGGAAGCATGAGTTCAGTGGTTATCAGGTTTACTGGGCCGGCCGCGTTACGAATGAAGAAAGTTTGAACTACCTGAAGTCGATCATTGATTCTTCCGAACCCGACATAAAGAGACTTTCGGAACGCGCGACATTTGCCATCGCGCTGCACGACGACGCCCGAGTGGACACGATTCTGACCGAAATGGTCCGCAAGCCGGTGTCTGATTCCATGCGCTCCCGCGCGATCTACTGGCTCGGAAACACAGGCGAGACCCAGGCGAAGAACACGCTCTTCACTGAGATCGTGCGCAATACGCAGGAAAGTACGGATGCGCGTTTGAGTGCGATGTCGGCGTTGGCGATGAGCCGTTCACCGGCTACCTTGCCGTTGCTGCAAAACCTCTTCGAAACATTGACGACGCGGGATTTAAAACGCCGGGCACTCACCGGCATCTCGCGTAACGACAACAGCGACGCCGCAGCTACTTACCTGATTCGCGTTGCGGAAAGCGAGAAAGACATCGAGTTGCGCAAGAGCGCGATTGCGAGTCTCGGCCGGATCGCGGGTCAGAAGAGTTTAGGCGCCCTGACAAGCACAGTCGATGGCGACGTTGAAGTGGAAATTCAGAAGCAGGCGGTGGTCGCGATTGGCCGCCGTCCGAGGGACGAAGCGATTCCGATCCTGATTCGCACAGCGCGTAATCATCCGAAGATGCCGGTGCGCAAGACGGCGATTCAGGTGCTCGGACAGACAGGCGACGAACGGGCGGTCGCGTTTTTTAGAGAACTTCTCAGCAAATAAAACGTGTATATGGGTTAGTGAAGACGGATTTAACCGGTTGGTTTGCGTTGCTCCCGCTGCCAAAGACATCAAGGGAGGGTTAAGCGATGAGTAACTCGTTGAGTTGGGAGAGGGAGAAGAACCACGTGTCGCCCGAGACGTCGGCCAAAACGTCGGAGGTGACGCCGCACACCCTGAACAGCCTCAGAGAAGCCGCGCTAACTGTTCTGCGCGAAGTGGATTCGCTGACCAGCCGCCTGCCGAATCCACCGCAGAAATTTGACTTGCAGGAGGAGGTTCAGCGCTACGAAATCGAGCTGATTAAGGGTGCGCTGCAACGAACTCGCGGCAATCAACGCCGCGCTGCAAAACTGCTGGGCGTTAAAGTCACCACGCTCAACTGCAAGATCAAACGCTTCGGGATCTCAACCCACGATGAATCCGATTTGAGCGTCGTCGGGTAGGAGCTCCGGATTATTTCATTCGCACCCGGGCCAGATTACTGGTCTGGCCGTGCAATGTGACGCTCACAAAAACGGATTGGTTCGCAGGTGTGTTCGCCGGCAACTTGACGATCACCTGCGACAATCCATCGACGCCCGGCACCTTGCCCACAAATTCCACCTGAAGAGGGAAGACGTTCACACTCGCATCCTGGAATCTGGCTGTCACCGCCGAACTGTCTTCACCCGCCAACAAATCGAGATTGGTGACAAACAGGCTTAACCGCGTTCGCTGATCGTTTGTCAGACTGAAGTTGAACAGATTGTTCAGGGCAAACGGGTCGCGCAACATCGTCGGCGAATCGAGCGCGATCGCCAGATCGCTGTTCTCTTCAGTCGCGATCACGGGTGCCGGCGGCTGTGGCGGAGTAAAGCGCACGCGAAACACCGCTCCCGATCCGATCGACAGGTAATAGAGACTGCCGTCCGCGCCGACTTTTAAATCGACGGGCTGCGAAATGTTGCTCGCAAATGGCGACGCTGTTCCCGTAGCGGGATCGAAAACGCGTATCCAGCCGCTGCACAGATCGGCAAAGAAATACTTGCCAACAAAAGTCGACGGAAACTGGACTGTGGGCGGATTGTAGAAAGCGCCGCCGGCGATCGCGCATCCCGTCGTTGGGCTAAACCCGTGGTTGTACGCAAAGAGGGGAGAGCGGAAGTTGGGATTTGTCGTTGGACCTTCCGAGGTGGGCCAGCCGTAATTCGACCCGGCGATGCCGTCGTTGATCTCTTCCCAGGTGCTTTGTCCGACGTCGTTAATAAACATTCGACCGGTGCCGGGTTGAAACGCGAACGTGAAAGGATTGCGCAAGCCGAGCGCCCAGATGGAACGGTTGTTTCCCGTCGCCTGATTGAAAAACGGATTGTCACTCGGGATCGATCCATCGGAATTGATGCGCAGGATCTTTCCGAGCATGTTGCTGAGGGTTTGCGAGTTTGCAGTCGTGGCGTTCTCGCCGGTCGCGATGTAGAGCTTGCCGTCCGGTCCGAAGTGAATGGCGCCGCCGTTATGGTTCGACGCGAGTGTCAGTGGATTGAGTTCGAGAATTATCGTTTCGCTTCCGGGGACGACGACGTCGCCGTTGGCGGTGAAGCGGCTGACACGGTTATGACGCGGCTCGAAGGGGACGGTGTAATAGACGTAGAGGAAATTGTTGCTCGCGAAGTTTGGATCGAAAGCGATGCCGAGCAGTCCGCGCTCGCCTGCGGGGTCGACTGTTAAGGTCATGAACGGCGTTGGCAACAGCACGCCGTTCTTGATGACGCGCAGCGCTCCGGCTTGTTGGCAAACGAAGATGCGTCCGTCGGGAGCGATCGCCATGGCGGTCGGGCTGGACAGTCCGGAGATCGCGGTCTCACTGAAGTTTGTGGGAAGCGTCGCAGCTTGAAGTGAGGCGAGACACGTCAGCACGCAGGTTACGAGGACAAGAACGCGAGTCATAAGTCTTACAGCACTCCTGTTTTTGCGGACTGTTGGGCGATGCGAATGGGGGATTATTTCGCTTGCGGGAGTGAACAGACTTTATGCACCGTGATTCGCGTCGTCAAGAAGATTTATAAGGACACGGATTTATTGAATACAAAAATCACTCGACTCCGGGAGCGAAGTAGGAGCGGCGGCCGAGAATGGTGTATTCAGGGTGGCCTTTGACGGCAAACGTGATGCGTCGTCGTTTGCCGTCGCGTTCTTTGTTGGTGGGATAGTACCCGACGATGTAGCGCTGGCTGATGTCTGACAGGATGCGCGAATAGATCCCCTGCGCCTGCGCCGGCTGTTCCAAAAACTCCGTCCAACCACCGGAGAGCGGCGCCACCGCTGCCAGCGCCTCCTGCAATTTCGCGTTCTCCTCAGCCCTCATGCGCAGGACCTGAACCGGCACGACCCGCTTTCGTTGCTGCTGTCGCTCGATGAACGCTTCTCTCGCTTTCCTGCTCAACGTGGGCAGCATCTCGTTGATCGCCCGTTCGTCTTCAGCGATCACCGTCGCCAACTGTTGTTCCGGAGTAAGCCCGATCAGTTTCGCACCCGGAACCACGGTGTAGATCGTCGCGCGCGACTGCTCCACCGTCCGGTAAACGTCTTCGAGACTGAACTCAGTCAGGCTACTGCGCTGGAGTTGCCGGCGTTGTTCAATCTCGTTCTGGACTTTGGCTACCAGCTCGGGCGGAAGATCCGGCGGCACGGTCCGCGCGATGATCGAGTTGCGCAGATACTCGGCTTCATCGCCGTCTGTCTGAAAGATGATGATGGGGCGTTGATCTTCTTCGTCAAATGCTTCCTTCAACGTGGCCATCAACGCGCTGTACTGCGCACTCTTGCCAAACTGCCTTCGCGTTCCGCCGATTCCGAGGAAACCCTCGTTTCCGCGACTCTTCTCGAGCAGCGTGTTCAGTTTCTTCTTGAGCTCGCGCTTGTCGTTCGTGAAATCGACGAGTAGTTCGACGTCGTCAGTGACGATCGCCATCTGATCGAGTGGTCCAAGCTTGTCGACTAAAACGCTCGCCGCCGCGACGCTGTTTTGGATGTATGGAAACTGGCTGCCGCTGTAATCGATGATCAGAACGATCGAGCGTGGCAGGCTGCGATTATCGCCGAGCAGAAAATGCCCGACCTGTTGCGGTGTGCCTTCTTCGGTGATGAGGAAGTCTGACTGTGTCAGTCCCTGGACGGGACGTCCCTGCTTGTCGAGAACGAGGAGTTCCGAAACGACCAGCGATGTTTCGATCGTGATGACCTCATCGTCATCGGAACGCCGCCCGGTTTTCACCTCCGCAGTCTCGTTTCTTTGCGGATCCCACTTGAGCTTTTTGAGACTCGAGCCGAAGTCCTTCAGTTTGGGCTTCTCCCCGGTCTGGGCAAGAGCCAGACCCGGGAGAAGCAACAAAGCCGTGATCAGAACGCGGATCATTACTCATTTGAAGCAGGCCGCTTGCCCCAGGTTGGCGGCGGCGGCTCGGTCGCCGAGCGATTGACCGGCTTTTCTTTCAACATGCGCATTGCTTCCTGCACCGCGCGTTCGAGTTGCGGATCGCGTCCCGCAATAACGTCCTTCGGCCAATTCTCGATGTCGATGTCCGGCCCGACACCTTCGTTCTCGACAGCCCACTTGCCGTCACGCGTGAAGAAACCACCACGCGGCGCGATCATCGAACCGCCGTCGACAAACGGCGGCGTGTCGGCTGTATGGACCAACCCGCCCCACGTTCGTTTCCCGACGAGCGGACCGATCTTCCGGCGCTTGAACATGTACGGCATCAAGTCTCCACCCGAGCCGGCCATCTCGTTGATGATCATCACCTTCGGTCCCCAGATTCCGGCGGCCGGACTGGTGAAGGGAAAACGATCGCCCGCTACGTTGTTGAAGTAGCCGTCAAAGTCGCGTTGCAGGATGTCGATGATGTAATCGGCCGCGGAGCCGCCGCCGTTGAAACGTTCGTCGACAATCACGCCTTTCTTGTCCTGTTGCGAGAAGTAGTAACGGTTGAAACTGGTGTATCCCGGCTGTCCGGTGTTCGGCAGATAGACGTATGCGAGTTGTCCATCGGACAGTTTCTCCACCAGGCGGCGATTTGCTTCGACCCAGGCACGCCCGCGCAGCGCCGCCTCACTCACGACCGGAATCACCGTAACCGTGCGTGCGCCTTCCATCGCGGGTTGAGTGTTGACCGTGAGCGTTGTTTGACGATTCGCGGTGCCGTCCAGGAGGCGATGAATGTTGTCAGGCGCGCGAAGTTCGATGCCGTTGATGGCAAGGATGTAATCGCCAACGTTTACGTTCGCCCCCGGCGTTGCGAGTGGCGAACGAAGATCGGGATTCCAGCTCTCGTTATCATAGATGCGCGTGACTTTGTATCGACCATTCTCGATTGCAAAGTCTGCCCCAAGCAGACCGCCGATTTGCTGCGGTACGCTTGGCATGTCGCCGCCGCGAACATACGAATGGCCGACGGCGATCTCGGCGCCCATCATATCGAGCAAATAATTCAGATCGGCGCGATGCATCACGTGCGGCAGAAACTGGCCGTACATCTGTTTCATCTTCGCCCAATCGGTGCCGTGCATGTTCGGGACGTAGAGATAATCGCGCTGGAGACGCCAGCCCTCGTTGAAGATCTGTTTGAACTCTTCCTTCGGCTCGAGATACATGCGCAGGGCGTAATTCAAACGACCCGAGCCCGGTTGCGGCGGGTTGCGATCGGCGTCGACGAGGAACAATTGCGGCGCCGGCGGAGTTCCACCACCGCCGCCTGGTCCACCAAACTGCCCGCCACCACCGCCCGCGCGATAAACGATCTTGCGACGATCGGCGCTCATCTCGTAAGCCGCGACATTGGACACAAACGTGTTCGTGCGGCGATCGCACAGCCGATAGCGGTGTAGTTCATTCGCCACGCCGGGTCCTCGACCGGTTTCCATATAAAACACGTATCCGTCGATACCCGCCTGGAGGTCCGTGTATTGACGTGCAGGCACACCGGGCACGGCGATGATCCTTTTCGACAATCCATCAAAATCGACTTGCACCGTGACTGGCGCACGCGGGCCACGTTGTGCCGGCGGACCAGCCGCGCCCGGTTCGC
>CBFGMX010000159.1:0-12910 GCA_965649955.1 uncultured bacterium
TCATTCAACTGCGATCCACTCGACACTCGCCGGAAAGAGCTTCTTCTCGGGATCTATCGTAACGACGTACGCCCCAAGCGCTCCGATACGACGGTTCGGTCCGAAGGTAATCTTTGGCATTAGGCCGGTTTCGTATTCGTAAAGCCCTTCAAGCGCGGTGATCAGGCGTTCGCGACTAAGGTCCTTGCCGCAGAGCTCCAGCGCGTGCACGAGGATGCGGGCCGCAGCCATGGCAGACGCCTGCGCGGCCGCGTGCGTCGAATCGAGCTTGTTCCTTTGCAGCAACCCGCTGTATTCAGCCGCACCTGATGCGGAGACGTCCGCGGGAACAGTGGGAAAAGCCAGGAAGACCTTGTCTTTCATCTTTGCGCTGAAGGATTCGGCGACATTTCTCCCCACCAGCGAACCGAGCATGTAAAAAGACGGTGTCCACCCGGCCGTCTCGGCAGCTTTCAACAATGCCGCTGCTTCGACTCCGGAACCAAGCATAATCACGCTGTCGATTCCCTTCTGCTTCAAATCGGCAACCAACTGCGGCGCGGCGAAATCGTCTCGTGAGTAGTAACGCGTCGTCACCGAGCCCCATCCACTCTTCTTCGCTTGCTCTTCAGCAGTTGCCGCGAGACCTCGATTGAACTCGAGGTCGGGTGAAAGGATCGCCGTTCGCGACTTCGGCGGATCAGTCTTCTTCGCCGCGTAGAGTACGAGCGCGCGTGACTGTTCCTTCAAGCCCGGCAGCAGGTAAAAGATGTAACGATTGAGCGGCAAGCCTCGTTGGGGAAGCAACGTCGATGGTCCAATGAACGGGACTTCCTTCTCCTGCGTCAGTGCCGCGACGCCATCTTCAGCGCCGGCAGTTAGACCGCTGACCATCGCGAACACCTGGTCGTTGTCGATCAAACGCTTCGCGTTTGCGACTGTCGCTTTCGAATCCCCATACAGCAGTCGCAATTCGATCTTGCGGTTGTAAATGCCGCCGCGACTGTTGATCTCAGCGAAGTACGCCTGCAACACGTCGCCCATCGATTGGGCCAGGCCGTGTAGCGCCATCTTCTCAGGCAGCACCGTTCCGAGGACGATGGTGTTGTCCGTTAAACCCGGATCGGCGTCTGTTTCGATCCGTTTTAGATAGGCAATGAGATTGGCCATGTCCTCCTGTGGCATGCGGTACGTGGGCATGGCGACGGTAAACTTGTTGCCGGCGGGATCCATTCCCGCAGTCAGCGAACGGACAAACGACGCTTCAGTAAACGCCGAATGCTTGCGTCCGCCTTCGTCCGTATGGCCGTAAGGTTTGGTTAAATACGCCCAGCTCATGTTGCCGGCGGTGACACCGCCTTCAGTTCTTCCTTCGCCCCGATTGCCATGACAGCCGGCGCACGTGAGTGTCGTCGCGGGCACGTCGACTTCGCCCATCATGGCCGTGATTTCCTGGCCCGATGCGCTTTCGCCTCTGAGATAAAACGCTTTGCCACGTTTCTCTTGCACAGTAAGTTCACGCCTTTGGGTCTGTGATTGGCTCAGGGCCATCACGCCGCCGGCGACGCCGATCAAGAGAATTATTGTGAGTCTTATGAACATCGGCTTTCACCCCCGATCGGCAATGACGTCTTCGAGGATCTTGATCAGCTCTTCCGCCTTCGCGAGTCCCATGGCCTTCTTCCAAAGTCCTTTCGGTTCGTTACCCATGATGAAGATGCTGGTGTGGTCGTCTTTGGCTTCGACGTGTTGGCCCAACTTGTAGAGCGCCCAATCGACGTTCTCCTTCTTCCCCGTGAGAAATAACCAGCCGGGCTTCGCGTGAAACCGTTTGGCATATTCTTTAAGTCGAGTCGGCGTGTCGGTTACCGGGTCGACGGTGATTGAAATGAGAAACACATCCTTACCGAGCCGGTCGCCAAGCGCTTCCTGCATCTTCTCGAAGTTGCGATTCATCGGCGGGCAGATGCTCGTGCACGTCGTGAAGAACGTGTTGATGGCGATCACTTTGCCTTTGAGGACGTCTGTGTAGAAACGGAGCTTTCGGCCGTCCTGATCGATCAACTCGACGTCGGTAAAGTATTTCTCCGCGGGTGACTTCTCGTCCTGGCCGTGAACCAGCACGGGAGAGAAGATTAGAAGCAGCAGAATTACGCCTAGCTTCATCGCTTGACCTCCTCGGAAGCTGGCGATCCTTCCTTGCCTGCGATCACGTCCTGAATCACGCCGATGATCTGCGGTATTTTTGCGAGACCGTAAGTGCGCGTCCAAACGCCTTTGGCATCATTGCCGATGATCAGCGCCGGCGTGTGGTCTTCTCTTTTCGACACCGCTGCGCCGAGCGCATTCAGCAACTTGTCCATCTCCTGTTTCTCACCCGTCACAAACGTCCAACCCGGACCAGCTTTGAACTTAGCGCCCCACGCTTTCAATCTCTCTGGTGTGTCGGTGACGGGATCGACGCTTATCGAAATGAGATGAACGTCTTTGCCGACCTTGTCCCCCATCTCTTTTTGCAATCGGGCAAAGGTGGCGGCCAGCGGCGGGCAGATGGTCGTGCAGTTGGTGAAGATGAAATTGATCGCGACCGTCTTGTCCTTAATCAGATCGGTATAGAAGTGCAGCTTGTTCCCGTGCTGGTCCAACACTGCGACGTCCGGAATCTCCATCTTGTTCCGCGTGGCGGTGGCCTGAGGAGCTGGGGAGTGGCACGACGGCGGTTCGCTCTGTGCTGTTTTCTTCTGTGCTACGCCTTCGACCCCGGTCAGCATCATGGAAGCAAGTAGAAAAACACTGATGAGAATGGACTTGATGTTCATTTTATTTACCTCGTCTGCTTACTCGGTTGCGTGAAGCATCAAGTAAGGAAGATCTATGAAGCGGACGCCCATCGAAGATGCTTCGACGAACAGCATATAAACTCCGGCTTCCGGCACGTTGATCTTGAGTTCGTAGACTCCGTCTCCCACCGGCGTCGCGATATCGCGCCGCTGCCACACCCCGGGACTCAGGAACGTCAACACACGCACATCCTTTAGATCCGATTTGGGATTGCCGGTCGCGGTGTCGATCAGCTTGAAACGAAATACGAATTCCTCTTTCGCGGAAAACTGTCTTTCCTTGACTTGATGCTCGATGCTCAGGGCCACCTGCGGCGTCTCTTTCAGCGTCGGATTCACTTCCGCACTGATCTCGAAGCAATGGGCCACGCGTGGAGAATCATTCAGGAAAGCCACGTCGTAACGACCACTCGAAGGCAACTTGATCGTCGTCGAATAAACACCGGGCTGGATCTCGCGCAAGCTGCGATCGACAACCATAACCGCGAGCGGCTCGCGTCGATAATTCTGAAAGTTACCCATCGGCGCGGCCATGCCTTCGCTGTAGTAATAGAGGACCTTATCGACGGGGTTCGCCACGATCACCGCGTTTCCTTCCGGCGCCAGAACGATTGAATCAGCGCGCACCGGTGTAGAACCATTTCCGGGCAGACCCTGTCCGCCGGGAAACTCAGTAATGTCGACCTCATCACCAATCGTCCCGAGCCGCAACATTTCCACGTTCTCAGTCTCGAGCGATCTGACGAACGCAAACGTTCCGCTGAACATGATCTGGTCCGGCGACTTGCCGGTGGCGACTTCGTGCAGCATGCGGTTCGAAGCGGCGTCGAAGATGTTGACGGTGCTTTCTTTTGTATTGAGCACGAAGCCGTAACGCCCACCCGGCGCGAATCGAACCGAGCGCGCGCCTGGCTTCGTTTTCATTTGCGCCAGGACCTGATGACTTTGACCTTCTATGACCGTCACCGTCCCGTCGCCTTCACTGGCGACATACAGCGCTTTGCTCAATTCAGATAGCGACATCGAAACCGGTCCTGGTCCAACTTTGACGTCCTGAATTTTTGCCAACTTGTGGACGTCGATAATCGATACAGTTCCACTTTCACGGTTGGACACAAACGCAAACCGGTTGTCATTGCTAAGAGCGAGGTCGTGCAAACCCGCGCCGGTCGGAATCTTCGCGGCGACCTTCAGAGTCGCGGTCTCGATCACCGTGACGCCGCCGGTCTTGTCATCGCCCTCGTTGGCGACCCAGATGTATTGCTGGTCCGGCTGTGCGACGATGCGAGTCGGTTTGACTCCGGTTTCGACGTAGTTGGTGACCTTCCAGGTTCGCGTACTGATCACCGCAACCTGGTTAATCAGCGGCAAGGTGACAAAGAGCGTTTCGCCGTTGCGGGTCAGCAGCCAGTCTTCACCGGGACTCTTCATCATCACGAGCGTGAACAGCTTGCTCCCGCCGAATCCCAGCAGAGGATCGATGACTGAAATGTCCGCACTCTTGTTCAGCGCCAACACGTAGTAGGAATTGAGATCGACGTCGGGACGCGCGCGCATGCTTCCGGTCAGGTACGACTGGATCTTCTCGCGGCATTGCGCCGGCTCGGTCGCCTTGTCTTTCGGCCGCATGTTGATCCAGGCGGAAAGGCCGAGTCCTTTAACGGGTGTGCCTGTCGTCGTGTCCGTGACCGTGAACTTCACGTTGACGTCTTCCGCGGCCCTGATCGTCTTTGCGTTCTGGGTAATTGGATCGGCTGTGAACTCGATCGCAATTCCCTGCTCGACGATCTTCTGTTTTGTGTTCTGTGCCTGTACCGCTGTTGCAAACAGTAAAAGGACACCGATCATAAGAATCAATTTTTGGTGGGCGGGTCGTTGCATTGTCGCACTCCTTATACTCGGGGTGATTGGCCTTGCCTGTGCAACCGTTGTGCCTGCAAGAAACACAGCAAAGTCAGCTATGTGCTTTATTTAAAGTGGGGAAAATTCCTTGGCGTTGCGAAAAAATCAGGGGTGGCCCATAAAGAGCCACCCCCTCCAGCCGCAAACCGGGCCACACCGAACGGCCTATGCGTCTACGGCGTTACGCGGAAGATACCCCAGATCCCGCCGTCGAACATAATGGAAACCTGTGTGCGATACAGGAAGTCGCCGGTAATTCGACGCGACCCACCCGCACCATTCACTGGAATCACCTCGTAATGCGACGACGGTCCAATTCCATACTGGGCACCCTTAAATTCTGACAGAGGGTTGTTGCCAATGATCTTAGACCTATTGGCATACGGTTCCTCCTGCCAGAAGTGGCCATGGAGATTGAACACGTTATTGCGTGCGTGACCATTGGCATTCAGTATCCGGAACCGGACCTGTTGGCCGGCTTTGGCTGTGAATATCGGAGTCTGCGGATCGCCTCCCACCTGCGCGTTGGTCAACACGTTGGTGAAGTCGAAATTCCGCGTCGTCGTAAAGTCCGTTTGAGGAGCGTAATTCATGCGCTTCCAAAGCGGCTCTGTGCGATAGTTAATCGCCTTCTGCGCCGAGTCTTCAGCGTCTTCGGCGCCTTCCGGACCACCGAGGTTTGGCACTGGTGTGCCGTCTGCGAACCTCATGTTGATGTCGGTCTGGAACTGAAGCACGAATTCACGGAACGACGTGCCATCGGATTTGGTGACCGTCGCCTGTGCTCGCGAACCAGCATCTTCAACCCACGTCGAGCCCTGGGGTTCGATGATCAGTGAGCCAATCGCGCCTTTATTACTGTGCTTGATTGGGTCGGACGAAATCAGGCTTGTCGCGCCAAACTCGATCGGGGTCGCGATTCGCTGGAAGCCGTTGACAATAACGTCGCCGGCGTACCACGTGTACCGGGCGATGCCGCCTGGTCCAACCGTCTGGTTTGGATTGAAGCCTACGTTCTTCCCGTCACTGTTCGCTACGTTATAAGCGAGCAGTTGCGGGTGCAGGCCAACCTGATTCGATGGTCTCACCTGATTAGCATTGAAGTGGAACAGCAGGTTCGTCATCGTGTTGAAGCCTGCAAGATCCGGCAAGACTTTCGGCAGCTTGTTTACCAACGAGAAGTTGATACATTCCCCTGCCCTTGCGCGGACCACGAGCGGTTCGATGGGAACCCCAGCCTTGACCTTGCCGTAGGCGTCAATGTCCGAACTGCGGAAGTACATGATCGCAGTCGGATCGTTGAGTGCGCCTCCGTTACCGGCGCGGCTGTTGTAGATCAGCTTCCCTCCGGGCAGTGCTGCTGCACTGACCGCAGTGACGCTGATGTTTCTTCTTGGTGCGTTCAACGGACAGATACCGGTCGCTATGGATTTGCCGGTAGCGAAGTCAGTTGGAAGCGCGGTGACGATGGTCGAGCTGAGGGTGAGTTCACCCCCGATGAGCGCGGTACCCTCAGACGTAGTCGTCGATTCGGCCGTTGTGCCAGTCGTGGTCGAAGTCGTGGTGGCGATCATGTCGCTTGACATCAACCGTGTGTCGGTTGTGATCGTCGTGTCCGACGTGACCGAAGTATCAGTGGTGTCTTTGTAGTCAGTCACACCATTCGGAAACTCCGGATCGGGTGGGAACGACTCGTCGTTGGTTGACAGTTGCGCCGCGCCCTCCAGGTTGTTGGGCAACGATAGCAGGTCTGCCAACAGGCCACGACGGCCGTTGTAGACTCTGAAGATTCCCCAGACTCCGTTCCACTGGCCATCAACAGCCGCGCTGTTCTGGTAGAGGTAATCGACGAAGGGACGATTGCCCAGCACCGATTCCTTGCCGGTGAGAAACTCGAAGTGTTCGGAGATACCGGCCACCTGCGAATTTCTGTAACCCGAGTTGTTGATTGCGAGCGGGTCTTGCGGCGTACCTGGCTGATGCAGCCACTTATGACCGTTGATCGTCAGGTTGTGCGTTTCTTCGTGTGCTCCGACGAGGATACGAATCTGAACTTTGTCGTTTTCGTATGCTCTCAGAAGTGGAGTGAACGGGTCGCCCGGGTGCACTCCTCTTGTTAACGCAGGATAGAACGTCGGTTGAACATTGAACGCCGGGTCAGCGCGCCAGACATTCGACTTGTAGACCTTGGACAAGTCACCGGCGGCGCCCGCCGCTTGCGTGTTCGTGTTGGGATCCCGCACGCGTAATGGCACGGGCTCATTCCGGTAGTTAACACTCATCGTTCCGGGGTCGGCGGCAGAGATTGCTTCCGGACATGGAAGTGGAACTCCACCGGGACAAACATCGGCGTTCTCGACGATGAAAGGCAAACCGACTTCCTTCTTGACGGGCGGGTTGATCACGCCATTCGGGTCCGGAATCGGATTTCCGTTGGCGTCAACGCCCGCACCGGCTTCATAGGCGAGCTGGAAGTCCGCGAACTCAAACAAAAATTCACGGTGACTAAGCGAGGGATCTTTTTCGATGATCACCGCCTGCCAGCTTGTTGGACCACCATCAAGTGCGCGCGATCCCATTGTGGCGCCCGTTTCCGGATCCTTCCACACCGAACCGGTCGGCTCGATCACCAAACCAGCGTAGAGCCCAGCCTGTTGATGAGTCGATGGTCCAAAGTGATCGTGGGTAAACACGGTACGGAGCGTACGGTCGATCTTGTTGTTGTTAAGCACGTCGTCCGCAAACCAGCGTTGGATTGTGGTCTGAGCGCCCAGCGTGCGGAAGAATGGGTGGGCCTTCGCAACCGGACAGGTAAACGTGCCGTCGCGAGTGTCACCTGAATCTCTCCCGACGCACGCATTCTGTTTGCGAATCGCGTGAATGCGTTCGATTACTTCGTCGGGACTGAATGTTCCGTCTTCGTAGTTGAAACCATTGCCGGAACCGTCTGACGAAGTGACGTCAAACTTCACGAGATGGATGTGTTGTCCGATGATGTCGGTCGGTGTACGGACCTGGAAGTCGTCCAGCTCGTACACTCCCGGCACCAGGTTAGTGTGATGGAAGGTGATGCAATCGTTGGTATTAGCCCGGAAGAAGAACGGTTCCGGTGGTTTGGTCCCGGCCCTCATCGCATCTACATCAGCCCAGAGGGCCAGGATGCGCGACTGCGGGAAGTGCCAGCCAGCCTTGTTCAATTTTATGTCGAGTTGGAACGCGGCCGCTTTGTAGGTGCGGGGAGTTCCAGTCGCGAGGCCAGCGCTGGTGATGCAGGGATCGGCGAAAGGAGCGCCGGGTTTGCGTGGCAGTCCGTTCAGCACGAAGTTGCCTGCCGTACCATCAGGTTTGAAGCTCGCGTGCAGCCGTTGTTCGTGATAGACCATCGCAGCTACTTCCGCAGCCGTGCCGGTCTCGGCAAGCTTCTGCGCCACAGCGGTTAGCAGTACTTTGCTGAAGTCGAGACGGGTCTCGACGCTTGCTGCTGTGCCGCCGGTGATGATGTGTCTCGGCAAGCCACCGTCATCGACGGTGTCGAGCGGCGGTTTCGGCGGGCGATGGCCCGCGACTGCCGGAACGAAGAACGGGTAACCCGGCAACGCGGCAGTTGGCATCGGCGCCATTGCCAGTGTGGGCAGGGGCACGATGGCGGGCGTCGGTGTTCCTGCCAGGATTTCTCCGTCAGGTAGAGCGCGAGATCCAGCGACCGGACGGCCGTTCGCATCCAGCACGGTGCCTGTTTCGAACACGTCATGCGCGCGCCACAGTTCCCACATGCCCTGTGCAAAGTGGGGATAGAAGTGGCAGTGGAAGATTGAATCGCCAACCGTTTGGTTACGGTTGCCGGTTCCGCCGTGGACGATTTCAGTAGTGAATGCGTAGCCTGGTCCAAGACTCTGGCTGTCGAGATAAGTTGAATTATCGTCGTCAGGAGTTTGTAACCATTGATGCGCATGCAGGTGGTGGACGTGGTGCTCCTTCGGTCCCGCGTGAACGACTCTCATTTTCACCGGGTCGCCGATGTAGCTGTGATGCACGTTGGAAGGATCGTCGGGATACAAGACTTTGGTGGCTTTCCTCCCGGTAATCAGTTTTCCGTTTGCGTCGGTGGTATTGGCGGGTTTATCAACTATCTGTGCCGGATCGCCGATGGTCCATGACGAAAGGAAGAATTCTTCAAACTTGCATTCCGTGCATTGGAACATTGGTCCAACGCCGAGCCTGTTGGCGAGAATCTCTGCGCCTACGCCGGCAACGCCGTAGTTGATGGCGAATCCGTCGCGGACGCTGTGTAGCGTATGTTTGAGGACCGGATCCTGAAACTGCGGAAACGCCTGAATCGCTTTGATCTCATCGTGATAGATCACGGTGAACTCACGGAAAGGCCGCTCGCGATCCGGTTCGGTTGGGTTGAGCTTGAACGTGCCTGCCGGAAAGCGACCTTTATTCGGACCGGTGATGATCGCGTTCAGGTCCGTATGAACAATTGTGTCGCCATTAAGCATCTTGAGGATCGGTTTACCGGCCTTCGGATGCCCTACCGGATACACGGCGTCGTAATTGATGATCGGCTGTCCTGCCGGCGTGGTGCCGGTTTGAGCCAACTTCAGGTCAGCAGCGGTAACCTGTGAACGATACCACTCAGCCCCTTTGGCCTGGACGTTGACGCTGCCAAACAGTCCCATCGGCAACGTACCACCATCGCCTTCGCCGCTGGTGGTGGCGGCCGTGCTGTACATCAGGTTGTTTCCCTCACGGGTTCCGGTGAAGGTGTAGATCTTCGTCCCACCGGGACCTACGAGGCTGGGTACATTTTTGCCGACGTTCGAAGCGTCGGAAGTTATGCCGCCAACCAGCTCCATGCCAATTACGTGAACACCGGCGAAACGAGTCGCTGGTTGATCGTCGTGTGGCAGGCTGGTTAAAAGGTTGGTGAAAGTTATTTGCAGACAGTCGCCGCTGTTCATGCGCAACACGATCGGCCTTGGCCTCTTATCGGGCCGCAACCGAACGTTGCCGGCGACAATTCCTTTCGCCGCATCGATCGCCACCACGTCGCTCTTGAGGGCGTAGATCATGCCGCCCGGATTCACTGCTCCGAGGCGGTTGTACATGATTGCCTGATCAAGCGCGACCACACTGGCTTTGATGGTGCGGCTGCAAACGGTCGAAGGTGTTGGCGTGGGCGTCGGCCATACGATGATGCTGCCGTCGTCGATAGGCACGATCTCGGTCGTCTGTGCCTGAACACTTAGGGCCGGTAGTAAAAGTAATAGCGAGGACAAAAAGAGCAATAAGGAGAGTTTTCTCCTGCGGTGCAAGTAGTATTTGGTTTTCATCTTCCTTTCCTCCGCGTTTTCGGTCTGACATGGACCACGCTCGAGGTCTCTCGAGTGAGTTTGGGTCGACACGCTGCAATAAGCAGGCCACGCGCATTTGGACCACAGATCGGTGTTTAGTATGTCTCAGCATGAGACATCGGTTCGGACTATGGCTCAGGCTGAATCATGGTTGGACCACGGAGCTACGCACGGCGCTTTGACCTAAAAGCGGTTCGCATCGGCTGCAAAAAGGACTTTTGCGGGAAGGCTTTACGCGTGGCGCTGTACGGTGATGCCGAGTTTTTTGAGTTTGCGGTAGAAGGTGGGGCGGGGGAAATGAAGGATTTGGGCACTTCGTCTCACATTGCCTGCGGTGCGCTCGAGTGTTTGTAGAATTGCTTCGCGCTCGATCTCTTCCATTGGCAGTAACGGTGGAATCACAAACGACGAGTTGTTGAGGCCTGGACGCTGAAACTCCTCCGGCAGGCAATCAGGTTCCAACTGTTTTCCGCAGCAGAACAGCACTGCCCGTTCAATCACGCTTTCCAGTTCGCGAATGTTTCCGGGCCAGTTGTAACGCAGCAGGCGTTGCACCGCTGCTGGTGAAAGGTCTCGAATGCTCTTGCTGTACTGAACGTTGAAGCGATCGAGAAAGTGCCTGGCAAGCAGTGGAACGTCGTCGAGTCGCTCCCGCAACGGCGGCACCTTGATCTTGATCGTGCTGATCCGAAAATAGAGGTCCTTCCGCAACAAGCCTTCGTCGAGCAAAGCGATGGTGTTGCGATTCGTGGCGGATAACAAACGAAAACTGACGTCGATCTCGCGTTCATCGCCGACGCGCCGAACCTTTCGTTCCTGTAACACGCGCAACAGTTTGGTTTGAAGATGCGCGGGCATCTCGGCGATCTCGTCGAGCAGCAGCGTGCCGCCGCTCGCCGCTTCGATCAATCCACGCTTGTCGCGGTCAGCTCCGGTGAATGCGCCTTTCCGGTACCCGAACAACTCTGACTCGATCAGCTCGTGTGGTATCGCGGCACAGTTAATACGGATAAACGATCCTGAGGCACGCTGACTCTGCGCGTGAAAGGCCGCTGCTATCAACTCCTTGCCGGTTCCGCTTTCGCCTTCGATCAACACGGAAGCATCTGAAGGTGCTGCGGTCCGAATCGTCTGGATAATCTGGTGCAACTTCGGGTGGCGCCCAATCATTCCAAACGCTTCAGCGCCGCCGCTCAACGTTCGTTTAAGACTCTCATTCTCACGCTTCAACGTCGCAACTTCCAACGCGCGATTAACGAGAGCGTGCAATCTGTCGGGCATGCAGGGCTTTTCGAGATAGTAGTAGGCGCCGCGCTTTATGGCCTCAATAGTTATGTCCAACGAGCCATGTCCAGTCATCAGAATGACTTCCGTTTCCGGAGCTTCCGTCTTTACGTGCGTGATGACGTCGATTCCGGTGCCGTCCGGCAGGCAGAGATCGGTGATAACCAGGTCGAATTGCGTGTCGGCGAAGATCGCGCTTGCCCGCGAAAAGTTGTGCGCGGTCAAAACCTGAAATCCGGCATCCGTGAGAAACAAACGCAATGAGTCTGTCACGCTGATGTCGTCGTCGACGATTAATATGCTTTTAGGTTGTCGCTGGTTCATGAGCTAAATACGAGGCTGCAAGCCATCCTGCAACTCTCGTACACCTTTATTAACCGAACAGTTAAACCCGATCTTTGTTGTTGATTTACCATCCGCACATGGGAAAAAAGCGGAAACCTTCTCAGTTGCTGCGGGCTTTTCCGCAGCTCGCTGAGCGAAAATTGCTGCTGGGGTTCAATACTTCTCTAGCACGAAGCTTGCTAAGACATGGTCCAACTGTGACCTCAACAAGGAGACAAATCATGAAACTAGCATTGGCGATTCTTGCTGTCGTGCTGTTGTCGTTGCCTACTCTGGCTCAAACCCAAACTCGAACTGTTGCCGAAGAATGTGCGTGTGAGTCGCAAGTGCTCCCGGCCACGCTGGCGGTCGTCAATGGTGTTACGATCAGCTCCCGCGATATCGAAAAAGCCACCGGTGAATCGGTTCGCAACCTTCAGCGGCAGGTCGTCGAGGCGCGTAAACGAGAGTTGGACCTGATCATCAACTCGAAACTTCTCACGGCGGAAGCCGAGAAACGCGGAATCACCACCGCGAAACTGCTGGAGCTCGAGGTCGTAGCGAAAGTAAAACGACCGACTCAGGCGGAAGTGCAAACGTTTTTCGACCAGAACAAGTCACAAATCCAGGGTGACTTCAGCTCGGTCAAAGAAGACATCCTTCGCTATCTCACTGAGGACCGACAGCGCGTTGAGGCGAAAAAGTTTGCCGACGGGCTGCGCGCGGCGAGCGCCACGGTCGTGAAGGTTCCGCAGCCGGCCCCCGCGAAGACGGCAGCCGAACGCGCGCAAGTGGTCGCCACGGTAAACGGCACAGACATCACCGCGGGCTACGTCGAAGACTCGCTCGAGCCGTTGATTTTTGAGGTGCAGGAAAAGGTGTACGAGCTCCGCCGAAACGAGCTCGACTTAAACATCAACGACACGCTTTTGACCCAGGAAGCAGCGCGCCGAAAAATAACCACGACCGCATTACTCGAAGCCGAAGTAAAACCGAAGCCGGTGACGGAAGAACAAGCGCGCCTCTTCTTCGAGCAGAACAAGGAACGCGTGAGCGGTGATTTCGCGCAAACGAAGGACTCGATCATCAGCTATCTTCAATCAGCCGAGACTCGCATCGCCGAACGCGCATTTGTCGAACGATTGCGTGCCGCGGGGTCCGTTGAAGTGTTTCTCGAAAAGCCGTTTCGACCGGAACTCTGCGGCTGGCCGTGAGGTAGGTCCT
>CBFGMX010000160.1:0-12711 GCA_965649955.1 uncultured bacterium
TCCGCAGCCTGAGGGGATAACGGCGGAAGGGTTTTAGCCACAAAGAGGCACAAGATTTAGCCACAAAGAGGCACAAGAAAGGACAAGAGGCACAAGTAGGAAACGAGACCCAGGACGAAGAACGAGACTCAGGACGAAGAACGAGACCCAGGACGAAGAGATACAGCAGGAAGAACGAAGGGACCAAAAGCCCAAATACCGATGTCCTCGCAACCGCGCATACCGAAAATTCTGATCATCTCGTCCGACACGGGCGGGGGGCATCGTTCCGCGGCTGCAGCGATCGTTGCGGGAGTGCAGAAGTTTTTCGACGGTGAATCGTATGCTGTGCGCGTCGTGCGCGCGGTGGAAGAGTCGCATCACCTCGCGGAAAAGCTGGTCAGGCTTTACAACTGGATTCTTCGCAACCGCCAGCACTGGATGAAGTACTACTACTGGTTCATCAACCGCATCCGTCCCGATACGCGCCAGTTCTTTCACAAACGATGCGTTGGTTACGTGCGTGAGCTTTTCGAGCGCTGGTGTCCGCACATCGTTGTCAGCGTTCATCCGTTGACGCAGCATATTTTCGGACGCGTGCTAAAGGACTTGGGCCTCGCCGATCGTGTGCCGCTGGTTTCCGTTGTGACTGATCCCTGTTACGGCTTTTGGAAGGGGTGGGCGTGCGATGCGGTCACGCTTTACCTGGTCGCAAGTGAGGACGCACGACGGCAATTGATCGATTACGGTGTCGCGCCCGAGCGCATCAAGATCTCGGGCATGCCGGTCCATCCTAAGTTTGCCTGGCCGGGTGAAGAAGCGGCGCAGGCTGCGCGACGCGCACTGGGATTGGATCCGGAGAAGTTCACAGTTTTCGTCAACGCGGGGTGGGTAGGCGGAGGTAACATTCCGCAGATCTTCCGTGAGTTGGTGCGCGGCGAGTTGGACGTGCAGGCGATTTTCCTCGCCGGCAAGAATGAAGACCTTCGCGCCGTCGCGGAAACGATTGCACTCGACGCGCCGTTTCCAATAAAAGTCATCGGTTATTCCGACGAGATCGAAAAGTTGATGAATGCGGCCAACGTGATGATCTCGAAACTCGGCGGCTTGACGACCTTCGAAGCGCTTGCCTGTCGCGTTCCGATTATCGCCGACTTGATCACCGAGCCGATGCCGCAGGAAGCTGGGACGGCAAATCTGATCGCGCAGCGTGGCGCGGGTGTGATGCTCAGGCGGCCCAGCGACGTCGTGCCCGTGGTCCGTCGTATGGTCGAAGACGAGTTGCACTATTCGCGGCTGCGCGCGGCCACAGTCGGCCTGGCCATTCCCAACGCCACACGGCATATTGTTGAAGAGATCGCGGCACTGATTCCACAGCCTGAAAACGCAGTTTTGAGTGAAGTAGCCTCTGCGTAACCACAAAAGGCACAAAAGAGTACAAAAGGCACAGAGGGCAGAAGGTTTAACGACGAGGTAGAAGGGTTTGTGTTTTTTGTGCCTCTTCGTGGCTAAAGATTAGGAGAAAACATAACTGAGTGAGTCTTTTGCTTGAGGGAAAGAGGGCGTTCATCACTGGAGGAACGCGTGGCATCGGTGCGGCAATGTGCGAGATCTTCGCGCGCGAAGGCGCCGACGTGGCTTTTAGTTATAACTCTCGCGACGACCTGGCGCTCGAAATGGATCGCAAGATCGAAGCTCATGGCCGGCGAGCGTTCAATGCAAAGGTCTCGGTTGTCGATCGCGTCGGGATGAAGAAAATGACGAGAGAGCTGGTCGAGAAGTGGGGCGGGATCGATATTCTCGTCAACAACGCCGCCATCAATCGCGGCGACAACTTCGCAACCACTACCGATCGCGCGTGGGACGAAGTGATCCACACGAACGTCGACAGTCTTTTCGCGGTAACCAAGCCGATCTACAAGCAAATGATTCGGCAGCGCAAAGGAATTATTCTAAACATCACGTCGATCGGCGCAATGCGAGCGCTGCCGACGGCGGTCCACTACGCGACGTCGAAAGCCGCGATGATCGGGTTCACGAAATGTCTGTCGCGCGAAGCGGCAACGTTTGGCGTCAGGGTCAATGCGATTGCCGCAGGGATCTTCGACACGGATCTGGCCCAGGCGCTTCCCGATCGTTTACTTCAGATGCACGATTTCTGGACTTCTGCCGGACGGCTCGGACGACCCGAAGAGCTCGCCGAGTATGCGGCGTTCATGGTGAGCGAGCGGAATAGTTTTATGAACGGCGAAGTCGTGATTGTCGACGGCGGCGCTATTACTTAGAGTCCGTGTCTTTCATACGGCGTTCCAGTTCGCGCACCGTTCGTTGAATGTCTCCTAACCTGCGGAACGCGGCTGTCGATCGCAGCCAGTCGCGATTATCAAACGCCGGAATTCCCGAAATAACTTTACCCGCTGGAATGTCGTGACTGGTCGCACTCTTGGCGGTCAGCACGACGTCGTCGCCGATTTTTAAGTGACCCGCGACGCCTGCCTGACCCGCCAAAATCACGCGGCTTCCGATGTGCGAACTCCCAGCCAGTCCAACTTGCGCACAGAGCAGTGAATCTTCGCCAACCGTGCACGAATGTCCGATCTGGACCAGGTTGTCGATCTTCGAACCCCGTCCGATGCGACTCTCGCCCACCGACGCGCGATCGATTGTCGTGCCTGCGCCGATCTCGACGTCGTCCTCAATAACTACGCGACCCGCCTGCGGGATCTTGAGCCAGCGGCGTTCTTCGTCTTTCGCGTAACCAAAACCGTCGCATCCGATCACCGAATTGTTATGCACGATCACTCGTTCGCCGATCACTGTCCGCTCGCGTAAAGCGACGCCGGAGTGGATCACTGATCCGCTGCCGATCGTGACGTCGTCGTAGACCGTTACGTTCGGATGGATCGTGACGCCTGGACCAATTTGAACGTTGCGACCAATCACGCTGTGGGCGCCGACCGCGACGCCGTTCGCGGCGAGTCGCGCCGTGGGATCGATGACCGCGGTTGGATGGATCGACGGTTCAAATTCAAGTTCGGGATAGAAGATCCGGAGCGCGCGCGTGTAGGCGAGATACGGGTCTTTAGTGCGCAGTATCGCGATTTCTCGCTCGGTGGTGGCGTCTTCGTTGAGGTAGATAGCAGACGCGCGCGTCGTGTTCACGCGCGGCGTGTAGCGCGGGTTGGCCAGGAATGTGACATGACCTTCCGTCGCCTCGTCCAATCCGGCGGCTCCAGTAATTTCGACGTCGTTTGTTGTTCCTTCGAGGCGGGCGCCGGTCAGCGCGGCGAGTTCTGAAAGTTTCATGCGCGGAGTTTAGCGCACCCGCTCACATGATTGATACTGGATCTATTTCAAGGTTGACGGAGCGCGGATTGATGCCTTTCTCCGACATTGCTTTGAGTGCGGCGTCCGCGATCTGTCGTACCTGTTTGCGACTTCGCGATTTGATTAGAAGCTGAAAACGATGCTCGCCTTTCAACCGCGCCAGCGGCGCCGGCGCCGGACCCAGTATGCGGCACTTGCGATCTTCGTTCGCGACGTCGAGTTGCTTTCGCAGCTCCAGACTGTCGTTTCGCACCCGACCCAGATCCGGTCCATGCACGAGCAGGCTCGCGAGCGCGACAAACGGCGGATACGAGTGATTTCTACGATAATTGATCTCTTCGTTGTAAAAGGCTTCGTAGTCCTGGGCGCAGGCGTGCCGCAGCGCGTAGTGATACGGATGGTAGGTTTGAATCAACACCTTGCCCGGGCGATCGCCGCGTCCAGCGCGTCCCGCCACTTGCGTGATCAGTTGAAAAGTTCGTTCCGCTGAACGGAAGTCCGGCAACGCCAGACCCGTGTCAACTGACACCACACCCACGAGCGTCACGTTCGGAAAGTCGTGCCCTTTCGCCAGCATCTGCGTCCCAACCAGCGTATCGATCTCACCGGCGCTAAAGTCGGACAGCGATTTCTCAAACACTTTGCGCCGCGCTGTCGTGTCGCGATCGATACGCGCCACGCGCAGTGCCGGGAAGAACTGCGTCAGCATCTCTTCCAATTGCTCGGTGCCTTCGCCGACGTAGTAGATGTATTTCTTTTCGCACGCGGGGCACACGCGCGGCACGGCCTGCCGGTGGTTGCAATAATGGCAGACCATCACGCGCTCGCTGCGGTGATACGTGAGAGTAACGTCGCAGTTAGGACACTGAATCGTCTCACCACACGAGCGGCAAAGAATGAATCGCGAATAGCCGCGTCGGTTCAGCAGGATGATCGATTGCTCGTGACGCGCGTGAGTCTCGCGTATCGCTTCCAGCAGTTCGTCGGAAAGGACCCGGGGCTTGCCATGACGCGCAAAGACGTTACGCATGTCGATGATCGTCGCGTCGGCCATAGGGCGTGCGCCAACTCGTTCCGGCAAAGCAAGCAACGCGTACTTCCCGTGACGCGCGTTATAAAACGACTCGAGAGAAGGTGTCGCCGAACCGAGTACGACAGTCGCCGACTCTTTTTGCGCCCGCACGATCGCGGTGTCGCGGGCGTTGTAGTAGGGCGACTCCTGCTGCCGGTAACTCGATTCGTGTTCTTCGTCGACGACGATCAGTCCGAGGTTCTGCACGGGCGCAAAGACAGCCGAGCGCGTTCCGATCACGATCCGGGCCTCGCCGTTCTTCACCCGTGTCCACTCGTCGTAACGTTCGCCCTTCTGCAACGACGAGTGAAAGATCGCCACTTGATCTCCAAACTCCGCGCGCAGTCGATGGGAGAACACCGGCGTCAAAGCGATCTCGGGCACCAGCATCATCGAGGAACGGTTGAGACCGAGCGCGTTGCGCATCGCTCGAATGTAAACTTCCGTCTTGCCGCTGCCGGTTACACCGTGGAGCAAGAAGGCGCCATAGGTTCCGCGGGCAATCTGTCGTTCGATTTCGTCGAGAACACCAGACTGCGCGTCCGTCAACGTAAACGCTTCTCTTTTTTGACTTGACGCGTGCGCAAGTGGGTCGCGACGAACGGCCTCATCGTAGATCTCGACGCGACCTTTCTTCGCGAGTGAAGCAACAGTCGATGCACCAACGTTTGCCGTCTCACAGAGTGTTTGCAGCGAAGTTGGTCCGTTCTGCGCGAGAGTTTGAATGACACGGGCCTGGGCTTCGGTCAGTTTCTGTTGGTCTGAGTCGATCAAACGAACGAATCGTCGCAACTTCGGTTTGACGAAAGCGTGCTTTGTCGAGGGCGTCATACCCGGCGGCAACGCGGCTTTGATAACTTCGCCCAACGGGCAGGCGTAGTAGTCTGCCACCCAGCGCGCCAGTTGCAGGATCTCCGGACTGCAAACCGGTTCCAGATCCACGAGGCTCTGTGCGTCCTTGATATCGATTTCGGCGAGGTTCGGCGGAAGTTCGTCGACCAGCGCGACGATGTAGCCGTTGACGAGCTTTCGTCCCAAAGGTACGACGACGCGCGCACCGACTACTGCTTGCGCACTCAACTCGGGACTGAGTCGATAAGTGAAGGTCTGAAATACGTGAAGCGGCATTGCCACTTCAGCAAACGCGGGGGTTGAGGCGGCTCCAGCGTCGTGAGGTTCGCTTTGAATGTTCGTCACGGATTATCCAGGTAGTCGCGTACTTTCTTCAGATCTTCCCAGGTTTCGCGTTTTTTCGACGGATCGCGCAGCAGGTACGCGGGATGGAACGTCGGCATCACCGGAATCCCTTTGTAGTCCTGAAAATTCCCGCGCAACTTGGTGATGCCTTCGCGTGTGTCGAGCAGGTTTTTGGTTGCGGTGTTACCCAGCACGACGATCACCTTCGGTTGGACCACGGCGATCTCGCGCAGTAGAAACGGCTTGCACGCCGCTACTTCATCCGGCATGGGCGGCCGGTTACCTGGCGGGCGGCAGCGGTTGACGTTTCCGATCAGCACGTCTTCGCGTTTCATTCCAATCGCTTCGATGATTTTGGTGAGCAACTGGCCGGCGCGGCCGACGAACGGTCGTGCCTGTGCGTCTTCGTCAGCGCCCGGGGCTTCGCCGACGAACATCAAACGCGCCTTTCGATTGCCTTCGGTGTGGACCACGTGCGTCCGTTCCTCGTGCAGTGGGCAGCGTGTGCAGTCGCCGATCTCCGCGTGGATCTTCTCGAATGTTTCGGTTGTACTTACCGGTTCAGGTATTTCGGGAAACCGAATCCCCTCCACGCCTAATTCGCGCAGGTGCTGCAAACATTTTTTGGTTTCGGTTACTAAATCGACGAATTCAGTTCCCATGAGATCTGAGGTCAACGATTACGTCCAGGATACGGTTCGCGGCGTCACGTTTTGACATTACCGGCAACTCGACGGGCGCGCCGTTCTTCGTGATGATTACCACCGCATTCGTCGTCACATCGAAACCGGCATCGGCGCGCGAGACGTCGTTTGCGATTATCGCATCCAGGTTCTTGGTCTTTAGTTTCTTCACTGCATTTTCAATAATGTTCTCGGTTTCCGCCGCAAATCCAATCACCAACATGCCATTGGAACGCGCTGCTGAAACCTGCGACAGGACGTCGGGTGTTAATTCCAGCGTCAACGTCACGGAATCCTGCGACTTCTTGATCTTCTCACTGGCTCGTTGCACGGGACGATAATCGGCGACAGCAGCGGCGCCGATAAACACTGACGCGTTTCCAGTCTCGCTCGCCGCGGCGCGCGACATCTCTTCCGCAGACAATGCCTTCACGACCTTCACACCGGCGGGTGGGGCTACAGTCGTAATGCCCCTCACGACCGTCACCTCGGCGCCTCGTTTTACTGCCGCCTCTGCGAGTGCAAAGCCCATTCTGCCGGATGAACGATTGGAGATAAATCTTACCGGGTCGATCTCTTCTCGAGTTGCGCCAACCGTGATTACGATTCGCTCGCCGGTCAAATCCTTTTTGTTTGCGGATCCGAGTATCTCGAGTGCTGCCGCGACGATTTGCTCCGGTTCGCTCAAGCGGCCTGGACCAATCGTTCCGCAGGCCATCTCGCCCGCGTCGGGTTCCATGATGTGAACGCCGTCAGCTCGAAGTTGATCGAGATTGCGTTGTGTAGCGGGATGTTCCCACATCGTCGTGTTCATTGCCGGCGCAACCAGCACGGGCGCTGAACACGCGAGGTACGTCGAACTCAGAAAGTCGTCGGCAATCCCGTGGGCAAACTTAGCGATGATGTTTGCTGTTGCGGGCGCGACGATCAAAAGGTCGGTTGTTTGCGAAAAAGTGATGTGGGCAATCGGATCTGGATTATCGGGAGCGTAGTCGTCGACGACGACGTGCGAACCGGACAGGGCGCGAAATGTAAGCGGCTGAACAAACTCGCAGGCGCGTTTTGTCATCGCGACGCGGACCACGCATCCGGCGCGCTGCAAACCGCGCAACACCTCGACCGCTTTATACGCGGCGATCCCGCCGCAGACGCCGAGCGCGATGTTGTAATTGCTTGCTGGAAGTTGGAAATCAGGGGAAGCCATGCCGCTTAACGGAAAACGAAGATCAATGTAACATTGCCGACAGACCTGTGCAATTTTGTCATCAAGGCTCCTGCTATAATCGCCGGTCGCAAGCAAAATAGGATAAACTGGGCCAGGCGCAAACCATGGCAATGCTCAAGAGAAGATTACCGGCTCTTCTGATTGTCGGCCTTTTTGCGGTTTGGTGTGTTCAGGCCCAGGACTCACAAGCTCCGTCGGACGAAGAGTTTGGACCGGTTGTTCGCGCCTACCTTGGCTACCTGCGAAACGAGCAGGAGGTCGTCGACGATCGCGCCAGCCGTCACGAAGTTAGTCGAGGTTATTACCGCCGCAATTCCAATCGAATAAAAGCGTTGCGACAGATGGCCATTCGCCTTGCGCGCGAAAGTAACAATGATTATCTACCTGAACTGGAAGCAGTTGCAGGAAATGAGTTCCGCATCCTCTTCGGTTCAAGCCCGCCGCAGATCGCGTCCTTAAAAGCCGGCGAGGTCTTGCGAAACACTTTTCGCTATCTCGGCATGATCAGATCGGGGGAACCGTTTTATGTTTTTGCCCGATTGGATCCTTACGAACAGGCCGAGCTGGCGGAAAAGGCAGTTTCGAAATCGGCGTCGGGCGTCGAAACCGCACCCAAGAACGCGACTCGTACTCGCCGCGTCACGCCTTAGTTCTCGCTCGCGTTGCTCGCCGATTTTATCGTCGGAAACTCTCGTCTTGACTTCCGGGAAAGAACGGAATAACCTCCGGCCGTTCCAACAATGCTCGAATTATTTCGAGTCTCCTGCTTCCTGCACACTCGCTTACGGTAACTCCGATTCGAATCCAGTAGAACCGGATTTTTCACACTTCGGGAGTAAAACTTATGAACGTCTTTGTCGGTTTCGGCTACAACGAGCGAGACAGTTGGATAAAAACGCATGTCTTTCCCATTCTCAAGGGTATGGGATTCGTCGTGAGCACCGGCGAGGACATGTATGGCACCCAGTTGCAGATGGAAGTCAAATCGCGGATTGATAAGTCGGATGCAGTCGTGGGTTTCCTGACCATTCGCGACCCGGAGAGCACCGGGGATTTCAACTCACACCTGTGGGTGCAGAACGAGTTACTTTACGGTCTCGCTAAGGAAAAGTCGGTCATTCCGGTGCGTGAAGAGAACGTGAGGGTTCCGAACGCACTACTGGGCGAACTCGTCTACGTTCCGCTCCAGCAGAACGATAGGCTCGGTTGTGTGGCAAAACTAGTGGAGACGTTGGGGAGAAAGAATATCCGCAGAATCAGGCTTGAACCCATGACAGAAACTCTAACGAGAAACATACACGAATGGCGATTGGATCCTCGGAATTTTGTCATTCGCTATCGGACGCTGGAACGAGATGTCGAGTCGGAGTTTCGGCCAGGGCGATTGGAAGTCGTCAATCAGGGATTCTACCTAAACGTAAGCGGGGTTTCCCGGCGCACTCTTGTAGACGTCGAAGGAGTTATGAACGGCCAAACTAAATTCAGCTCCGGCTGGTCGTCGGTCGATGCAGTGTCGGTAAAAATCTAGCTTGAGGGTAATAGCATGTCTCAACAGTTGGAAATACGACAGTCGGAGAAATATGAAGGCGGTAAGTGGTGGAAGTGGGCAGTTTGGGTCGACGGAAGCGAAAATGACCTGGATCGAGTGGACCTTGTTCAATGGATTCTGGACCCTAGCTTTCCCGAACCCGTTCGCACGGCGTCCAATAGGGCCGAGAAGTTTAAGCTGGAGACCGCGGGCTGGGGAGTCTTTCCGATAACGGCGCGCATTCAGATGAAGGATGGCGACATTCTTCGACTAATTCATTACCTCAAACTTCACTACCCGGACGGCACTGAAAACACCGATTAGAATAGGACGAAAGGAATGCTCAACATGTCTCTTTGGGGCCCTTTGGAGGAGAGGTACAAGACTAAGCGTCCGCGCAAACTGCTCGCACTCGATGGAGGCGGCATCCGCGGAGTTCTCACGTTGCAGGTGCTGATCCGAATGGAGGAGTTGTTGCGCGAAAAAAGCGGGCAAGGCGACAACTTCCGACTCTGCAACTACTTCGATTACATCGGCGGCACAAGCACCGGCGCGATCATCGCCGCCGGACTCGCGCGTGGCATGTCGGCGCAGGAGTTGTCAGACTTCTACATGAAAGCCGGACCCGCGATGTTCGACAAGTCCTTCATCCTCTTCCGCCTTCGTCATCTTTACCAGTCAAAACCCCTTCAGGAAGAGTTACAGAAGACCTTCGGCAAAGACACGACACTCTTCCCGCAACATCTGAAGTGCCTGTTGCTCATCGTCACGCGCAATGTCAGTACCGATTCCCCATGGCCCATCAGCAGTAATCCCGATGCGAAGTACAACCTTCCGGAGCGGGCGGACTGCAACCTCTGCATTCCGCTGTGGCAACTCGTCCGCGCAAGTACGGCCGCCCCGATCTATTTCGCGCCGGAGGTTTTGCAATGGGACCCGAACGATCCCTCCAAGACTTTTGTTTTCGAGGACGGTGGACTGACGCCTTACAACAACCCTGCATTTCTCATTGCGCGCATGGCGACCGCGAAGGAGTACAAGCTCAACTGGGACACCGGTGAAAACAACCTGCTCGTCATGTCGGTCGGCACAGGCGCGGCGCCGAAGACAGATGCCGAAGTCTACTCCTCCGGTAAGAGTGCTTTCACGAACCTCGCCAACTTTCCCGCGGCGCTAATGTACGGCGCTCAGGTCGATCAAGACATCAACTGTCGCATGGTCGGACGCTGTGTTTATGGCGCTCCCATTGACCGTGAAATCGGCGATCTGATTCCGCGCGATGACGCCGGGAATGCGATTCCGATCGACGTAGACCTGAACCGTCGCTTTCTGTATGCGCGTTACAACGCGGACTTGACGAGCAAGTGGCTCAACGAGCACGGGCTTGGCGACGTCGATCCGTCACAGGTGGCCCAGCTTGATTCAGTAGAGCACATCGCCGATCTGGTGCGCGTTGGCAAAGCTGTGGCGCAGGACGTGAAGATCGAGCACTTCAGTCTCGATCGCTTCAACCAGTTTTATTAATCAGCGGGGAAGTAGACCATGCGAGCTTTCATTATTCGTCCGTTTGGAACGAAGAAGGACGATAAAGGCAACGAGATCAATTTCAACAAGGTCGCGGATGAGCTGATCGGCCCGGCGCTCGAAGCGATCGGTGCTGAAGGTCGCGACACGCTGGACATCTTCGAGTCCGGCAACATTCGGTTCGATATGTTTCGACGTTTGCTGACGGCGGACCTTGTCGTTGCCGATCTCTCGATTCGCAACGCGAATGTCTTTTACGAGCTGGGCATTCGACATGCTTTGCGCGAACACGGCACGTTGATGATTCGCTGCGATGCTGATCCCGACGCGTTCCCGTTCGATCTTCAGACCGACCGGTACTTCACTTACAACCGGAACGATCCCAAGTCGAGTCTTCCTCAGCTCATTGAAAGTCTGCGCGCGACTCAAGACAAAGCTCACACGGACTACAGCGCCAAAGACAGTCCCGTTTTCACGTCGTTGCCCAACCTTAAGGAGCCGGATCCGTCGCAGTTTAAGACCGTGCCGCAGGATTTTGGTGAGGAGGTCGAGAGGGCCGCAGCAAACAAGCAGGCAGGTGATCTCGCTCTCTTGTCGTACGAAGTAAAAGGGTTTGAATGGGAATCTCAGGGTTGGCGTCTTGTCGGCAAAGCGCAATTCGATCTGAATGCGCTGGCCGCCGCGAAGACCACCTGGGAAAACATCCGCCACATCGAGCCTCAAGACCTCGAAGCGAATATCTGGCTGGGCACGATCTACCAACGACTCGGCGATCTCGTGAGTTCGACACAGGCACTTGATCGCGCGTTGAAGAACCGGGACATCAATCAGGATCAACGTGCCGAGGCTTACTCGCTGATCGCGCGTAACTATAAAACACGGTGGCGCTCGGAATGGGAGTCAAAGCCGGCAGACGAACGAGCCGCCGCCGCATTGCGTTCGCCGCATCTCGAGGAATCGCTCAAGAATTACGAGTCGGCATTTGACGAACATCTAAACCATTACTACTCCGGTCTGAACGCGCTCGCGATGTTGAAAACCATAATCGCGCTGGCTGAACTTCAGCCGGACATCTGGGCCGAACAGTTTCCAAGCGATAAGAAAGCCGCCGCGGAATTAGAGGAGCACCAGGAGCACGCCAACCGTCTTCAGGCCGCGGTCCAACTTTCACTTGACGCCACGTTCAAACGTTTGGAGCGCGAAGGGAAAAAAGACGTTTGGGCGGAGATCAGCCAGGCCGACTTTGTTTGTCTTACCACGAAAGCACCGGCGCGAGTGGCGGCGTCCTATCACAAAGCGCTCGCGTCGGCGCCTGACTTCGCTCAAGGATCGGTGCGTCAACAGCTTGCGATCTACAGAGACCTCGGTGTTCTTAACGACAACCTGGCTGAGGTTTTCAAAGTAGTTGGCGAACCGGAGGCCCTTCCTGAACCAGGTGCGCAGCCGGAACCCAGGCCGCCGCGCAAACGCGTCCTGGTCTTTGCCGGTCACATGATCGACTCGCCGGATCGTAAGACACCGCGTTTTCCGGCGGACAAAGAATCGGTTGCGCGGGAAAAGATCGAGGAAATCGTGCGCAAGGAACTGAACAGCGGCGCCGGTGTTGCAGCGGCTTACGCGGGCGGCGCCAGCGGGGGCGACATCCTGTTCCAGGAAATCTGCGCCGGACTCGGAATTGAGACTCGCTTTTATCTTGCGGTCCAGCCTCAGATCTACGTGACCACGTCGGTCAACAAAGCGAAGGGCAATTGGGTGCAGCGATTCTGGGACCTTCACGCCGCACATGCCGCGCGCAAACAGGTCCGCATCCTGAGTCAGGCGACTGACGTTAAGGACGACAGCGAATACCTGCCGGCGTGGTTGCGTGACAAGAAGGACTACAGCATCTGGCAACGAAATAACCTGTGGATGCTTTTCAACGCGCTCGCAGAAGGTTGCGACGACAAGACAGGTGATCCAAATCTGACTTTGATCGCGCTCTGGGATGGAGCGGAAGGCGATGGTCCAGGCGGAACTGGCGACCTGGTGAGGAAAGTCGAAAATCTCGGCGCGCGCGTCGAGATCATCAACACAAAAGAACTTTTCGGACTGTGATGACTCTCACGTCACGCCGCGACTACTCTGCGGGTGCGTGATTACTACGCGCTGTGTCACTCTGACTTTTTCGTTCGCTGGG
>CBFGMX010000161.1:0-12664 GCA_965649955.1 uncultured bacterium
AAAAAGACGACCCGTGTATCAACCCTCTCGCTCTGAAAGCGGAACGTAATCCCGCGTACCATGACCAAGATAGATCTGCCGTGGACGCGCGATCTTCTGTTCCGCATCCTCCAACAGCTCCACCCACTGCGCCAGCCATCCCGAAGTCCGCGGAATCGCAAACATCACCGGAAACATGTCCACCGGGAAACGCATCGCCTGGTAGATGATGCCCGAGTAGAAGTCGACGTTCGGATACAACCGTCGTTTGACGAAGTACTCGTCTTCCAACGCGATTCGTTCCAGCTCGAGGGCGATGTCCAGCATCGGGTCTTTGCCCGTAACCTCGAAGACTTCGTACGCCACCTTCTTGATTATGCGAGCGCGCGGATCGTAGTTCTTGTAGACGCGGTGACCGAAGCCCATGAGACGAAACTCGCCCGCTTTCACTCGCTTGATGTAGTCCGGAACCTTGTCGACGGATCCGATCTCCTTCAACATTCGCAGCACCATCTCGTTGGCGCCACCGTGCAGTGGTCCATAGAGCGCGGCCGCCGCGCCAGCGAGCGATGAAAACGGATCGGTATGTGCGCTGCCGATACTGCGCATCGCATTGGTACTACAGTTCTGCTCGTGGTCCGCGTGCAGGATGTAAAGAACGGTGAGCGCCCTTTCCAGGACAGGATTGGGTTCATACTTCAGCTCAGTCGTCTTAAACATCATGTTGAGGAAGTTGCCCTCGTAACTCAGATCGTTATCGGGATACGAGTACTGCATGCCAATGCGGTGTCGAAAAGCGAACGCCGCGATCGTCGGCACCTTCGCAATCAGTCGATAGATCTGTTTCCAGCGTGACTCGACGTTAAAGATGTCTTTCGCGTCGGGGTAGAAAGTGGAGAGCGCGCCCAGCGTCGCTTCAAACATACCCATCGGATGCGCGTTGTAGTGGAAGCCGTCGATCACCTTCTTAATGCTTTCGTTGATGAAGGTGTGATAGGTGATATTACTGGTCCACTCTTTCAGCTGCGATTCGTTTGGCAGTTCGCCATTGAGCAGCAGGTAAGCGACCTCCAGATAGGTGCTTTTTTCGGCAAGTTGATCGATGGGGTAGCCGCGGTATTCGAGGATGCCTTTGTCGCCGTCGATGAAGGTGATGCGACTCTTGCAGGACGCGGTATTCATGAATGCCGGGTCGTAAGTCATCATGCCGAAATCGTCGTCGGACACTTTGATCTGGCGCAGATCCATGGCCCGGATCGTGCCGTTCTCGATCGGCAGTTCGTACTGTTTGCCCGTTCGATTGTCGGTGATTGTTAATGTGTTCTGGCTCATGTGAGGAGATTAACGCGGGGCGAACTTGTAATCAAATCCGTGTTGTGAGGGAACACGGATTGACTACGGTTTACTTCATTTTTCGGGCTTCTTTGAGTTCTCTTTCCACCTGCCTGCGCGCTTCTTTCGAATCGCGTTCGTTCAAGCCAAGGTCCTGTAACGTCTGACCTAAACTTCGCCCCGACGCCAATCCGTTCAGAATCGCAGTCCGGGTGATGTTTGGATTTCTGCTGCCGAGGTTCTGGGACAGCCGAGTAGCAGAAACGTAGTTGCCGAATGTCAGATCCGGATTGGTTACCAGTGCCGCCTGGTAGCCGGCACGCAGATCGTTTGCGTTCGTGTGCAGCGCACGTGGAACGCCAGGGTGATTGCGAAGATCGTTGTCGGCGCGACGGAGGTTCTCGTTGGCCCTGCGGGCGCGTTCGAGACCTGCGTCGGAACGTCCTTTCGACTTCGTCGACGCATTGTTCAGGCCGTCATCTGAACGTCCTTTGGAACGCTCCGAGGCGTTGCCGAGTCCCCGATCGACTCCAACTCCGGTCGGTGGACCACCTCCGTGACCGCTACCGCTACCGCCGCCTCGACCACTGCCGCCGCCCCCTCCTTTGCTTTTGCCCTGCGCAAACGCCCCGGTCGCCAGGACCAACACGAGTACGCACAGGAATCCTGCGTAAGTCCCTTTCTTAATTAATCTGTTCATAGCACGCTCCTTAAAATGATTTCAATTCTGAGGGACAAGAGGAGAGAGCACAGCAAATCTACTACAACCGCGCTGCGAGGGGCGACTAAAAAGTTAAAACACAATGCTACTGCAATAAATTGAGGGTTCGTATTAACGGACCCCGACCAGCTCGACGTCGAAAAGGAGTGTGGCATTCGGTGGGATCTTGGGGGGATAACCCTTTGCGCCGTAGCCAAGCTCGCTGGGGATGGTGAACTTCCGCTTACCGCCGACTTTCATCGTCATCAGACCTTCGTCCCAACCCTTGATCACCCTTCCGACTCCAATTGGAAAGTCTGCCGGTATCCGGCCTTTGGTGCTGTCAAACTCCGTTCCGTCTTCCAGCGTGCCCCTGTAAAACACGGAAACGGTCTGGCCTGGCTTAGGACTTGGCCCATCGCCGACTTTGATGTCGACATACTTAAGTCCGGAAGGAGTAATGACCTCGGCCCCGGCCGGAGTCGCTCGACGGGTAATAACGTAGATAACCGCTGCACCAGCGACTAACAGGACCAGAGCGATCGCGCCGAGTCGAAAATATCGATTTCGAGAACGCTGCGCCTGCGCGTGCGGATTCGCAGGGGCGTTTGGATCGCGTGGTCTTTTCTTAGCTCGATTTATTTTTCGATGACGACTCTGTGGCACGGAGCTTCTTATACAGATATTATTGCCTGCGTTCAAGTGAGGCTTACTGATGCCCATCGTCGCCGTTATCTCTGAACCAAACAGTCCCGTCGAATTACGTGAAGTCGCCGAACCGGATCTGGAAAGCGATTCGGCATTGCTCGAAGTCGAGTTGTCCGAAGTGTGCGGCACTGATGTGCACTTGCAGCGCGGACGGCTCGCCGGAGTTCCTTATCCCCTCGTTCCGGGCCACGTTTCTGTCGGCCGGCTGCAAAAGATTCGCGGCGAGCTGTTCGACGTTAACGGCCGGCGTTTTCACGAAGGCGACCGCGTTACGTTTCTCGACGTTCATCGCACATGTAATGCTTGCTGGTACTGCCTCGTCGCAAAAGCGTCGACTCGCTGTCCGTACCGGAAGGTCTACGGCATCACGTACGGACTCGACGACGGGCTCTGCGGCGGATGGGCCACGCACATCTATCTCAAACCCGGCACGCGTTGTATCAGGCTCGACGCGTCGCCCGAAACCTTCATGGCGGGCGGCTGCGCGTTACCGACGTCGCTGCATGCAATCGAACGCGGCGACATTCGCATCGGCGACACTGTTCTCGTGCTTGGTTCAGGACCGGTAGGTGTGAACGCAGTCATCATGGCACGGCTCCGCGGTGCACTTCGTGTGCTTTGTATCGGAGCGCCGGAAGCTCGTCTCGCCGCAGCTAAACAAGCCGGCGCGATAGCCACGCTCAACATCGAAACTCACAACGAGAAAGAACGACTGGATTGGGTGCGAGAACAAACGTCAGGACGCGGCGCTGACGTGACGATCGAAGCGACCGGCGCACCGGAAGCTGTCGTTCAGGCGATGCGATTCACCCGCGATGCGGGCACGGTCGTGGTTGTGGGCCAGTACACGGACCACGGCGAAGCCTCATTCAATCCTCATCTCGATCTGAACAAGAAACATCTCGACGTACGCGGGTGCTGGGGCTCCGATTTCTCTCACTTCTATCGCAGCGCACAGCTTGCTTCAGAGAAACCTGAATTGTGGGCGGGAATGAAACTGGATTCTTACAATTTAAAAGCCGCTAACGAAGCGTTAGCGGCTGTTGCGGAAGGTCGTGTTCTCAAAGCGATCATTCGGACCTGATCATTGGTCATTGGTCGTTTGACATTTTTCATTTGTCATTGAAGAAGATAGAGCGCCGCGCGCTGGAGGGTTTTCAAAATGACAAGTGTCAAATGTCAAACGACCAATGACAAATGCCTATGGTCCCTCACCACGTGGACCACCGCGGCCACCTCGCCGCCCACGCATCTCGTGACGAATCGTCTGAAACTGTTGCCACTGCTCCGGCGTCAATACTTCCTGCAAACGCGCGTCAGCTTGCCGGCGAATCTCGTTCACCTTCGGTTCCGACTCGCGACGCACCGCACGCAACTGGTCGCGCGTGTCGCCAAGGATAAGTTGGACCTTCGTCTTCTGGTCTGCGCTGAGATTCAACCGTTCGGTCAACTGCTCCATTCGATCGCGCGACCTCGGACCGCTTGCCAACCCGCGATAAACGTTGAGTGCAAGGATGCCCGCCGCAAAACCAAGCACGAAGATGATCAATGCCGCTACGCGAACCTGCCATCTGTTCTTAGTATCGTTGTCCATGCTTACCTTGCCTCGTCCTCTTCGGCGTAAATAGTGCTAAGCACCTGCTCGTAAGTTAGCTGTTCGTCAGCCTGATCGAAGAGCACCGCCTCCGCCGAATAAGCGGATGCTGTTGCCTGTTCAGGTACAGCCGTGGCCGGCTCCGGGATAACGAACGTCATCGCCGCCAGTGCGATCGTGGCTACCGCCATCCCCGACACAAGCGCGCGGGCCGACCTCCACATCCGCACGAACGCGGGAACGCTGTCCACCGCCTGCCGCTCCCTCAACGCCGCGAGCACCTTTGTGTGAAAGAACGGCGACGGCTCGATCTTCACCTGCGCGCGCTCTCGGATAACCAACGCTGAAACCTGCGCTGCCTCGAAAGCCGTCCGGCACGATACGCACTCGCGCGTGTGCGCCTTCACCTCGTCGATCTCCATCTGAGAAAGACTCGCGAGTGCCACGCTGTCGATAACTTCAATGATGTGCTTGTCTTTCATCTTCTCACCCTAAGAACAACTCAGGATCGCGGGCAACGCCGCCGCTCTTACTACGGGCGCGGCGCGCTTTGCTTGCGCCTTTTTAACTTGTTCTGTCCGGAGTTCTCACTTTGTTTCAAGAGCCCGCGTACCTTTGTAACTCAGTAACTTCTCCATCGCTTCGCGAACCTTCTTCCGCGCGCGAAACGCTCTTACTTTGACCTTCGACTCCGACCAGCCCGTTGCTTCCGCCACTTCCTTGATCGACGCGTTCTCACCATCGATCATCAACAATGCCTGCTGATCCTCTGGAGACAACGTGCCGAGGAGTCGATCAGCCAAGTCGGCGGCGACGAGATTGTTTTCAACCGACTCATTTACTTCGGCAAGTTGATGGTCGAGCCATCCGTTCTCGTAGTCACTCAGATCCGAAACAGTCAACTCGGGCCTCCGTTTCGATCCTCTCAATATGTTCAAACATGTGTTGGTTGCGATTCTCGTGAACCAACCTTCCATCGAACCGCGTCCTTCAAAACTCCCGAGCTGCGTAAACGCTTTCAAAAAAACTTCCTGCGCCGCATCTTCCACCTGACTCCGTTCGCGAAAGAACCTGCTCGCAACACTGAAAACTCTCGGACTGAATCGTTTGACTATTTCCGCGAAGGCAGACTCATCGCCGTCCTGCGCTTGGCGCGCCAGGTCGAGTTCGGTGGCCTGTTCAATCCCACTCTCCAGATGCGGTCCTCATCGGAAGACGGCTGGCGGATCCGGATCATTGATCGTTTGTAAAGACAAATGGCAAATGGCAAATGTCATATGACCAATGATCAATGACCCGGATCCGCCAGGTCCGTGGGGGAGACGCTTATTCCTGTCCTCGGCGTCCGCGCCGTTCGCTACGTCGAGCTTCGCGCTGCGCTTTCGCCTGTTCCAACTGGGCTTTCTGCTCAGCCGTCAAAACGGAAAGCATCTCCTGATGAAGCTTGAACCGCTCGCCCATCAGTTTGGCTTCGAGGGAAGCCATTTCCGTCAGTTTCTGAGTAGCCAGAGCTTCATTGAACGTACCGCCTTCGCTCGCCTGACGCAACTCCTGCCGTTTGGCCTGAAGCTGCTGGCGCAACGGTTTGTTGCTTTGGGCAAAGCTCTCGCGGATCTGTTTCATCTTAGCTTTCTGGTCGTCAGTGAGATTGAGGCCTCTGAAGAACCCGCCAGCGCGCATTCCTCTCATGCCGTGTCCTTGATGATCACCTCGACCACGGCCACGCCACTCGGGGCGTGCACCTTTCGTCTGATTGTCCTGTCCGGTAGTAACCGTCTGGGCAACAACGATCGAGGCAGCTAGAGCAATGGCCGAGAGAGTAGCGATTGCCAGTGTTTTAAACCGTCCGGGTTTGTTCATTTCAGTTTTCTTACTCCTACGTGTTCCTTTATCAATTCCAGGGGAGTGTCCCGACTGGTAAGACACCCGATTTCTCGGATCGGTTACATCCGTGAAATTCCTGTAACCAAATTCACAAAACGAGTGTCTAGCCCGGTGATGAAGAAAGCCCTCTTACTTATCGCCCTTTTCGGATTGTTTACAACAGCCCCCGCCCAGGAACTGTTAGACCTCCAGCAAGCGGAAGTTGAAAAGCTGACCAAATCCACAGATCAACTGCGAGTCCTTTATTCAGAAGGACTAATCGCACGAATCGAACTTGAAAAAGCCGAACAGGAGCTAACTGCGGCGAAAGCACGAGTTGAAGAGACGCGCGTGCAAATCGCGAACTCCGAACGAGTCGCGGCGGAGTTGAAAAAGGCACAGGAACTGGCGAAGACAAAAACATTCGTCAAACCCACGCTGATGCCACTGAACAGAAACGCGACTGTGTTGCGTTCGACCGCGGGAAGCTTCTCGATCACATACCTGAGCACGATTCAGCAGTTCTTTTCGACGACGTTCGGAAAGCCACTTCCGACGAGCACGATCGGTCAAAGTGCCACTCACAATCGTATGGGTTGGAATCACCGGAATGCGGTCGATGTCGGCCTGCATCCTGACAGTGCGGAAGGGCGTGCGTTGATCGCCTACTTGCAGAACGCCGGGATTCCTTTTCTCGCGTTCAGGGGAGCAGTTCCGGGCGTGTCCACCGGCCCTCACATTCACATCGGCAACCCGTCGCAACGACTGTAGAACCACCGTTTTACCTGTAACCAACTTACGTCGGAAGGTGTCTGGCTAATTGAGGTAGGAACCGAATGTCGACTCAAACAATTAAGAATCAACCCCTCGTGACTGGTCTGAGCACCGGCGTAAACAGCGCATGGCTGCGAAAGTATTGGGCCAGGTTGCTCGCGGGCAAAAAGAAACTGTTGCTCGGCGGCGGAATAATCGCGGCCGTGATGCTTGCCGGCTTCTATTTCTGGGGCAGCGATGCAAGCACTCCGCAGTACATGACTGCGCGGGTCGAACGCGGCAACTTGCGCAACACCGTCACCGCGACTGGCGCGCTGCAAGCCGTAACGACGGTGCAGGTCGGCAGCCAGGCGTCGGGAACCATAGCCGCGCTTTACGCGGACTTCAATTCAGTTGTGAAAAAGGGCCAGGTGATCGCTCAGCTCGATCCGTCAACCGCGAAAGCACAGGTTGATCAGGCACGCGCGAACCTCCAACAGGCACGCGCGAGTTTGGCGAATGCTCAGGCGGCTGTTGTGAATTCGCGTGCCGGCGTGAGTGACGCGCAGGCGAGAAGTTTGGCTGCGAGATCGACAGTTCAGAACAATCAGGCCGGCGTATCAGGCGCGCAAGCGAACGTTGCAGTGTTGAAGGCACAGCAGGATGACGCTCTCAGTTTATTAAAGCAGCAGGAGTCGTTACTTAAAGCGGGCGTAATCGCGCAGCGCGACTACGACGTGGCGATGACCGCTTACAGGACCGCGGAAGCGAGATACAACCAGGCAGTTGCGCAGTTAGACCAGGCAAAGCTCGCCGAGCAATCGGCTTCGAGCGCCGGTATCGCGCAATCGCAAGCGGCTATAGAACAGTCGCAGGCGCAGGTGCAGCAGTCGCAGGCACAAGTACAACAAGCCGCAGCTCAGGTGCAGCAGGCGCAGGCCCAGCTCAGTCTGGCGGAGGTAAATCTCAGTCACACGACAATCGCGTCGCCGATCGACGGTGTTGTCGTTTCGCGTGACGTTAACGTTGGTCAGACAGTGGCCGCGAGTTTATCGGCGCCGACGCTTTTCACGATTGCAAACGACCTGACGCAGATGCAGGTAATCGCAAACATCGACCAGGCCGATATCGGTTTGGTTGAACAGGCAAAATCGGTGAGGTTCACGGTCGACGCGTTTCCCGGTAAGGACTTTGACGGCAAGATCGCGGAGATGCGTTTGAATCCGGTCAACGTACAGAACGTCGTTACTTATAACGTCGTGATCAATGTCGAGAATCCGGAGCAGAAGCTCAAACCGGGTATGACGGCGAACCTGACGATCACGATCGACGAGCGGAACAACGTATTGAAGGTCCCGAATTCGGCGCTTCGATTCACGCCACAGCGCAGCGGCAACGCGACCGCGGGGCAGAGCCAGAATCGTCAGGGCCAAAGTGAACGGGGTGAAGGTGCTCAAGGTCAGCGACGCCAGCGTCAGCAGGGTGACAACGCCGCCGGTGGTTCCGGTGGGGACTCCGCTGGACGTGGGAATTTCGCGCCGGCGTCAGCGCCGGTGCTCCCGGGACAGACGCGTATCGTCTGGGTGTTGGGCCAGAACGGCCAACTTGAACGTCGCCGGATCACAGTCGGACTCAGCGATGGTGCTGCGACGGAGGTCGTCGACGGAGATTTGCAGGAAGGCGACATGGTGATTACCGGACAGACGATCTCCGGATCGAGCAGCGCGCAGAACAATCAGTCGCGTCCGCCGGGATTCGGTAATACGCCGCGTGTGGGTGGCGGTCGCGGAAGATAATCCGTGTCATTCGTGTAGAAAAGAAAATGTATAGAGTCGAATCACAACAGCAAACAGTTAACCCCGCGCTTCTGGTCCACGCGCCTGAAGCGCGGCCGGTAATCGAACTGGACCACATTCACAAGACCTACACGATGGGCGATGTGGAAGTGCACGCACTGCGCGGAGTCTCGGTAACGATTCGCGAGGGCGAGTTTGTGGCGATCATGGGTGCGTCGGGTTCGGGTAAGTCCACGACGATGAATATTATCGGTTGTTTGGACCGTCCGACGCGCGGCACTTACATCCTCGCCGGCGAAGACGTGTCGCAGATGTCGAAAGACGAACGCGCCGACATTCGCTGCCAAAAGATTGGTTTCGTGTTTCAGGGTTTTAACCTGCTTTCGCGTACGTCTGCGCTCGAGAATGTGGAGCTGCCGATGCTGTATCTCGGAGTAGATGCAGCGCAGCGTCGACAGCGGGCGATGGAGGCACTTGCTGCGGTTGGGCTCGCGGGTCGCGAGCAGAACCACCCGAATCAGTTATCGGGCGGTCAGCAACAGCGTGTCGCCGTCGCCCGCTCCCTGGTTAACAATCCGGCGTTGATTCTGGCCGACGAGCCGACCGGTAATCTCGACTCGCGCACGTCAGTCGAAGTGATGGAAATCTTCCAGCGCTTGAATCGTGAACGCGGGATCACGCTCGTGCTCGTCACGCACGAATCGGATATCGCGCAGTACGCCGACCGCATAATCGTTTTCAAGGACGGAAAGATTAAGAGCGACTACCAGGTCGAAGATAAACGCGACGCAGCGGAAGAATTGAAGAACTTGCCCGTCATCGAGGATGATGACGAGGAAGACAGCGAATAATGAACCTACTAATGATCATTCGTGTCGCGTTTCGCGCGCTTGTTCGTAACAAGATGCGCGCGGCTTTGACGATGCTCGGCATCATCATCGGCGTTTCAGCCGTGATTGCGATGGTGAGTATCGGACAGGGTGCGTCGGCGTCGGTCCAGGCGCAGATCGACAGCATCGGCACGAACCTGCTCTTCGTGAGTGCAGGCTCGCAGAACGTCGGTGGCGTGCGCAGTGGTACCGGCGACACCGGCACGAACACGCTGACTGTCGACGATCTCGAAGCAATCAAACGCGAAGTGCCGAGTGTTTCGATGGTGACGCCGTCGGTAAACACGCGAGTGCAGCTAATCGCGGGCAATATGAACTGGAACACGTCGCTCCAGGGCGTCAGCGAGCAGTACCCGGACATCCGCAAATGGTCCATTCAGAGCGGCGCGTTCTTTACGGACGCGGACGTTCGAACAGCCGCGCGCGTGATCGTCATCGGTCAAACGTTGGCCGACACGCTTTATGCAGGCAGCGATGCGGTTGGGCAGACGATTCGCGTCTCGAATCTGCCGTTCCGTGTCGTCGGTGTGATGGCCGCTAAGGGACAGGATCCGCAGGGCCGCGATCAGGACGATATCGCTTTTTCGCCATACACAACGGTGCAGAAGAAAGTGCTGGGCCGCGATCGCATTCAGATCGCTTACGTGTCCGCGATCTCGCAGGACGCGACTTACACCGCGCAATCGCAAATCACCGAGTTGCTGCGGCAGCGTCACAAGCTGACCGCCAGCGAGCCGGACGATTTTACGGTGCGTAACATGACGGACATTGCCGAGGCGGCGAATGAAACGAGCCGCACGATGACGATCCTGCTGGCGTGCATCGCGGGAGTTTCGCTGCTCGTCGGTGGCATCGGGATCATGAACATCATGCTCGTGTCAGTCACCGAGCGTACACGCGAGATCGGCATTCGCATGGCTATTGGCGCCCGATCGTCGGCGGTGCGCAGTCAGTTCCTGATCGAGTCAATCGTGCTGAGCCTGACGGGCGGTACGGTGGGTATCATTCTCGGAATCGCTTTATCACTGGTGATACCGGCCATGTTGGGTTGGCCCACGCTGGTCTCGATGGCCGCGATTGTGGGCTCGGTCATCTTCTCGGCGGCCGTGGGAATCTTCTTCGGCTACTACCCGGCACGCAAAGCCGCCGCGCTCGATCCGATTGACGCGCTTCGTTACGAGTAAACCAGTGGGCGGTGACGCCATCCGAAGTGGCGTCCCGCCCAGAATACAAAACTCTCGCCAGGTAGCCGGGCCAACTTGATCTTCACGTTTTTTCCCGCCTTCGGGTAACATTCCGCGCATGAATCTGCGTCTGCTCTGCCGCCGAATACTCGCTCTTTCTCTGCTTCTGGTCCTGGTTGTCGTAACTTCGGGACAACGACGAAATCAACCCGACAACGTCAGGCTAAAGCGCCCGCGACTGGTCCTGCTAATCGTCGTCGATCAGTTTCGCTACGACTATCTCGAACGCTTCGGCGATCTGTTTGCCCCCAATGGCCTGCGCCGATTGATGCGCGACGGCGCGTCCTGGACGCAGTCAAACTACGATCACTTCCCGACTTACACGGCACCCGGTCACGGGACCATGATGACCGGCGCATACCCGGCGGAGACCGGCATCATCGCGAACGAGTGGCCCGATCGGACCACGGGAAAGAAGGTGACGAGCGTCTCCGACGCTTCGGTAAAACTTCTCGGCGGGAGGGCTGGCGACACTGGGTCGAGTCCGCGCCGGCTGATGAGTTCGACTGTCGGCGACGAGTTGCGTCTCATTACTAACGATCGCTCGAAAGTGATCGGCGTCTCTATAAAAGATCGATCCGCAATCCTGCCCGCAGGCCGTCACGCAAACGCCGCCTACTGGTTCAGCATTACGTCGGGCACGATGGTCTCCTCGACGTACTACTTCGACCAACTCCCCGCGTGGGTCACCACCTTCAACAACCCCCGGCCGGCGGACCAGTACTTCGGAAAAAAATGGGAACGTTTACTGGCCGAAAGCGAGTATGTGAAACGCGCCGGGCCAGACTCACCTCCGTGGGAAGTAGTCTCTGCGTCAGGCGATACCAACGCGTTTCCGCACACCATTACCGGCGGTGCGACCACGCCAGGTCCCGCTTTCTACGGCGCTTTCGACCACTCACCTTTCAGTAACGAACTGATCCTGACGTTCGCCCAACAGGCCATCTCGAACGAGCAACTGGGCCAGGATGAAGACACGGACGTACTCACCGTCAGCTTTTCAGGAAACGACTACGTCGGCCATCGCTATGGACCTTACAGCCAGGAAGCAATGGACGTGACGCTGCGCACTGATCGACAGATCGCGACGCTGCTGGATTTTGTGCAGTCGAAGGTGGGACTCGCAAACACGCTCGTTGCGTTTACTGCCGATCACGGTGTGTCGCCAATCCCCGAACATGCGGCCGCGATCGGCCTCGGCGGTGCACGGGTAAAAACCACTGACCTTCTCGCCGCCATACGCTCAGGCATCAAAGCGCGATACAACGCTGACGGAAAGTCACCCGATCCCACAGTCGATTACATCTACAAATTCGACGACAGCGGACTGGCGCGCGACGGTTTCATGAATGGAAACGTCTATTTCAACTACGACGCGCTCGAACGCGACAAAGTGAATGCGGAGGAGTTGGCCCAGGTTGTCGGCAGAGCGGCATTAGCTGTTCCCGGCGTTGCTCGATATTTTACGCGGGCGCAACTGTTGCGCGGTGCAACCTCGATTACGGATCCGATTGAACGCCGCGTGCTTCACGGCTTCCATCCGTCGCGCAGTGGCGACGTGGTGCTGATCGCCGAACCTTTTAAATATCTTGGTGATACACTTGCCGCCACTCATGGCTCACCATACTCGTACGACACGAACGTGCCGACGATCATCATGGGAACGGGCGTAGTCGCGGGTCGTTACTTCGAACCCGCAACCCCGGCAGATATAGCGCCGACATTGTGTGCTCTGCTTGGTCTAACACCTCCGTCGAATGCAACCGGACGCGTGTTAGTTGAGGCGCTCAAGAGGTAATCATTGG
>CBFGMX010000162.1:0-12549 GCA_965649955.1 uncultured bacterium
ACCATATTTGTGGTGTGGACAGAGGCATCGCGAAACAGAAATGCCGAGGCACCAAAAACCCCGACGTTGGCCCAGGATCCCCAAGGGAACTTGGTTGAGGGTGATCATTACGTGTATGGAGCAACCTACTCCATAAAAGGTTCTAACCGTTCCACGCTAGCTCTCAATAACCCGATGATGACCAGAACGCGAATCGTGCGCGTGACGCTCTACAACAAGGCCGGACGGCCATTAGAACTTACTGAGGTCACGCTCACTCCAGCACAAACTAAGTTTCTGAACATTCGTGACTTGATGTCGCCGGAACAGCTTGGAGCGTTCAGCGAGGGCAGCGTAGAAGTTTATTTTCATGGCCCAGCAATGGGAATTACTGGTCAACTTAGTGTGATCGATGACCGGCATAACCGAAGCTTTGACGTGCTTTTAAGAGAAGACGGAATGTTCACGTCCTCAAAACTCGATGGTCTTTGGTTCTCTCTTGACAACCAAACAACCGTGGAGGTGTTTCTAACCAATACACGAGCACATCCCACTACCGTTACGCCGATCTTTTACGTTAATGAGGAAGAATTCGCGGCCCAGCCGCTTACCTTAGATTCTCATGTCAGCGAAACGATCGACGTCGGGCAACTTCTACAGAAGCTACGAGTGCGGCAAGGCCTTGCCTCGGGCGGCATATCTTTGCGTCACGATGGGACGCCAGGCGCCATAGCCGTAGCTGGTGTCATCACTAATAAGCAGCGAGGATTCTCGTCAACGATGCGTTTCACAGACGTCGCTGGTCAGCGTTCAACCAAGCTGCACGGCGCTAATGTCTTGATTGGCGCAGGCAACAAGCCGCCCGGGCTTCCTCAGGATGTGAGCTTTGCGCCGCGCGCCGTAGTTCGCAATATCACTGATGGAACCCTCGAAGCCAGAGCCGTAATACGCTACACAACAGAGAGTGGAGCGGGCGCAATAGAGATCGACGCCGTGAGGTTGAAGTCCAGAGAAGTGAGAGAATTGAATCTCACGCCGATAATAACCGAGCTAGGTGCAAAGAAGCTGCTTAATGCCGGCTTCGAGCTGGAGCATGACGGCGGTCCCGGCTCTGTAATCGCCACGGTTGTGAGCGTGGACCAGAGTGGTAATTACGTCTTTGATGTCCCCCTCAAAGACCCGCGCTCCGTGAAGAACGTTGGCGGCAATCATCCCTGGCGCCTTGACGGTGATAATAGAGCGATTGTTCACATCAAAAACATCGATCCGGTAACCGATGGCTCCCTGCGCGAGTTGGCGCTAATGATTACGACAGCCGCAGGGAAGTACAGTTTTCCGCTGCAGCTTACCGAACCGGGCCAGACTTTGGCGGTAGACATCAGACGATTGAGAGATGAGCAGATCAAGGATAACCACGGCAACGTGATCCCCTTGCACGTCATGGAAGGACAGGTTGAATGGTATGGCCGAGGCCCTCTCGGGCAGTTTATCGGAAGGTTGGTGCAATACAATCCAACGACAGGCGTGTCAAGCAGTCTGAGTTGCGAAACGCCTTGCGACTGCGAACCAATCTACATTTCATCTCGGGTCACTCCGACATCGATAACCGGATTTCCGCACCAGGTCTTCGAACTAAGGGCGTGGGAAACGGACCAGCGTTGCGACGGCAGCACTTACGAATGTGAAGTATATGCCACCTTTAATCCGGACATTCCAACAGTGGTTGAGGTAAATAATGCAGCATTTCCTCGGCTGGCAATCCTGGGAAACGACCACGGCACAGCAACCATTCAAGCGACTTGGGAGGTGCCGGGACCGTCATGCGGCACCACGATACCAGTCTTTAAGTTCATACAGGTTACAAACCGCCAGGTATCGGTCAACGAGGTAGGGTTTACTGGAGATCATTTGATAACGAAATGGCCTCCGACTACGCCTGAGACAGTTTATGATAGTCCTGATGGATCGGCCCCCACATGGAAAAGTTCCAGCAATCCGAATCTCCCTGTTGCATATACCAAAGGATCGAACATAACAATGTTTGCCAAGCTCGGCATCGATTCTTCCGCCCCCACGACAAGCGCAAAGATTCGGGTCAAGAACGGCTCAACGGTTATCGCTAGTAAGGACATCTCAGTATCCGGAACCACGGTGACGATTACTGGAATCAGCACAACGTCCGCACTGGAGACAACGGTAGAAACCACGACGCCCACCTTCACTTGGGAGATCTCTTTCAATGGCGGCACGAGTTGGGCACCGATTGGAAGTAGTGGGCCGCACAGAATGCATTGGACGCATGCTACTCCATTGAGTCCTCCGTTCACGAACGACCAAGGCACCACATTCAGCCCTCTTTATGATGAGGCGCTTGAGAGGGCGTGCTCTTACGCAGCCGGCGCGTCTGACGTAAGTACGATTATCAGCAATTTGAATTCGGGTACGGATTCAGACACCTTCTATAATCCTTCTATAAGTCTTGCCAGTCTGCATCCATTGGTGGCGTTCGAGTCTGTGAATGGGTCTCAATGCTCGGATAATGCTCATTTGCTCCGAGGTCTGATGCGCAGCATTGGGATCGATGCCACAACTCTTTACATTTGGGCTGGACCTAACGCCAACACGAATGCGATATACGCGGTGGGCAGCACATCGCAGGCAGCGTCATTTCGTATTACGCGCACATCGCATGATGCCGCCGTGACGGATCCTCACTTTACATTTCATGCTGTTGTTTCTGCGAACAGCACCTGGTATGACTCGTCTTACGGTCTGATATATTCCACTTTGGCTTTCACTGAGGTTTGTAACACCAATCCGCCTCAGCAAGTCCACGCTACTCCCTGGGCTTCCAACCCATTCTGCGGTTTTACTTGTCCCCACTAGGTTGAGGAGGTGAACGATGAAACGGTTATTGACGGTACTTCTTTTTGTGACTACTTCGGTCTGTGCTCTAATTTTTGCAATGGGCCAGGACTTTAAATCCCTTAAGGACAAAGCCGAAAACGCTGTTAAGAGCCGGCGGCCTGATTGGAAAATCAAGAGTAAACACGAAAAGGAGAAGGAAGTTTATTACAACTGGAATTCCCGGCAGGATGGGGCTACGCTCACCATTTTTCATGGAGATACCGAGCAGGAAGCCGCTGAACGAATGCAACTCACTCTTAAGTTTCTCGCGGTAGGTCCGGGGAAAAAGCGCTCGGATCTTGGTGACGAAGCATACTCCTGGAAGAGCGAACGCTCGGGTTTTGCTGGCATCCGCTTCAGAAAAGGAAATGTTTATGTCGATCTGGCCGCAACCTCGGAGCAGATGGCCGAAGACCTGGCAAAAGACCTTGAGAAATTTATCAAGAAGAACTGAACACATCATCCCAATTTGAATGATCGGACCCAAAACTTGATCTGCGCCGTACGAGAGTACAGTGAGCCCAGGCATAGTTACGACCCTCAAATCATCCGGCTGTTAGGGATGCTAGAAACACCTCGCATTGATTACGAAATACTGATCTCCCAACCGGAGGATCTCACGAATAAACATCAAATGAGTTAGGCATATCCGTCGCCACCAATCAGTTCCAAACGTCGGAAATTCTCTGCGTCTTGCGCAGCTTTCCCCGGTGTTTTTGGCTAAACGCCGCAGGAACATAGCTTGCACTGTTTTCAGTTGCAGTCTTCTTACTTCAAAGGAGAACAATCATGAAACGCAAGACTCTTCCCCTGTTAATCGTAATCCTTCTCGTTTCCGGTCAGTCGTCGTGGGCCGTCGCGCAGACCACGACTTCCGATAATTGGTCCGCCGTGCAGCAAATCGGGACCGATGAAAAGCTCGTCGTTAAGAAAAAGGACGGGAAGGAAATCAAAGGACGCATGATCGAAGCGTCCGAAACAACGTTGCGGATTGATCGCGACGGCAAGCCGTTCGACATTCCGCGAGCTGATGTGCGACAGGTGCACCGCATTGAGGGCAAAGCAGAGAAAGGAAAATGGGCGTTGATCGGCGCTGGTATCGGCGGTGGCGTTGGAACGGGTATTGGCGCGGGTAAGTATCGGTCGGACCGAGACGACTATGAGGTCTATGTTTATATGGGCGCGTTGATCGGAGTCGGCGCCGGTGCTGTCGGCGGGTTGCTTTTCGGTCAGAGTAGACGGAACCGGAAACTCGTTTACACAGCGAATTGAGAACCAACCAGTGGTCTCCGGGTTAAGAACTAACCCGTGGATGCGAGCAGCGCCTGGCGGGCCGCCTTTAGTTGTTGCAGCTCGCCCTCGTTGAGTTTTGGATACGAGAGATCGAGGGCGCTGAGGCGTCGAACGATGGCTGAAGCGACGACGAGCCGTGTGAACCACTTTTTGTCTGCCGGAACGACGTACCACGGCGCGTGCTCGGTTGCTGTGTGACGCACGGTCTGTTCGTAGGCGTGCATGTAATCGTCCCAGTGCTCGCGTTCTTTCACGTCCTTCATTGAGAACTTCCAGTTTTTGGCCGGGTCGTCGATGCGTGCGAGGAATCGCTCCTGTTGTTCTGTTTTCGAGACGTGCAGGAAGAACTTGAGGATGACGATGCCATTGTCGGTGAGGTAGCGCTCGAAGTTGCTGATCTCTTCGAAGCGCTGCTTCCATAGGCTTTTCAGGTTGGGGCTTTTTTTGGACGCGCCTTTGGTGTTTGCATTTTCGCTGGTCGTGATTTTGTTGGTCGCGTTCTCGGCGATCAGTGGAAGTTTTTGCGCTTGCAGGTATTCGGGATGAACGCGGACCACGATCGTTTCTTCGTAGTAGCTGCGATTGAAGATGCCGATGTGGCCGCGCGGCGGGAGCCGTTTGGCGCAGCGCCACAGGTAATCGTGGTCCAATTCTTCCGCTGAAGGTGCTTTGAAGGAAGTGACTTCGCAGCCCTGCGGATTGACTCCCGACATGACGTGTTTGATCGCGCCGTCTTTGCCGGCGGCGTCCATCGCCTGAAAGATCAGCAACACGGCCCAGCGATCGTGCGCGTAGAGTTCGTCCTGGAGTTTCGTCAGCAGCTCGACGCTGCTCTCCAGTGCTTCCTTCGCCCTCGCTTTGTCATCCGCATCCAATCCCAACGTCTCACCGGGATCGATCTGCTTGAGTCGGAACTTCTTACCGTCAGTAACGCAAAACGGCTCAGAATATTTTCGGGCCTGCTTGAGAAAATCTTTATCAATCATCCGGCTAACATAATCCAATTTTTCAAATACACACATAAAAAATTAAATCGGAGGGGGTAAAACAACCCGTCCGCGGGGTAGCGGCTACTAAAGTCACAACGCGCTGAAGCTCGCCACCGATTGCAGCCCCCACGCGGGGCCGCGTGTATAATGACGAGCACCACAAAATGAACCAACTTGTACGGTTTCTGTTCGGACATGAGCAGGCCGTTTTTACTAACGGCCGGTTCGGCTTTGACGTGCGTCCGGGCCCGTTATTGTTGGTGCTCATCGTTCTGCTCGCCGCTGTCTTTGTTTATTTCATCTACCTGCGTCCGCGCGTCCGCCTGTCAAAACGAACGACCGCGACGCTGATCGCCCTTCGTGTTGCACTCCTGACCATCCTGGTAACGCTGCTGTTGCGGCCCGTGGTCGTCGTGTCGTCAGTCATTCCACGCAGCAGCTACGTGGCGATTCTTGTCGACGACTCCGTCAGCATGAAACTCCGCGACATGCCCGACGGCAACACGCGCATCGACACGGTAAAACAGTCGCTTCTAGCTAACGGTACGAATTCGTTTCTCAATCGACTCGATGCGAAGTTCAAAACCAGCCTTTACGGTTTCGCGGGAGCACTGTCGCGCCTGAAAGGCGCCAATGATCTGTTTGCCGAAGGACGAACGAGCGACCTCGCCGGCGCACTGGACGAAACCATCAAACGATCCTCGGGAATGCCGCTGTCCGCGGTCGTGCTGGCCACCGACGGGGCGTCAAACGTTCCGCGCGACTTCGCTGCCACGTTAAGAGAGTTGCGCGCTCGCGACATTCCAGTTTTCACGGTCGGCGTCGGCAATACCGCGCGACCCATGGACGCCGAACTGACACGCATCAACATGCCGCGCCGCGTGCTCGTCGGCTCGCGAGTAAACATCGAAACCTACGTTGGTTTGAGCAGTTATCAGGCGACGAAAGTGCTGATCGCCGTCCGCGAGGACGGCCGCGCGATCAAAACAGAAGAAACGAACCTGCGTGGCAACGATACGCAGGCCGTAAACCTCGAGATCACGCCGACGACGCCGGGCATTCATCGCTACACCGTCGAAATCACTCCACTTGACGGCGAGTTGACCGTCGAAAACAACAAACAGGACGCGCTGGTGGAAGTCATCTCCGGACCCTTGCGTCTCTTGCACGTCGAAGGCGAGCCGCGCTGGGAACTCGGCAAGATTCGGGAATCGCTCGCGCTAAACGAAAAGAACATCGTTCTCGTTTCACTCCAGCGCACCGGTGAAAACAAGTTCTACCGCCAGGGCATCGCCAGTCAAAACGAGCTCGCAACCGGTTTTCCGCTTACGGAAGAAGAACTCTTCGCGTACGACGGGCTGGTCATCGGTAGTGTCGAAGCTGGCTTCTTCACGGCAGACCAGTTGCGCAGCATCGAAGCCTTCGTCGCGCGCCGCGGTGGTGGACTGCTCGCCATCGGCGGTCGGCTGGCGTTCGATGGCGGCAAGTACAAGGGAACTACGATCGACGATCTGCTGCCGGTAACGCTAACGGGTGGTCCAACCGACGACGCAACGTCGTTTGCTCCCGTGTACAAACCGCTTCTCACGGGCGCGGGCCAGTCCCATCCGATCACGCGTTTGCAGGACGATCGCGGCGCGAACCAAAAAGCGTGGAACGAACTGCCGCCGATCTCCGTGTCACAAGTGCTCGCAAATGTGAAACCCGGCGCGTCCGTGTTGCTGGAAGCGCGACGGGTCGAGGGATCCGGATCGCAGACAGCGCCGCTGCTGGTCCAACAACGGTATGGTCGCGGGCAAACGCTCGCGCTCACCGCGTCCGACACATGGCGTTGGCGCATGCGCATGGATTCAAAAAACAATGCGCACGAGACTTTTTGGCGACAGATGCTTCGCTATGTTGTCAGCGGCACACCGCGACAAATCGAAATCGGAGCAGAACGAGACGTTTACGCGATGGACGACACCATCAACATTGTCGCCGACGTTCGCGATAAACGCTTCAATCCGGTCAGCGATGCAAATGCGATCGCGCGCGTCACTAAACCGTCGGGCACGATTGTCGACGTGCCTTTGACGTTCACGACTCTCAATTCCGTGAACACCTATGCCGGTCAGTTCAAGGCCGACGAGTTGGGCGAACATCGCATCGAACTGACGGGAACAAGTGCGGGACTCGGCACGTTGAGCGCAAAGTCGAGCGTGCTCGTCAGTGATCTGAATCGCGAGTATTACAGTGCGGCACAGAACAGCGACCTGTTGAAACGGATTGCGGCGGAAACCGGCGGGAAGTACTTCACGCCAGCGGAGGCCGAGTCGCTGCTGGACGATTTGGTCTACCGGCAAACGCCTTACTCCGAACGCGTGACGAAAGACCTGTGGGACATGCCCGTAAACTTCATGCTGATAGTTGGTTTGCTGAGCGCTGAGTGGTTCCTGCGCAAACGCGAAGGCCTGGCGTGATGAAATATTTCGCTTCGTTAGCTTTGATTCTGCTTGTTACGGCCGCCGCCGTGGCCCAGAAAAGCGATCCGAACAAGTTTGCCGTTATCATCAACGGCGCGGGCGGAGAGCCTGAGTACGCAAAGCAGTTTGCCGAATGGACCACACAACTCAGCTCGGTCCTGTCCCGGCGCTATGGCTTCGATCCAAAACAGGTCAAAGTGCTGTCCGAGAAGGTGGCAACTGCCGACGAAGTCAAACGCACCTTCGGCTTGCTAAAGTCGGAATTGGATGCCGGCAACATCCTTTTCGTTTTTTTCATCGGGCACGGATCGTTCGACGGAAAGGAAGCGAAGTTTAATCTCGTCGGTCCGGACCTCGCGGCGACAGATTACAACCAGTTGCTGACGGCGCTACCGACGAAGCGCATCGTTGTATTCAACATGTCGAGCGCGAGCGGCGAGTTCGTCAAACCGCTCTCGGCCAAGGGCCGCATCGTCGTCACCGCCACGCGCAACGGTCAGGAGACTAACGCTACGCGTTTCGCCGGCTTCTTTATCACCGCGCTCAACGCGACCGACGGCGACACGGACCAGGACGGCCACACGTCCATTCTCGAAGCTTTTGTTTATGCGAACCGTCTAACGGAGGAGTTCTACAAACGCGCCGGACGGCTGGCCACTGAACATGCATTGCTCGACGACAATGGCGACGGCGTCGGACGTGAGAAACCGGAAGCCGGCGAAGGACTGCTGGCGCGCGCGACCTATCTCGATTCGTTGAGTGTCGACGAAGCCGCCGCCACCGCGGCTACTGGCAGGCTTTTGAAAGAACGTGCCCGGCTCGAAGGGGAGATCGAACAACACCTTGCCCGCAAAGCATTCTTGCCGGAAGCTGAGTACGAAGCCACGCTCGAACGTCTTTTCATCGAACTGGCAAAAGTGAATCGCTCGATCAAACAAGCAGGTTCTTAATGCGAACGCGGATTGCCATCCTATTCTTACTTGTTGCATTCGGCGCTTTGACCTTGATCTGCGTTGGCCCTGCCGCCCAATCGCAAACAAACGAAACGCGCGGTCTCGCTGAACTGAAAAAGGGCGACTACGACAACGCCTTCAAACTGCTGAGCGCGCGCCTGAGTTCGAATCCGACCGACATCGTCGCGCAAAGAGCCCTGCTTCGCGTCTTCATCGAAACCGGACGCTACGCAGAAGCCGAGGCCACAGCAAAGCGTTTTCTGAGCAAGACACCCGATGCCGGAACTGTGCGTCACGAGTTGGGCGAAGTGCTCGCGATCACCGGTAAACACACCGAGGCGATCGCGGAGTTTGAACGCGCCGCCAGCGATGCGGAGAAGTCGGACGCCCCTCACGACAAACTGGCCAGCGATCTGCGACGCGCGGAAGTGCTGGAACTAATCGGTCAGGAAGATCGCGCCAAACCAATCTACGACTCGTTCGTCAAGTACTACACCGACAACGATCCCGAGTCCGCATTTGAATTGACCCTGATCGCCCGCGCGCTGGTCCACCTGGAACGGTTCCAGGACGCCAACGACATGTATCGCTCGGCGATCGAGGCCGATTCCGAACATCTCGACGCGCAGCTTAGGGCGGGCGAGCTGTACACCGAGAAGTATCAGTACGGCGACGCCGCACAGTTTCTCGACGATGCGCTGAAAATCAATCCAAACAGTGCCCGTGCTCACCTCGACGTGGCGCTCAACAAACGGATCGATGGCGGCGACAACGTGAGCGCGGCGCTTGGCCGTGCGCTGGCGATTAATCCGAACCTGGTCGAAGCACTCGCGCTTAAAGCAGCGCTGGCTCTGGAGATGGGCCAGTTTGACGCTGCCGCGACGGAAATTGACAAAGCACTGAAAATCAATCCTCGTTCGCTCGACGCACACTCGCTGCGCGCGGCGATGTTTTATTTGCAGGACAAAGAGTTCGAGCCGGAAGTCGCCGCCACCCTTGCCATTAGCCCGCGTTACGGTGGCGTCTACAACACTCTTTCGCGTTACGCCACCATCACGCGCCGCACCGAACAAGCAGCAGCCTTTGCGCGGCGTGCGATCCAGATCGCGCCACGCTTGTGGGACGCGCACCTAAATCTCGGCATGGCGCTTCTGCGGCTGGGCCAGATGGACGCCGGACGCGAGGAAGTCGAGAGAGCGTTCAAAGGCGATCCTTTCAACCTGTGGGCCAAGAACACACTCGACCTGCTCGACACGATGGCGGACTTCCGCGAGACCAAACGCGGCGGCTTCATTATCAAAACCTCCGCGCAGGAAAGTGACGTGCTCTCACCTTACGCGGCGGGCTTGCTGGAAGAGGCCGCGGCGAAACTGACGGCGAAGTACAAGTTCACTCCCAAAGGCCCAATCATCGTCGAGATCTTTCCCAACCACGAAGACTTCGCGGTGCGCACGTTGGGAATTCCCGGGCTGGGTGCGTTGGGTGTATGTTTCGGAGTCGTGATCGTGCAGGACTCTCCCTCGGCGCGTGAAGCGGGCGAGTTCAACTGGGGCAGCACGCTCTGGCACGAATATACGCACGTGATAACGCTTCAGATGACTGACTATCGCGTGCCCCGCTGGTTCTCCGAAGGACTGTCCGTCTATGAGGAGCGCCGCGCGCGTCCCGGTTGGGGCGACGACTGGAACCCGATGTTTGTGCGATCGTTTATTGACGGACGCTGGTTCAAGATCGCCGATCTCGATGCGGGCTTTCAGCGTCCACGCAGTCCGCAGGATGTGCCCATCGCCTACTTCCAGGCATCGCAGGTTTGCGAATTCATTGCCGAACGTTTCGGCTTCGACGCGATCCTTCAGATGCTTGCACTCTATCGCGACAAGGCGCATACGCCTGACGTGCTGCGCCAGGTATTGAAACTCAGTGAAGCCGAATTCGATCGGGAGTTTTTCGCCTACGTCGAATCGAAAGCACGACCCTTGCACCAGGCGCTGAGCACGCCGAATAACGTCGTCGCTTCGATGTCGAAAGAAGAAGTACTGAAGGAACTCACCACGAAGGACACGTTTGCGTTGCGCATTCGGGCGGCTGAGTTGTTGGCGGCCGACGGCGACACGGCTGCCGCTACGCAACATTACATTCGCGCCATCGAGCTCTTCCCTTTCGTTACGGCGCAGGGTAATCCTTACGAGTCGCTGGCTAAAATGCTTGAAGACAAAGGCGATGCCGCGCAGGCTGCGAGCGTGCTCGAAAAACTCGTAACGACTGACGAAAACAATCTCGAAGCGTTGAGGACCGTCGCGCGGATTCGTTCCGCGCTGGGCGAAAAACAAAAGGCGCTCGATGCGTTGCGCGCCAGTTTCTTCATCAGTCCGTTTGATTACAAGTTGCATGCGCAGGCGGGCGAGTTGAGTGTCGATCTGAAAGATCATGCGCAGGCGTTGACTGAGTTTCAGGTTGCGCTCGCGTTGCAGCCACCGAACATCGCGGAAGCAAACTACAATGTCGCCACAGCATTTTACGCGCTCGGCCGTCCGCTCGAGGCGAAGCGTTCAGTTCTACGCGCGCTTGAAGCGGCGCCACGGTACGAAAAGGCGCAGGAGTTGTTGTTGAGAATTACAGGCCAGTAAATCGTTGAGCTCTGTACTTTGTGCTTGGTACTTTGTTCTCAGTATGACCGGGCATGATTTCAGCGTAGAAGCGCAACGAAGGTACAAAGCACAAAGAACAAAGCACAAAGGACAAAAATGGCGGTTGACCAATTAACGATTAGCGACGAGCAGCTGCTCGATAAACTGAGTTCAGCGCGCGAGCGCCTCCTGCGGGAAATCAGAAAAGCCATCATCGGGCAAGACGAGGTCGTCGAGCAGGTGCTGCTGGCCCTGTTTGTCGGCGGCCATTCAATCATCACCGGCGTCCCCGGACTGGCCAAGACCCTCCTCGTCCGCACTATCGCCAGCGTTCTCGATCTCTCGTTCAAACGCATCCAGTTCACGCCCGACTTGATGCCGGCGGACATCACCGGCACTGAGATTATCGAAGAAGATCGCGCGACCGGGCGCCGCGCCTTGCAGTTCATTCATGGTCCAATCTTCGCCAACATCGTGCTTGCCGACGAGATCAACCGCACGCCGCCAAAAACACAGGCCGCACTGCTCGAAGCGATGCAGGAAGGACGCGTGACGGTGCAGGGCGTCAGTTACGATCTGCCGCGCCCGTTTCACGTGCTGGCCACCCAGAACCCGATCGAAATGGAAGGCACTTATCCGCTGCCCGAAGCACAACTCGATCGTTTCATGTTCAACGTCAAGATCGGATACCTGCCGGAAGAAGAGGAAATCGAAGTCGTGAAGCAAACCACTTCGCCGCAGGACTACGAATTCGAACGGGTCATGACAGCCGAAGAGATTATTGCGTTTCAAAGACTGGTACGGCAGGTTCCTGCGTCTGATACCGTCGCTCGTTATGCGGTGCGGCTGGTGAATGCGAGCAGGCCGGGGACCCCGCCGGCGCCGGATTTTGTGAACAAGTGGGTGACTTGGGGCGCGTCGTTGCGCGCGTCGCAGTTCCTTATTTTCGGCGGCAAGGCGCGGGCGATCCTGCGCGGGCGTTACAACGTCTCGTGTGAAGACATACGCGCGGTCGCGCCGGCGGTTATGCGTCATCGTGTGCTGTTGAATTTCCAGGCGGAGGCGGAGAAGGTCGATTCAGAGCGCGTGATCAGGCAGTTGATCGAAACCGTGCCCGAACCGAAAAGTGGCCTTTAGCCACAAAGAGGGACCACAAAAAGGGACCACAAAGAGGCACAAGAGACACAAGAGGCACAAGATGGTTTTCAACTCAGCGAGAGATCAGCTTAGCAAGAGATGCAACTCAGTTCAGCGGCAAGAGATAGTTCTTAATCTTGTGCCTCTTGTGCCTCTTTGTGGCTGAATCTTGTGCCTCTTTGTGGCTGAAAACCGACTC
>CBFGMX010000163.1:0-12458 GCA_965649955.1 uncultured bacterium
GTGAGAGTGTCCCTTGTCAGTTTCTTTCCTTGTGCCTCTTGTGGCTCGGTCTTGTCCCTTTGTGGCCCGGTCTTGTGCCTCTTGTGGCTCGGTCTTGTGCCTCTTGTGGCTCGGTCTTGTGCCTTTTTGTGGCTATGGGCGTAGCAAAACTAACCGAACAGAACACTGTAGTCCCGGACAGTAAGTACGCGCGCGTCGAGCGTGAACGGCGGTATCTCTTAAGAGACCTGCCGGAAGGGCTCACGCGCGCGGATCCGCATCTGCAAATTACCGACAACTACATCACCGGCACGCGCCTGCGCCTGCGCAAGGTGCGCGATCCGCGAACAAACAAGTGGGTCGTGAAGTTCACGCAAAAATTCGCGCCCAACCCCGACGACCTCTCGCGCACGATCATTACCAACACCTATCTCAACCCGCTCGAAGCCGACACACTCTCGATCTTCAACTCGAACGAGATCAGAAAGAACCGCTACTATTTCGACTTCGAGGGACGCCGCTTTTCAGTCGATATGTTTCTCGGCGACCTCTTCGGCCTGGTGCTTGCCGAAGTTAGTTTCGACACAGACGAAGAACTCGACAACTTTCGCAAGCCGCCGTTCGCTATCGCCGAAGTAACCAATGAACCACTGTTCACCGGCGGCAGGCTCAGCGAACTGACGTTTCCGCAAGTGCGCGAAGCCATTCTCCGCTCGCGCCTGATTACCACAACCTAGAATCCAAACATGCGCTCAAGGTCAATCGCCGTTTTCCTGCTGATCATGCTGTTCGTCGCGGCCGGTTGCCGCAAGTCGTCAACACCTGCTCCGGCGGCTGCCACCACGACGCCAACTCCCGCCGAAGAGCAGTTGAACCATCCAGTCGGCGGCACAACACCACCGCCACAGACGAAACATTTCAAAGGCTCAATCGGCTCCACGCTCGACTTGCAAATGAAGCTTGTGCGAAACGGCGATCAACTCACCGGCAGTTACTTCTATCAAAAGGTCGGCACGCGCATCACTTTGAAAGGCACGGTCGACAAAGACGGCAACCTCACGCTTGAAGAGTTTGATCCGGGCGGCAAACAGACGGGAGTTTTCAAAGGTCTTTGGAAGGTCGAACAGGACGGCTCGATCACATTGGCCGGTAACTGGTCCAAACCTCCGAACGAAAAGGGCGGCGACAAAAGGACCGCCTTTTCACTTCACGAAGAACCGATCAACTTCACGGGCGACGTCGATGTCGTTGCCAAGTCCATCAAGGAAAACAACAAGAAGCTGATGTACGAGGTTGACGCGCAGTATCCGCAACTGACCGGCGGCAACAATCCAAACTTCGAGAAGTTCAATCAGCTTGCGCGAATGCTGGTGGTGAAAAGCGTGGCCGGTTTCAAGAAAGATATGGCGCCGGAAGAAGGTGAGGAACCGCCTCCTGAAGGATCGATGGGCAGCGATCTGGGAATCGGTTACACGATCCTGCTGGCCCAGGACGATCTGGTCAGCGTGCAGTTCGACATCGGTAGTTATTACCAGGGCGCCGCGCATCCTAATTCACACACGGAAACGCTCAACTACGATTTAAGAAACGGGAAGCAGTTGAGGCTGGCGGACCTGTTCAAGCCCGGCACCAAATACTTGCAGACGCTTTCGACTTATTGCATCGCGGATTTGAAGAAACAGTCGAAAGAAAAAGGCACGGAGCTGGTGGAAGACATGCTTAAAGACGGAGCGGCGCCAACCGCCAAAAACTATGAAAGCTGGACCATCACGAAGCAGGGTCTCGGGATCAACTTCGACGCTTACCAGGTTGGACCATACGCGGCGGGTCCGCAGTTTGTCATGGTTCCCTATTCGGCACTGAAAGACTTGATCAAGCCTGACGGGCCGGTTGCAGCGTTTGCAGTCTAAAGTCGGGCGGCTAGGGTAACAAGGGGGCTGGCAGATGAATCGTTCAGTCGGACTGCTCGTCGTTATTGGCGGCATCGGTGTCATCGTTATCGGGTTACTGATCTATTCAGGTGGGCTGAACTGGTTTGGGCGCTTGCCGGGCGACATACGTTACGAAGGTGAAAACACGCGCATTTATTTTCCGATTGTTTCCATGCTGATAGTGTCGTTGGCGCTGAGTCTGGTCTTCTACTTGATCCGCAGGTTGTTGTAGTAAAACGCAAGAAAGAAAGCGACGAGCATGATCGCGGCGCCTGTCCAGAATGTGACGAACAGGGAATAGTCGCTCATGTAATGAGGTTGGCCGTCGGCGCCCATGTGGGCCAACGGACTGGCGATTAACATTGCCGCAAGAAAAGGTCCGATCGCTCGCGCCATGCTGGCGACGGATTGAGTCACGCCCAGGACGGTTCCCTGTTCTTCCGGTCCGGCACTCTTGGAGGCGAGACTTGTCAGCGCAGGCGTCGCGAGCGAGTTGCCCATTGAAAATACGCCTCCACCGGCGAGCAGCGCCGCGAGTCCTCCCGCTGCTGGTCCAACAAACGGCACCGCAAACAGGCTGATCGCAAAACAAAGCGCGCCCACGATGATCAGCGGTAACTCGCCAAACCGTTTCACCAGTCGACCAATCAAACCGCCTTGAATGATCACCGCAATAATGCCGACGTAGGCGAATAAATACCCCGTGTGTTGCGCGTCATAACCGAATCGAAACATCGTGTAGAGCGAGAATGTGGTCGTCATGATCGAGAACGAGACGACGAAAAGAAAGTAGATCGTCAACACAAACCCGAGTCTTGGCTGCTTCAGCGAGTTGAAGAGTTGACTAAAACCGCGTCCGCGAGCCGCCCGGTTCCTGGCCGGGTGTTGTGGGGTGACCGTTTCAGGCAATCTGAAGTAGAGCAGGATGGCGTTCGCAAAACACAAGCCTGCCGCAAAAAGGAACGGCACCTGTATTCCCCAGCGACTCAGTATGCCGCCGATTGCTGGTCCAAAAACAAAACCGACGCCGAATGCCGCGCCAATGAGGCCCATTCCACTCGCGCGGTTCTCTTTCGTCGTGACGTCGGCAACGTACGCCTGCGCCGTCGAGATGTTGCCGCCGGTGATGCCGTCGAGAATGCGGCCGACGAAGAGCATCGCCAGAGTTTGCGCAAAGCCCAACACGAGAAAACCTATGCCGGTGCCGATGATTGAAATCAGCAGTACCGGCCGGCGCCCATATTTATCTGACAAACCTCCCAGGATCGGCGAGAAAATCAGCTGCATGATCGAGTAGGAAGCGAAGAGCAGGCCGACTGTGCGCGGTGTGGCGTTGAACGTCGTGCCTTCGGCGTAGAACGGCAGCACGGGGATGACAATCCCGAACCCGACGAGATCGATGAAGACAGTGGTTAGAATGACGATCAGGGGCGAGCGGTTCATGGTCCGTAAGATCGGCGTCTTACCTGCGTCCCCCACTTAATGCCTTATCGACTGACGCTTGACCGCCGCCTGCGATCAACAGCGCAATCGCCATCGCCAACAATGACAGCGGGTACTCATAACCCCGATTATTCGCGAAGAAGTTTGGCCAGTGAACGCCGACGACGGCCGTAAGCATGACGCAGGCTATAAAGAATGAGGCTACTCGCGTCAGTAAACCCAGCGTGATGAGTATTCCGCCGACCAGTTCCGAAAATGCCGCGGCTGCGAGCCAAAACCACGCGGGCCGCATGAAGCTGAACGGCGTGCTGCCGGAAATGAAGGTATTGAAACCCGGCCCGTTGAAACTGCCGAGCACTTTCTGCGCGCCGTGCGCGATCATCACGGCCCCCAGCCCGAAACGAATAGGCAACGTGAACCATGTCGAGGACGTGGCAATCAGTCTGCGAAACATGTGATTCTCCGATGATGGTTTGTAGAGCGAGCAAGATAGTAACTCATTCTCTTCGATCCATGGTCACATTCGTAGTAACATTCCCTTGCATTTCTATCCGATCAGCAGCAACCGAGAGAACCATTGCCTATGCTCAAAAGCCGAGTAGCGACTGCCCCGCTGTTGTTGATGGTTGTGCTGCTGGTTATAGGGGTTGAGGCACTCGGACAAACGCCGGCGCCCGAGATCGCGTTCACGGTGTCGATGTCGCGCCCGCATACGCACCTGTTCGAGATCGACGTCTCGATCAAACGTGGTCCTGCGGCAACAGCTCCGGCGGAAGAGTTGTTGGTCATGCCCGTGTGGACGCCCGGTTCTTACCTGGTTCGCGAGTTTGAGCGTAATGTGCAGGACTTCGCCGCTGTCGATGCTGCGAACAAGCCCCTCAAGTGGGAGAAGATCAACAAGAACACGTGGCGCGTCGAGACGAATGGCTCGCGCGATTGGCATGCGACGTACAAAGTCTACGCAAACGAACTCTCGGTACGGACCAGCGAGCTGAATTCCAGCCACGCGTACTGGAACAACCCAAACCTGCTGATGTATCTCGAAGGATTTCTCACGAGCCCTTCGACCGTGCGCGTGGTTGCGCCTGATGTTTGGAAAGTCGCGACGGGACTGCCCGGCGTGCCCGGTCAACGAAACACCTTTCGCGCCGAGAACTTCGACGTGCTTTACGACTCGCCTTTCGAAGTGAGTAACTTTAAAAGCATTCTGTTCAATGTGAAAGGCGTGCCGCATCGCATCGTGATCGACGGTGTAGGGAACTACGATCCGGATCGCATGCGACGCGACGTGCAGAAGATCGTCGAGACGCAGGTTGAATTGATGGGCGGCGAGGTCCCGTATCGTGATTACACGTTTATTCTTCACTTGCGAACGACTGCCGGCGGCGGGCTCGAACACGCAAACTCAACATCACTTGGATATCCGAGTTATGGTTTCACGATCTCGCAAGGGGATCGCGCGACTTCCGCTTCACCGAACGCCAGCGAGCAGTCGCAACGTGATTATCGCGGCTTTCTGTCGCTGGTCTCGCACGAGTTTTTTCATCTCTGGAACGTGAAGCGCATCCGGCCCGATGCGCTTGGTCCATTCGACTACACGAAGGAGAACTACACTAAGCTGTTGTGGGTCGCGGAAGGGATCACGGATTACTACGCCGATCTGACGTTGCGGCGCGCGGGGTTGATCGCAGACAGTGATTTCCTCAGCGCCACGGCGCGTGCGATCCAGCAGTTGCAGAACACGCCCGGCCGGTTGGTCCAAAGCGTCGAGGAATCGAGCTTCGATACGTGGGTCAAGTTTTACCGGCCCGACGAAAACACGATCAATTCGCAGGTCTCTTATTACGATAAAGGCGCGATCCTTGGATTGTTGCTCGACCTCGAGATTCGCAAACGGAGCAACGGCGCGAAGTCGCTCGACGACGTTTTACGTTCGCTTTACACGCAGTTTTTCAAGCAGAACCGCAACTACACGCCGGCTGATTTTCAAAAGCTGAGCGAAACGGCGGCGGGTGGAAGTCTGGAAGAGTTCTTCGCGAAGTATGTCCGTGGCAAGGACGAATTGAATTACAACGCCGCGCTCGAGGTTGTCGGGCTGCGTTTGGAAACCGCGGCGGGTGCGACTGACCGCGCGGCCGGCGTGACTGACCGCGCGGCCGGCGTGACTGACCGCGCAGCTGGTCAGCCTGTTCAGCAGGTTTATTTCGGCGCTGACACGCGGCAGCAAGACGATCGTTTGATGGTCACTCGCGTTTATGCCGGCTCACCTGCCTACGAGCAGGGACTCAACGCCGGCGATCAGATCGTGGCCGTTGATAACACCCGCGTGACGCGCGACTTCTTCAGCGCTCGCCTCGCGGAAAAGAAACCCGGCGATCTGATCAACCTGACTATCTTTCGTTTCGACGAGTTGAGTACGCTATTGATCAAGTTGGGTGGGCGACCTGACGGTACATACCGTATCGTTCCCCTGCCGGCGCCAACAGAAGCGCAGAAGAGAATGTTTCGCAGTTGGTTGAACTGAGATATCAGATCTGAGATCTTAGATCGCAAATGGAGCACATTCGTTTTCAGATTGACGATCGCGTGGCGCGCATCACGTTTGCGCGGCCGCCGTTGAATGTTTTCAACATCGCCATGATGCGCGAGATCACAGCGGCGCTGGCTGACAGTGCTCGTCGCGACATCGTGGCTATCGTGTTTGCGGCCGACAAAGAGTGTCGTGCGTTCAGCGCGGGAGTCGCTGTCGAGGAGCACGTGCACGACACGATCTACCAGATGCTCGACGCGTTTCACGCGATCTTTCGCCAGCTCGAACAAATTGCGAAGCCGGTGATCGCCGTCGTCGATGGCGCGGCGCTTGGTGGAGGATGCGAAGTCGTCGCGGCGTGCGACATAGTGATCGCTTCCGATCGATCGCGATTTGGTGTGCCGGAGATCAAGCTTGGAGTGTTTCCGCCGGTGGCCACGGTCCTGCTGCCGTTGGTAATCGGTGAAAAACGTGCGCGCGAACTGATTTTAACGGGCGAAATTATTGACGCAGTCGAGGCGGGAAGGCTTGGTCTGTGCAACCATGTAGTTCCCGGACCTCATCTCGAAGCCAAGCTGGCGGAAGTTACTGCTAAACTGAGGGAGCTTTCGGGCGCGTCGCTCGAGTTTGCGAGGCGTTCGATGGATCTTGGCCGCGGACGGACGCTCGACGAGGCTTTGACGGAGCAGGAAAACATCTACCTGCACGAGTTGATGAAAACGGCGGACGCAAACGAAGGCGTTAAAGCATTCATGGAAAAACGGAAACCTGTTTGGCGGAATCGTTAGACCATGCGTAACACTGTTCTGAAAAATGGATTTTTATTAATTCTGGTTCTGATCAGTGTTTCTGCGGGTGTGTTTCCGCAGCGCAAGGATTCCAGTCATGGGCGGCCGACGATGTCTGTCGAGGCGCGTGCGCTGCTCGAAGAAGCCAGCGGTGTCGTTTGCACGCAGGCGAAACTCGATCCGAAGAGCAGCGTCGCAATCGACGACATGCAGGCGCGGCCGTCGCTGCCGGTCCATCACCCCGATGCACAGGCAGGTGCGCAACGAGCGCAGAAACTGTTGCCAATTGCGAAGACTTTAGTCATCTCGTCGCTGCGGCAGCTCGTCGTCGAATATAACTTTCAGAAGTCGCGCCGGTTTGAGCAACGCATTCAACAGGCGATAGCGCGCGTCAACGCGGTGAAGCGAGTCAGGCCTGACATGGAATCGCGCGACAACGCGTCGGTGTTTTTGAGCCGGCCGCAAGTGATAACGTTCGGCACGCTCTTCCTTGCCGGTCTTCGCTCAGATGAAGGAATGATCAGCGTGCTCGCTCACGAGTTGATGCACATCGCCGACGGCGAGAACGACAGTTTGCGATTGCTGGTTAACGCTGTCGGAAACAAGGCGTCAGATTTGACCGGCCTCGACGTTCGAGGACAACGCGGCGAGGAGATCACGTGCGATTTGATCGGCGCGATGGCCGCGCGTGCTTTCGTTGCAGACACGCCGGGTTACGAATCGATCGCACGCCGCCTGGCCCGTTCGATCCAACACAATTGCGTCGAGACCGACGAAGGCGACGAGGACCATCTTTCACCACGCGATACGATTCGAGCGCTGCTGGCCCTGCATCCTGCTCTGGTCCGCGAACTGGTCAACGATCGCGAGGAACGCGCGCAACCGGCTTCGCCAGTGAAACAATAGCGACAACGGATGCCACGACGAACAACGACCTCCCACGTTTTCCCGATAATCGTTACGCTGGTCATTGCCGCCGGTTGTAAGTCTGTCATCGATCGACAGGACGTCCGACCGCGCATCTTGCGCGATGTGCCGGCGCAGAATCTCGCTTACCGCTTATCGCCCGACACGACTGCGCCGGTTGATACGGACGCGGGAGACACCCTCGAAAAACTGGAAACGGTCGCCAACGACTTTTCCACCAAACGCACGGACGATGCACTGCTGCGCACGGTCGCTTCGCCCGACGGAAAACGAGTGCTGGCGGTTTACGCTACTGCCGACGAGCCAGGCGGGTCTTTTCGGGTCGATCTTTACAACGCTGAAGGAATGTTCCTCAAAAACCTGGTCCCGCCGGATCTTTCCTGTTTTTTCCCGGAAACCGTCTCGTGGTCGCCTGACGGGAACTTCATCAACTTCGTCGCCCGCAGACGCGTGTCGCCGAGTCCAACCCCAACCCCGCCACCGGACGTTTTGCCCGATCCTGATGTGTCGTCACTGCCGTCGCCGTCAGTTGCGCCGTTTTTTGCGCCGGTTGCTAGTTACAGCACGGAACAGATCTACATCTGCAACCGCGACGGTTACGATCTCAAGCCGCTCACGACCCGTGAAGGATTGATCTACTTTTACTTCGCCTGGGCGCCTGATGGACACGCGCTGGTGGCGCTGGCGTGCAAGGAAGAGGAGTGGAGCGAGCGTGAGCGTCAGTCGAAAACTCCCGCGGGCCGTCCGCGGTTGATCATGTTGGACGGTACAGAGCGGCTGCTTGACGACGGCTTAACTGATGCATTGCCGGTCTGGTCACCCGATGCGTCGAAAGTCGCGACGGCTTTTGGAACAGACGTCGCGATCTACGATGCTGGATCGAATAAGCCCACGCAGGCGCGTGTCGCCTTGCGCGATCAACTGATCACGGCGTCAGTGGCGTACGATGAAGCAGCGAAGAAAAGGTTGCCGTCCTCGAGCGCATCGCCCTCGGCGTCTGAATCGCCGTCATCTGCGTCGCCGTCAGCTTCGTCACCCTCGGCATCTGCGTCGCCCTCGCCTTCACCGGCAGCGTCAAGAGAACCTGCCTCGTTCAACCCAATCATTCGGCTGGAGTGGCCGTCACCGGAACGTCTGTACTTTCAAACCGCCTACGTTCGTCTGAGGCCAATCGAAGCGTTTACTTTCCCGCGTTGGCACCTATTGAGCCTGAGCGCACAAGCCGCGATTCTGAAGTGAGGTTTTGATTGGCGCTGGGGATCCTTATCTCGAAGGACCGGTATCGGTGTCCCAGAAGATCAAACCCAGTAGACCAATGAAGATGAGCACCATGAGAAAGCAGCCAATCGTGAACTTGCGGGCGTCTGGCTGTTTGTCGGCGAAGTAGACGGTCACGAAATATTGGAATATATGGTCGAGCAGATCGAACATGCGGCGCCTCGCGGTTGTTTGTAGCTAACATTCAACAACTGTGCAAGGAATCGTCTCAGTTCTGCTGCGACCAAGGTAGACCGCTCGCGAGTTTGCTGTAAACAGGAAGACCGCTCGCGATCGGATACTGGTGGCGCACTCACTTCGGCGAGCGGATTTGCAGCGAGCAAACGACTGCGTGATACACTCGATTGCATCATACATGTTGGCTGTCGTGCGCTAGAACGCTGTGCCCCTGTAGCTCAATGGTTAGAGCAGCAGACTCATAATCTGTTGGTTCGGGGTTCGAATCCCTGCGGGGGCACCAATGAAATCAGACAGTTACGGGCAGCGATGAAGCTGCCCATTTCTGTGTTGTGTGCCTATAGTGTGCCAGTGCGTTTGAAAAGGATGTTTTCAAGCTTGTCCGTGGCCGCTTTCTGCATATCTGGCAATACGTGACTGTAGACATCGAGCGTGGGGATGATGCTCGCATGGCCCAAGCGTTCGCTTACAACCTTCGGATTCTCTCCTGCACCTAGAAGCAACGTCGCGTTTCGTTACCACAGCGTTACCGGGCTCTGATCCCTGCTTTCTGAGGAGTAAGAGCCCTTTTAAGTCTTGCCAGACGAGTTATTGACGCATCGGTCGGCATTTCCTCTTTCTTCTGAAAACCGCAAATTGGGCATGTAATCGTTGACTCAGCATTCATACCTCTCAGGATATTGCCGCTTCGAGTCTAACCGATTGAGTTGAGTAATCCACCACCAATCCAAAGAGGCTTCAACGCCCATAGGTCCAAGTGCCTCAATTAGCGAACTAGCAGGTCCAACTGGTCCACATCCAGACCAGCCTCACGATAGTACTTCCGTGTCAGCTCCAGTGCAGTGAATCCATCTTCATAGGCAGCAAAGCCGCCGTCGACCGACTTGTTCAGATAGATCAAACCGCCCTCGACCATGAAGAGGATGATGGCTGGCTCCGGGGAATCCTCGGTGACAACGAGCGTGTGAGCCTCACCGGCTGGTTCGTAGATAAACGTTCCGGGCCTTGCCACCCAATCATGCTCCAGATATCGCCAATGCCCGCGCATTGTATAACCATGAACTGTACCTACGTGGTAATGCGTTCCTAAGACGGCGCCAGGAAGACCTTTCAGTACCACGCTGAACCCGCCGGACGTAACGTTAAAGCAGCAGGGCTGGAACCAGACACAATCCGCGTAAGGCACCCAAAGACGGTCGTCTTCGAGGTTAACGTTAGTAATGAAGTGTCCGCGGCTTCTTCGATTTGGATCGAGGCCGTCCGTGAAACTATTGAAAGCAGTGATGGGCATTTGTGGCTCCTTAAGTGTTAATCGTCAAGGACGTCGATTTTATGAACGATGCGTAGTACTGCGATAGGCTCTTAAGGGATTATTTGAAAGGGTAGCCTTTCGACAGCAGTCTAGCGCTCGGGTTTCAGCGGCTGGCCCACGCAACTTAACGAAGAAGCCCGCTAATGGCGAGTCCGCTGCAAGCGCTCTAGGTTGACGGGTACTAAAGGCCGTACGCTTTCCTAAACCACTCCGTGATAAGCGAGAACGCTAGTTATCACCCGCGTGTACATCCGGTTGTGTTAGCTGTATTTCTTGACGGCCGCCTCGATAGCTCCACTAGCCTTGGACAAATCGTCCGGCACCATCACTGGATGAAACTCAATGTGCGCATTGAACGCCAGAAACCACGGTTCTGCGATCGCGGGGATCTGTGATGCGTCGTCCATTTCGAGGAAGAGAAACGCTGTCCGTTGACCCTTGTCGTCCGTGAAATACACGGCCTCGGGCTTCTGATCCGCAAGTATGGACTGGATGGTTATGCCGAGTTTCCCAGCCTTCGCCACCTCGTTTCCCGCTTCAACTGGTATGTTCACTTTGACAAGAAATCGCATAGATCACCTCGTATGAATTGTAGCCAACATCCTAGCGCTGCGAGAGGAAGATAAACAAACCACCATATTACACTGAGAAGCTTTGGGAATTGTTTTGGCTGGCCGAATACTTCCATCACTTGCGAAACCGCAGAACGCAGCGCTTGAGCGCAACTCACCAAAGAAGCCCGCTCATGGCGAGTCCGCTGCAAGCGCTTGTTCACGGCGGCGACGGCATCCTTCGCCGCAAGGTCTTTGTTTCAGAACCAATGAAGATGCATTGTTCTAAGGAAGTCTTTAGTAATGGGATAGCCGGAGGCTGATCCGATCACTGAATCAATTCCGCATTTAGCGCACAGAGCGCACTGGCCGACACCATGCTCATCCTCGTCAACCCAGTCGGTAATTTCGCTCGGACTATAGACCTCCAAACAGTAGAAGCAACCACAAAGATCACTACGAATGAGCTCTTCCCGATGATTAGAAGAGTGCTCATGCGCGCGAATATAGTCTGGTTCAACCATTCCTTATTTCGAACTCAATACCGACGCCGAACGTTGCGCTTCAGCAGCTCGCCTACGCAACGTAACAAAAAACGTAGGTTCCCCGGCATTGGCCTGATCGTCAATCTGTCAGTGTGGGAATTGCCCGTGCGAGCAAGTCAGGATTCTCTCGAAGTTGCTCCATTCTCTCTTCGATTTCACCCCGTAGCTGTTCGATGTCGATATTCAATCTATCGCGATAGATCGGACGGTGGGCCTTGAGGTAGAAGATCGCCGCGAGCGTGTTGCCGCCAACGGCTTGGTGATAGATCGTGCTTTCAACCTCGTCCACGTCATTCTCGATTGCCTCTTCCCAAAGTTGCGCGAACTCAGGATCTTCCTCTCGCCAGCGATACACCGTCTGCCGAGACACTCCCGCAGCTTTAGCGGCGTGGTAAACCGTGCCCTTAAGTATCAGAGCTTCGATGCATCTCTTTTTTTGTCTGTCACGTTTGTCACGCATGGGCCAACTTTCCGAGATTCAAAGGTTCGGGTTAATCCGTAGATAGTCTGGTATTCGACATCGGCTAAATCACAAACGACCTCTATCTCACACGCTAACGTCAAAGCCGGGTAACACTCTACGCCCTGCTCCCAGATAGGAGCAAATTCTTTGAAACCGGAGACCAAACCTCACCAATGGCTACACGAAGACAGATCAAACGGCGTAAATTCTCAAAACTTCGTCGATTTCTTACAAGACACCGAAAGACAATTAGCAGTGCTTTGATCGGCATGTTTGTGAACAATGTTCTAGGCGAACCGCTCAAGCTTTTTGTCAAATGACTGCTAGGGATCGTAATTTCGGCCTGTAGTTCGCTTACTTGACGAGCTAGCGCATCCTTTTTGTTTTTTTTACTCGCGTATCGATGACGCTGGCGTGAAGCTCGTTAGTTGAAGAGTCGAACTCCCGGCATGGGGTCTTAACGGGAGGTCCGAATAGGCAAAACAGCTTATCCCCCAAGTATGCAATCACTCACGGCCATTTAGAATGCCACTT
>CBFGMX010000164.1:0-12333 GCA_965649955.1 uncultured bacterium
ACTAATTCGCCAATTTCTACCAAGTGGTACGAAAGACTCAGAGTCGCCTCACTTCAAATAACTGGTGCGGAAAATTCCGCGGTCGCGGCGGAGGATTGTCCATTGTAGTCTCGGTCACTCAAAGGGCTCCCAAATCCGCAACGAAGTTCTTGATTGCCGGTGACGGGTGGTATAGCATCCACCTACAGTCGTCCTGGAGTTAGCATGACCACCCCGCGCTATGCAGCGAATAATCCAGCTGAACAGCATTAGCGCGTTTGCTCGCGTCACGTTCTCGAGTTTCACAACCATCTTAGTTCGCAGTATTTGAGTCATGTCACTCTCTCTCCAAAACCCTTTTTCCCCAGAAAGAAGGAACCTATGAAATACAAGATCCCAATGAGACGTTTACAGGTATTCTGCGGCGTGCTGATGTTAATGGCTGCGTTCTCCCAACACAGCCTCGCTCAAACTCCAACTCCAACTCCGACACCACAAGCAGCGCCCAACGCGGAATTTCTTTCGATCACCGTCGTAAGCGTCAAACCTGAAATGATGATGGAGTTTCAGAACTTCATGAAAAACACCACTAACCCTGCACTCAAGAAGGGCGGTCTCAAGTGGCGCGAAGTTTGGCAGAATACAGGTGCGGCCGGAGACGCGTTTGAGTATGTGATCGTGGCTCCGGTGGCGAAACTCGCAGAGTTCGATGGGCCTGGCGCACTCGAAAAAGGGCTGGGCGAGCAGGGCCTTGCTGCCTGGCAAACCAAAGCGGGCAGCCTCGTCAACAGCGTTCGCCGATTTATAATTCGAACGCGACCTGATTTGAGTTTTTCCAAAGGCCCGGGAACACCGAAGCTGGCAGTTCTCCATTTCCTCCAGATTGCTCCCAATCGCAATAACGATTATGAGAACTATCTGAAGAACGATTTTGTCCCAGTGATGAAGCAGGCTGGTGTCACTTACCTCGTATCTCAGACAATCTTCGGCGGAAATGCCAACGAATATATTACGCTCACCATGCGAGACAATTTTGCTGAGCTCGACAAGGGGCCGGTCCACGTACAGGCGCTCGGACAGGAAGGAGCACAGAAGCTGATGCAAAAAATGCCTGCCGGTGTAGTTATGAGTGTTGAGCGGTCGATTGCGAGATTTGTGCCTGAACTGAGCATCATGCCGCCTGCGCCGTAAGAAGATCATCCGGCCTTGACTCCAATGATCTGAGGCTTGAATGGCGGTGCTCGGAAAGTAGGACCACCAATTTTGGTGGTCCTACGTACAAAAGGAATCCGAGCTTTACGCTTACAAGAATAGTTTCCTTTTCGCGTCCGCGCATGTAGTATCGTCGCGGCTTTGGAACTGGACTCAGTTTCGCCAAGTCCCAACCTCATTTAAACCTCATTAACCCTCACAGCTAACGCCTCCCAATACAACGCCACTTTCTCAAAAGGAGGTCTGGGAAATGACTGGACGACATCTGGTTGTTTCGCGCGTGTTCTTGTGGGTTGTTTTGGCGATCCTTCCGATCTCAGTTTCAGCACAACAACTCGAGCTTCATTACATCAACGTTGGCTGGGGAGGCTCTGTACTCGTAAAGGGTCCGGACGGGACCACGGTCCTTCTCGAAGCCGGCAATACCGGAAGAGGCACCGGACGTGTGGTGCCGTATCTTCAGTCGATCGGAATCATGCCGGCTAACGGTCTCGACTACACGTTTGCGGGTCATCAGCATTGTGATCACATCGGCGGCCTCGATGAAGTGATCCAGGCCGGCTACAACGTGCGCATTAAAAACTATTACAACGGGTCGTCTACAACATCCACCTGCGTCAGTGGATGGAACGCTGCGGCCGCCACAACCACAGCGGGTGGGCCAGTTGCTGTTACCGTAGGAACCGTAATCCAACTGGGAAACGGCGCGAGGCTCACTGTAGTCGCGCGCAACGGCAGCATCATCGGCGGGGGCTCTGTGTCTGTGTCTAATGAAAACGATCGCTCGATCGCGGTACTGATTCAATATGGCGGCTTTGACTACTTGTGGGCGAGTGACATGGGAGGAGGAAGTATAGATGAAGCCTGTACGGGACGATCCACAACTCAGATCGATGTGGAGAGTTCTGTGGTCCAGGCAATTTCACCTGGCGGCGCTTTCCCGTTGATTTCGTCAGGTGGAATCGATGTCTTAAACGTCAACCATCACGGCAGTGAAAGCAGCACCAACAAGAACTGGATGAATCTCTCGCAGCCAGCAGTCGCCGTCATCTCAACGGGGTCGGGACAAAGCAGCGGTTTTGAGCTTCCCCGCATCGACGTTGTCGAGCACGTGCTGCTCGCCCAGGCGACCGCTTGCATCAGCGTTCCTCCTGCGTTGGTCTTGCAAACCGAAGAGGGCGCTCCGTCCGGATCACAAACTAGCTTCGCCGGGTTCAGTGTGGGCAACGTGAAGATTAGTACAGACGGAATCAGTACTTTCACTGTCTCCGCTGATGGCGCTGTGACACAGGGTCCGAATGAAGTGGCCGGTGCAGGTTTGCCGAAAACAATTGCACTGGATGATGTTGCTGGACCAATCGACACGACCCCTCCCCTTATCTCTAATGTTCAGGCGGGTGCGATCACGGCATCCGGTGCAACAATCACATGGACCACCGACGAAGATTCAAACTCAGTTGTGGAATATGGACTAACTACGAGCTATGGAAGCAGTGCTTCGAATACAGCGAACGTCACCAGCCACATCATTCCGCTCAGTGGACTCAGCGGAAACACGCTTTATCACTATCGCGTGAAGTCAACTGACGCGGCGGGTAATCAGTCGACGTCTGTAGATCATTCGTTCCAGACTGGGGGCTCGATAAATTATGTCCCAACCGCAACAACTATCCTGGCGGGATCGCTTCAATCAGGGAGTTTCTCAAACCTCTCGACTAACAACGAGAGTTACTACCAGGTGAATTCGACTACGAGTGGCACGCCGCGAGTCACGGATTGGTATGCGAGCGTCGCGATCAGTGAAGCGCCGGCAGCAGTCTCGAAACTGACTATGACTTACAACGGCGACTACACTCGAAACAACACTACACAGACTTTGTATCTTTTCAATTGGTCGACTGGTCAGTGGACGCAGATCGATTCGCGTATTGTTGGCGAAACCGATGTGACGATTACAAACCAGCAAACGGCGCCGGCTAATTTCATTTCACCGGCCGGCGAGATCAGGTTAAGAGTGAGAGGCGCACGTTCGAGCAGTCAGTCGTTTATCGGGCGGGGCGACTTCGTGCGGTTCACACTGGAAACTGCGGGTTCGTGAGTTGATAATTGGGTATCAAACGCGGATTTAAGTGAGGAGGCGAAGGGTATGGCACGAGGCGCGGGCGCTAGCGAGGCGCCCAAATTATCGCCAGCGCCAGCAATCGCCCACGGATACTCTTGAGATCAACGAAGCGGAGGAACAACAAGATGCTTCCAATAAACCGTCGAGTACACTGCTGGAAGATTCGTTCGTTGGCGATGACGCTTGCGTGCGTCACCGCAATTTCGCTCTCAAGCTGCGCGGGGACGACCGTCAATCGTTCGTCCGCATCAAACAGCGAAGCAAGTGCTAATAGTCAACCTGCAACATCGCACGAGGAAGGCCAAATCAAGTTACAAGTACCAAGCTCAATTGCAGCCGAGCATCAGGAAATACACGAGCAACTAGCCAGTGTCATCAAGTCTGGCGGCAAGACAGGCGACGCAGCGAAGATCGTCGAGCAACGCCTCAGTAGCCATTTTGAAAAAGAAGAAGTGTATGCTCTGCCGCAGTTGGCGCTGCTGGCCCCGTTAGCAAATGAAGGGGTTTCACCGAATATGAAACCGGCGATCGAGTTGTCCGACAGGCTGAAGGCTGACATGCCAAAGATGTTGGAGGAACACAAATCAATCGTCGAAGCTCTGAATACTCTGAAAGAAGCAGCAAGGGCGGAAAACAAAATGCAGGCTATAAGCTTCGCCGAAAAGCTTTCTGCGCACGCTCAGAATGAGGAACAGGTGATGTACCCGGCGGCGATTCTAGTGGGTGAGTACTTGAAATTAAAGTTAAAACAATAGTCAGCAAACGCGACGCCTATACCGATACAAGGGCGTTACGGGTACGCAAACTAATATCTATTACCTCAGTCAGAGTTCTTCCCCTTCGTGACGACTCCTGACGGATCCATTGGAGCATGGTTGCGAAGCCAACCGCCGGAAAAGCCTGCGCGGCGAAGCCCGGTGACAATGTAAGGACAGTTTCGCATCAACTGCCAGATGAATTCTGAACGATAGTTCTCAATCATCAAAACTATCGGACCTTGATCCAGACCGTAGTAGCCCTTTGAAATCCATCCCTTACTCGAAGCTCCGGAAAACGTCGGGTTAAAACTGCACTTAAATCCATACTTGCTGGTCATCTCAGGAAAGCTCTGGTCGAAGTATCGCATCGAGGGCAACACAATTTCGGGCGCGAACGGAAGCGAAGCGATGACGGCCCATGGAGCTAACGTTCCATCATCCGGTCCGTCCGGAATACCGCGGTTTATGTAGTCATAAAATTGGCGTACCTTGCCTTCGATCTTTTCTACTGCTGGTCCAGGGCCATCGCTCGCAGTGAAACCCCAAATGAATTCGCCATAGCCTTTGAAACCGTTGGGATTTTCCATAGCATAATGTTGCTGAGCGTATGTGGCGCGACGACTGTTTTCGAAATAATCGATTCCTCTGTCTCGCATGTAGTCGTCCTGAATGGAGCGAAAATCGATCCACATGTGTGAAAGTTGATGAATGAAGAGAGGACCGGCGTAGACGAAGTCGTATCCGTAAAGACTTCTCCACTCATAAGTCCTGGTCCAGGCCTTATAGCTTTCGCCTGGTAAAGGATGCGTTGGAGACGCCAAACCGAGAACGTAAAGAATCAGCGCTTCGTTATAGCCATCCCAACGATACTTTAAGAATCCATCTTCGGGCGTCCAACCGTGCGCTACAGTCTCTGCGCCATTTTGCGCCCACTGCCAGTCGGTCCGTCGATAGAGGGCCGTGGCAAGGTCTCGAATTTCACGCTCGTCTTGAGTGTCGCGATTGAAATATTCGGCAGCCGTCAATGCGCCCGCAATTACGAAAGTCGAATCGATTGTAGAGAGCTCGCAATCAAACGTACGGCGGCCCGTGTTCATGTCAAGAAAGTGGTAGTAGAAACCTTTGTATCCCGTGGCGTCCGCTTCCGGACCCTGCGGGCTATGCCAGAGAAAGCGCAGTGACGTGAGGATTCGGCTAATCGCGTCATCGCGCTTAATGAAACCCCGCTCGACGCCAACAGGATAGGCAGCCAAAGCAAATCCGGTTGGAGCGATACTGCATGGCGCGCCCTCCCGAGTACTGTCCGGCACCAGGCCGTTCTCAGGATTTGTTTCCTTCAGAAAATAGTCGAAGGTTAGACGCTGGAGCTCTTCAAGCTCGGAATCAGAAAAGGGCCTTGGCCTCAACTCTATCGCACGTCTCTCGTCGGAATCCGCCATGGTGACAACCCACGTACAATGCGCCCGCGAACGGCGCGACGCACGACCTCCGCTGAAGGTTTATAAACAAAATGCGAATGAGCGAGCGTAATCGTGGGACGTTGGACCCCCGATTCGCTACATTCAGACGCGGTTAGATGGCTGCTTAACCACGCTGCGTTTTGAACGTGATTCATTTGGAAGCAGGCTTACGTTTCTTTGTCGTAGATGCGGGGGTGTCGACCGTCAAGTTGTCTCGGGGAGAAGATAGTTTCCTATTATTGCGCGGAGAAGATGGTTTCCGACGGTTGCCTTTATCTTCGCTCGTCGCTTTGCTCAGATCCGCACTCGGTGTGTCGGTGGCAATCCTTCCGCCCTCGTTCTCCCATCGGTCGAGCATCTTCTTCTTCAGACGCTTTCTAGCGATCGGATCACGCATCGATGTAACCTCCCTACTTTTTTATTCGGTTGAAAAGCTATATTAGTACAAGCGGGAGTCAATCGACAGGTTTGTTACTCAGCACGACTTAGAGTTATATGGCACCTCCATTTGACATTGTCACTCTCTTCGACTGCGACAACACGCTGCTCGACCACGATAATGTCGTAGAAGATCTTCGGAATCATCTGGAACGGGAGTTTGGCCCACGGAATAGAGATCGCTATTTCGAAATCTTTGAGGCGTTGCGTAAGGAGCTGGGCTACGCCGATTACCTTGGTGCGTTGCAACACTACCGGCTCGGCGCTAATAACGATCCGCGACTACTCAAAATGTCTTGCTTTTTGGTGGACTACCCGTTTGCTGACCGAGTCTATCCAGGCTCGCTTGAAGTAATCGAGCATTTTGGCAGCTTGGGACCGACTGTGATTCTGACTGATGGCGATGTAGTTTTTCAGCCGCGCAAGATCCAGCGCTCAGGACTGTGGGACGCGGTCGAGGGGCGAGTGCTTATCTACATTCATAAAGAGCGTATGCTGAATGACGTCGAACAGCGTTATCCAGCCCGGCACTATGTAATGGTCGACGACAAGCTACGCATCCTGGCTGAAATGAAAAAAGTTTGGGGAAACCGGCTGACAACTATCTTTCCGCGTCAGGGCCATTACGCGTTAGATCCGCACAACCTTGCTAACTACCCGGTCGCCGACGTGACCGTTGATCGTATTGGCGACCTGGTTGATTGCGACCTGTCCACCTTGCTGGGCCAGGCTGGCGGTAAGTCGTAAATAGGCTATTTGAAACTCCTCTCCAATGTCCGAATGGTTTGCTTGCGGAAACATTCTGTTAATCGTTCGGCAATGCTTTGCTTCGTTCACGCCGTCGTTGTTACGCAGCTCTTCTTTTGCATCTACTCGTGGCATCTTCAAACCTGGAAGCCAAAGATGCGGAGATGCAGGCCGCTGCCAACAGTGCGCATGTCGCCGGGTAACGAAGACAATTGTAATCAAACGGTAAGTTTTCTTTAAGAATTTTTCGCCTGCAGATCGCTATTCTACCTCTCCCCTTCATTTTTCCCTCGCAGTAAGATTTTTCCCTCGCAGTAAAAGTTCCTTTTTCCTGATGAGGTCGGTTAGGAAGAGGCCCAGTTCCTCCTTTTTACCAGTCCAGAAGAAGGAGATCTGCCATGTCCCGACATTCGCGTATCCGCTTGAGTGGTCCATTCGTATCGACTTTCGTTTTAACCTTAGTTCTGACCGTACTCGCGCTGTTAACGCTGCCGTTATCAACTGCCAACAAGGTCCTGGCCGACAATAACGCCCATACTTTTCAGGGGCAGTACACAGCTCCAGCTTGCGGGCCGCGGCACGACTTCACGATTGGCCCAGGTACCAAAACGATCGACGTCGTGGCGTCAACGTTGCCGGTCAACGACATTGTCCTCAAGCTGTATTACGGTGGGCGAGTCGTAGCTGAGCAGGATACCGGGACGAGCCCGGAACCGATTCATTACGCAACGGGCAGTGATCTCCCCACTGGCACGTACCAGGTGGAGGTCTGTCCCTTCGAAGGGCAGGCTATCGTGACGCCCTCCGATTATTCCGGTGTGGTGATTGTCTCGGAGGCGCCGCTTCCGGGAACGCCCGGGGCGGGCCCGGTGGTCGTGACGCCGGCGCCAATCGATAATGGACCACGGCCGCGATACCAGAGCCACACGCCAAGTGCCGCTCAGATCGAGGCCGGCATGACGAAGAACTCACAGGACGAACCGAACATCGGCGTGAACTGGAGCAGTGGCAAAGTGATACTCCAGGCGTTGATGCAGACACTGCAAGTGGGCTTCGACGACCAGTCCTGTCCGCAGACACCTCCTTCGACATGGAAGGACGTGACTCCGGTTGTCGCGCAAGAAAGCTTCGACCCGATCCTCTTCAATGATCACCAGACGAATCGCACCTTCCTCTCGCACCTTCTATTGCTTCCCGGCGCGGGCGCGTCGGCCTTCACAGACGACGACGGCGCTAACTGGATCCCAAGCCAGGGCGCTGGCTTCGGCTCCGGCTTTGATCATCAGACACTTGGAGGTGGACCATTTCACGATCCCGTTCCTCCACTTCCGGGCTATCGCAACGCCGTCTACTACTGCGCGCAGGACATTGCTTTTGCCAACTGCGCTCTGAGTGTCGATGGTGGGCTCACTTTCGGGCCGGCCGTGCCGATGTACGTCCTGGCCTCGCCTGATAGAGCGGTTATAGGGCAGTGCGAAGGTCTCCATGGACACGTGAAGGTTGGCCCGGATGGCACAGTCTACGTTCCTAACGCCGCGTGTGCCGGGCCAGTAAATCCGGATGAGAACGGTATCGCAGTCTCTGAGAATAACGGAACGACCTGGTCCGTGCGGACGGTGCCGGGAACCGTGGGCGGTGGCAGCGATCCGTCCGTAGCGGTGGATGACGGCGGGCTCCTCTACCTGGGCTTTGTGAATGAGGACAAGTTTCCCTCGGTGGCCGTATCACCCGACAGGGGAATAACATGGACCAGAGTTCACGACGTGGGCGCGATGGTCGGTGTGAAGAACGCCGTCTTCCCGGCTATGGTCGCCGGCAGCGCGGGCCGCGCTGCCATGGCCTTCTACGGCACGACGGAGGAAGGATCCGTCAACGACTTCGACTCAGAGGGCGTCTGGCATCTCTACGTAGCCCACACCTATGATGGCGGACAGAGCTGGATCACCGTCAACGCCACGCCGAACGATCCGATCCAGCGGGGAGGAATCCACCTCGGCGGAGGCGCGCACATTCACCGCAACCTGCTCGACTTTTTCGATGCCGATCTTGATCGGTTTGGTCGAATGACGATTGGCTACGCCGACGGTTGCATCGGTCCATGCGTCCAGTCGCCTGATGATGCACGCGGGAATTCCTTTACGGCTTATGGCACCATCGCTCGCCAGAGCGGCGGGCGACGTCTCTTCTTCGACTCTGACTCGACACCACCAACGGTTCCCGGCGCTCCGCGTCTTACGGTCGCGCGCAACGGTTCGGTCAGCACTCTCACGTGGTCTCAGTCGGAGGACGGTGGTTCCGCGATCACCGCTTACAACGTCTATCGCAGCGCAGGTGGACCAGAGCAGTTGATCGCCACGCTCGGAGGTAACTCCGTGCGGTACGTCGATAGTTCTGGGAATGCGAATACCGAATACACCTATCGTGTGAGCGCGACCAACGCCATCGGCACGTCATGCGGAACCAACGCGGTGACGTCGAAGCCTGCCGGCAGCTCGTGCACTGCACCGGGAATCCGGTTGGTCGAAGATGCTAGTGACGACCAAATCGGTGGTCCACTTGAACCTGACATGGACATCGAGTGGGTGGCGATTGGCGAGCCGTTCTTCGCGGACGGATCGAGGAAACTGGTCTTCACGCTGAAGGTCAAGAATCTGACGTCGCTGAAACCCAACCGAATGTGGCGCATCCTCTGGAGCTATCCCGATGCGCCGGTTCCGCCGAACCCGAGCTCGACCGCATTCGTCGGTCGCTACTACATCGGAATGAACACCGACACCGCAGGCGCTGCGACCTTCGAGTACGGTATCGCGCAGAACCTGACTGCGGTAGTGATCAACGCATCACCCGCCGAGCGGTTTGGCGCCGCAGACGAGGGTAGCGGTTTCAACGCCGACGGCACCATCACGCTGGTCATCTCGGCTGACAAGGTTGGAGGCCCGCATGCAGGCGATCTGATCGGTGCGCTGGTCGCACGAAGTTACCCGGTGGCCCAGGACATCACGCTGAGAGGCGACACCGCGTCCGACGTGGCGAGCATGGGCAACACCTACGCGGTTGTAGGCAACGGCTCGTGCGCGCCGGCCGTCACGGTTCTTGATGATAACGATTCGCGCATTGCCTACTCCAACGGTTGGCATCTCGTGAACGACTCGAACGCTTCCGGCGGACACTTCCGACTGACTGCTACAAAAGGATCGGCCACCTTGAGATTCGACGTGCCGGCTGGTCAATCAGGTGCAGTCACGTACAATTTTGCGCGGAGCCCGAAAGGAGGAAGCGCCGAGATCTTTCTGGACGGCACTTCTAAGGGTGTCGTGAGCTACAACGGCTCCTCAGGAACGATGCGCGCTCCTCAATTCGGTTTCAACGTTCGGTTCGACGGACTGGCGGGCGGCGCCCACACACTCGAGGTGCGCCCGATTTCCGGGACGATCTACGTCGACGATTTCCGCCTCGAGAGCTCTTTCTCGAACGCGCAGCCGACGGCTGGTCCAGGTCAGACAAGCACTAGCCTTAACACGCTCGCACTCGGTCAGCAAGTTTTACAGCAGCTCGCGGTTCCGCCAGGCACTCAGGCTATCTCGATCCTCGCAGACCCGAGCGTCAGTATGCCGATTCAGCTCGTGCTGATCGATCCTTCAGGTCGGGTGGTCCAGACTGCAGATGCATCCGGCGGGGTGGCGGTGTTAAATGCTCCGGTGTCTGGCTCGGGGATATATCTCGTCAAGCTGGTTAACGTCGGGCTCGGGCCTGTTTCCGTCTGGACGGTGGCAACGCCTCTTGTGGCTCGGTAATCGGAGGAAATAATTTGAATCCCGTCACCGTCAGTATTCTGGCGCTACTTTCGTTCGGAGCGGCCACGGTCGAGAACGAGTTCGATCCGTGCTCACTGCTGACGAACAGTGAAATCAAGGCGGTGCAGGGGCACGCGCCCGCACAGAAGGTAGCAAGCGAGCAACCATCAGCGTCGTTTCGGTTTTCGCAGTGCTTTTACCGGACGCCGGAGTACACGAACTCAGTGAGCGTGGCAGTGGGTCTTCCCCTTGCAACCGACAGCAAGCGTTCCGGGCCGCGACAATATTGGCAACAGCAATTCCATGCGCAAGTAAAAGCGGCTCCCGGCAGAAAGAAGAAACCGCCGCCGAAGCCGATTGCCGGTCTCGGGGACGAGGCGTTCTGGGTCGGCGATCCTTTGAGTGGAGCGCTCTACGTTCTCAAGGGTGAGATTTTCCTGCGCGTAAGTGTGGGTGGTCCAACCGATGAGGCTCAGAAGATTAAGCGCGCCAGGGAGCTTGCCTCCCGCGCCCTGAAGCGCCTCACGTGACAAAACCTCTAACGATCGATCTTATCGAACCCTATTTGGGAAAGAAGATGGGTGAAGCGTGAATCCGACCGCATCGACTCATTAACCGGAAGGACATTCAGCCAGCAAAGAAATGCATCCCGGGCCTCGGCCGCGGTTTTAAGATACTCAAAAGCACGTTCATCTTTCAGCGACAGGTAAATGATCGCCCAGCACACCGAGGGCACGAAACGATTCTGCGCCACCCGATCAAGCGTGGCGATCACCTCAAAAGCCTTATCTGTCTCGTTAGCAGAGGCATAAGTCGATCCCAAGAAAGCTTGCACTAAAGGGTGGTTTCCGTAGATGGCTGCTGCGCGCTCCATGTAATCAATGGCCTCCTTGAATGATCCTACTTGTTCATAAGCTGCCCCGAGCGCAACTTGTAACTCCGGGTAGGTGGGATCAAGCGCGAGCGCCTCTTCCAGTTTTTCAATAGCAACCCGTGGTCGTTTGGCGTAATACTCGAGCCAACCTCTTGAGGTTTGATAAAGCATGTTGAATGGATCGAGTTCGAGCGCTTTTTGAAGAGCTGCCCTTCCAGGTTCAAAACGGCCCGACTGTACCAGGCACAGCATTAAAGAGTAGTAGGCCTTCGCGCTACTGGGATTTAGTTCGATGGCGCGCCGGAGATAGTACTCCGCCTCGATCCAATTCCAATCGTGATAGAGCCTTACGTAGCCCATTGAGATATTTGCATCAGGCAACGCTGGATCTAACTGCAAAGCTGCCGTGGCCGCGGCCCTCGCCTTGGGAAAAACCTCGAGCGATGGCGCAAGACCATGAAACCCGAAAAACGTCAGGGCATCGGCCAAGCCGGCATTGGCGGCGCCGAACAAAGGGTCGACCTGGATCGCCCTCTCGAAACATATGATTGCCTTGTTAAGACCCTCTTCAGTCTGACGATTCCAGTTGTACTTTCCTTCAAGGTAAAGGTCATAAGCTCTCAGGCGGTCGGTTGAGTTCCAATCGGAAGAAGGGACCTCGCGTGAGGGCGCAAGTTTGATTTTGAGTTTTTCGATGATCCGCTGGGTAATCTCATCCTGCAATTCAAAGATATCGCGCAGCTCACGGTCGAAACGTTCCGACCAAAGATTAAACCCGTCAGCAACATTGGTAAGCTGCACAGTCACTCGGAGGCGGTTGCCGGCGCTGCGAACGCTACCCTCCAGAACAGTCGGCACCTTCAATCGTTCGCCGATTGTCTTGATATCTATAGTTTGTCCCTTAAATGCAAAAACCGAACTGCGCGACACCACTCTTAATCCTTCAACT
>CBFGMX010000165.1:0-12326 GCA_965649955.1 uncultured bacterium
CCCCGGGGCCTAACGGATCCGCTAATCTTTTTGCGAGTCGTCTGTCCGGTGTGCAAAACGGGAAGGCCCTGGTCCACGTCTGAGTGAGGTTGAGGAATCACGTGTGTCGCGACAACTTCGCCGACTCGCTTACCTGCCGCGGCGCCTGCGTCAACGGCGCTTCGCACCGCCGCCACGTCGCCGCGCACGATCGCGGTTACCAGGCCGGCGTCGATCTTCTCCCAACCGACGAGTCGAACGTTGGCGGCTTTCACCATCGCGTCAGCCGCTTCGATCATCGCTACCAGTCCACGACATTCAACCATTCCGAGTGCTTCTGGCATGACAAGCGTCCTCCGTTAATCACTCATCACTATAACTCAGTTCCGCAGGGAATGAATCGGGGCCGGTATGCGACCACCGCGACGTATGAACACGTCAGACGAGAAAGCGCTGACGGGCATGATCGGCGCGCTCCCTAACAAACCTCCAAAGTCGACGACGTCGCCTACATCACGGCCCGGCACCGGAATGATGCGCACTGCCGTGGTCTTGTTGTTCATCACGCCCACCGCCATTTCGTCGGCAATGATCGCGGCAATCGTTTCGGCGGACGTCGAACCGGGCACCGCAACCATGTCGATGCCCACGGAACAGACGCTGGTCCATGCTTCCAGTTTGGCGAGCGACAATGCCCCGACCTGTGCCGCCTCGATCATTCCCGCGTCTTCAGAAACCGGAATAAAAGCTCCGCTCATGCCGCCGACTGAACCACTCGCCATCGCGCCGCCTTTCTTCACGGCATCGGTGAGCAGCGCCAGCGCGGCGGTGGTCCCATGCGTGCCTGCACGTTCAAAACCCATCGCCTCGATGATGTTTGCAACTGAGTCGCCGGGAACAGGCGTCGGCGCGAGCGACAGATCGATGATGCCGAACGGAATTCCCAGCCGCCGTGCAGCTTCGCGGCCTACCAGTTCCCCGGCGCGCGCCAGTTTGAAAGACAGTTTCTTAATGGCCTCGGCGAGATCTTGCAACGGCAGGTCCCGATCTGCATGGCGGACGGCATGATGGACCACGCCGGGACCGGAAACGCCGACATTCACTACCGCTTCCGCTTCACTCACGCCGTGAAACGCACCCGCCATGAAGGGATTGTCTTCAACGGCGTTCGCGAAACAAACAAACTTCGCGCATGCCAGACCGCCTTCATCTCGCGTTCGCTCGGCGGCATCTTTAATGATCCTGCCGACATGGGCCACCACGTCCATGTTGATGCCCGCTCGCGTTGTCGCGGCATTCACGGACGAACACAACCGTTTCGTGCTCGACAGTGCCTCCGGTATCGAGTCGAGAAAGCGCTGCTCCGATTGCGTGGCGCCTTTTTGGACCAACGCCGAGTAGCCGCCGATGAAGTCGACGCCGACTGTTCCGGCCGCTTCGTCGATGGCCCGCGCCAGCGCGACCGGATCGCCTTTTGCGCCTTCGGTAAGCAGCGAGAGCGGCGTGACGGAAATGCGTTTGTTGGCGACCCTGATGCCAAACTCGTCGCCGATCTCGTCGACAGTTCGCACCAATCGCGCGGCAACGTTGCGGATCTTGTCGCCGGCTTTATGCGCAATCGTGGTGATTGAGTCGCTGCTGCAATCGAGCAGGTTGAGACCGAGCGTGACCGTGCGCACGTCGAGGTGCTCCATCTCGGTCATCGCGACGGTTTGAAGTATTTCGGCCTGCGTGTATTCCATCGTCTTAGATCTGAGATCTCAGATCTGAAATCTCAAATCTCTCTCTATCATCCGAGCACTTTGCTGAGAATCACCAGCACTATGAACAGCAGAAACAACACGGCAGCGACCAGCAGAAACCGCAGACTCGGATCGTATGCTGCCTGATCGATAACCACGCTCGAGACGTGCCGGATCTTCTCCACGCGCTCGCGCACGTTCTCGGCGACTCCCGGACGTGCGGCAGGATCGGGAGCTGGATGAAGCGCTTGAGTGGGGGCGGTATGCGAAGTCTCTGCCGAATCGTCGGCCGTCGTGGACGTGTGCAGTGCTTGAGTTTGCGCGGTGTGGACCGCATCTGTGGTCTGGTGCCTGGCGATCGGATTGCCGCACTGTGGACAGAACATCGCCGACTTGCGTACGGAGACTCCACAGGCGGTACAACGACGGGCAATTTCAGGTTCAGACATAGACACAGATCTCAAACCCGATGCATAGCGTTAAATAGGTCTTCGCGCTGCGCGTAAATGCGCACGCCAAGCTGTTCGCCCGCGCGCCTTAGCCGTTCTTTCAGTTCCGCCGTGTTTTCACGGGCGCGGGACGTGTCGCCGATGATGACCATCGCAAACTTTCCCTGCACGACTGTTTGATTGATATCGATGATACTGCAACCGGCCTCAGCGAGGATCTGTGACACACCGGCGACGATGCCGGGGTGATCAAGACCGAAGACCGAGATGATCATGCGATCGGACGAACCTGAGGGCGTGCTGGCGGCTTCGCGCTGATTTGACTGATTTACCTCGCGGTAGATATCCGTGACCAACTGTTCCACCATCTGTTCGTCGGCGCCCGCGCCCAGGCGCTCGTAAACCGCGCGAGTGATCCGATAAATCAGGTCTTCATTGGCCATTGGGAAAGTAGTTAGTGATGAGTAGTAGACGTGACCGGGTTGAGATTGGAATGTTTACGGCCTCCCGTTTTCTTGCGCGAGCCGGCGCGCTGCTTCGCGCATTTCGTCCGAAAACGTCTCGTTGATGTCCACTCGATCGACAATGCCGACGACCGCTGCTTCGATCGACATGTCCTGGTTTCCGATCGCGGTCCTTGCGGCTTTGCCGAAGGCACACATGACCATCTCGCCGGTCCCGGCGCCGAGCCGGTCAGCGACGACGACGATATTCTTCGTTGGTTCTTTGTCGAGATCGTAAGGATGGACGATAAGAAATCTGACGCCCTCGAGATCGGGCGTCTTCTTGGTGGACCAGACGGTGCCTACTACCTTTGCGAGAAACATGAGCTGTGTGTTTTGTACAAGTTCTAAACTTTCGCGAATACCTCCGCCGGCTCACCCATGTCGCGGGCGGCAGGGGTGATTATGGTTTTCGCATTGATATAAATCTTTTCACCCTTTTGGATTGCCCGGCGCACGTCGTCTTCGCTGACAAATTCAACAGTCGTCTTATTGCCATTAGTCGGCGGCTGCGGTGACGGTTTGCTTGCTGGTTCCGAAACACGAGGCGGCGGTGGCGGAGCGGTGTACATACTTCCGGCTTCAGCTTCGATCTCCGGCCTCGGCAATGGCGACGGCGCAGAAGAAGGACCTTCAACGCGCTTCCCTGCCAGGAAACGATCCACGATCGCGGCGATCTCCTGTCGATCGATCCTGCCGCCGGCAATTGCCGGTTCTTTCGCTCGCGACGGTTCAGGCGCAGTCGCAACGGGCTGCACGCCAACAACCGGCCGAACACTCTTCACCGGGCGGGTCTCAAAAGCGACACGCTTGATGTCCATCAAGTGCAACGGCGAAACGTTGTCGGAAGTTACGTTCCCTCCCCACGAACCGCATCCCAGTGTCATCGACGGCGGCAACGCTGTCGAGAAACCGATCGCGCCATGCGTGGTCGGTGTGTTGACCGTGATGCGCGATGCCGGCATGTCGGAACCAAACTTCACCGCCGCCTCGCGTGAACGCGTATGAATTCCGGCAGTATGGCCCATACCGCCGTAACCCAGCACCTGCTGGCTGAGTTGCGCACAGGCTGACAAACCGTCGGCCACATAAAACGCCAGGATCGGCGAGAGCTTCTCCATCGACAACGGATAGTCGCGTCCAACGCCGCCCACGTCCGCCAACAGACAGCGGGTACCCGGCGGAACAGTCAGACCAGCCATTTTCGCAATCACTTCCACTGACTTGCCGACGATCGCCGGATTCAGAGATCGTTGCGGAGTGGCGACGACTTTCGCGAGTTGATCGGATTCCGCGGCAGAAAGAAAATGGGCGCCCTGAAGTTTGAACTGTTCGCGCACGGCCTGCTGGACCGGCGCGTCGCAAACTACCGCCTGTTCAGAGGCGCAGATCGTTCCGTTGTCGAAACACTTTCCAGTCAGAATGTCTTGAACAGCTTTCGGCACATCGGCCGTTCGCTCGATGCAGACCGGTACGTTACCCGGTCCAACACCGAACGCCGGTTTACCTGACGAATACGCCGCACGAACGAGCCCGATTCCGCCCGTGGCGAGAATCACAGCCGTCTGTTTGTGTTTCATCAGGGTCTCCGTGCCTTCGATCGTGGCCGTGGTCATGCAACCGATAGCTTCGGCCGGCAATCCTTCTTTGACGCCCGCTTCGCGCATGACGCGCGCGGTCTCGTTGATGCACTTCGCTGCCGACGGATGCGGCGACAGCACCACCCCATTGCGTGACTTAATCGCGATCAGAATCTTGAAGATCGCGGTGGAGGTTGGATTGGTGGAAGGTATGATGCCCGCTACGACGCCACGTGGACTGGCGATCTCGACTACGTCTTTCGATTCGGAAACAACTCCTTTTGTGCGCAAGCCGCGAAAGTAGTTCCACACGTCTTCGGCCGCGAACCGGTTTTTCTCTTGTTTGTCGGAGGGAATACCGTAACCAGTCTCTTCTACAGCCATCGCTCCGAGTCGCGCCGCCTCGCGCAACGCAGCTTTCGCCATGGCTTCGCAGATACGATCGATCTTAGCTTGATCGAATTGGGCCACCTCGGCCTGGGCGCGATGCGCTGCTTCAACCAAGTCGCGTGCCTGCTGTACGGAAACTAGGTCCTTATCGACTGACATGATAAAACTCCGAACTTGGTACTTTGTATTTTGTTCTTTGCTCGCTAACGCGGCGTCGGAGTTGGTTTGGACCGTCCACAAGCGAATAAAGTACTAAGAACTAAGTACAAAGCACCTGAAACTACCTGGACCGTTCCTTGTTCGCTTCGCGTGTACCGGCGCCGAGTGAACGGCCCTGATCGCCCTGACCGAGTTGCCCGCGCGCGCCACCTTGCAGAGCACTCTCGTCGGGGCTCAAACCCGTGCGGCCGTCAACCGGAAGCACGCGCTCGACTTCAGCATGCGGACGCGGAATAACGTGCACGCTAATCAACTCGCCCACTCGCCTGGCTGCCGCCGCGCCCGCGTCCGTGGCTGCTTTCACCGCGCCGACGTCGCCGCGCACAAAGATCGTTACATAACCTGCTCCGATGTACTCCTTGCCGAGCAGTTGTACATTTGCTGCTTTGACCATCGCATCGGCAGCCTCAACGGCACCCACGAATCCTTTGGTCTCAACCATTCCGAGTGCTTCCAGGGGCATCTCTTGATCCTCACTTTGTAATTGTAGAAATTAAAAGCGCTATATACCGGGTCACTGATTGGCCTCAACGTACCACCGCGGGCGACAAAGAGCAAGAGAAGCAGATCTATATATTTCCAATCTGTGTTCGCCCTTCTCGCGAATGGAATCCGAAAGTTTGACACCGTTTAGCAGCGCAGGCTATAGTGCCGAAAAAGTGGGAGTTGTACGCATTCATACTAGCGGCGGTCCAACCCAGCCAGAGCCTGGAACGAGCGATTGGAGATGGCAGCAAGTATAGGCGAACAATTGCGACTCGCTCGCGAGGAGCGCGGCATTGGCCTGCGCGAGATCTGCGATCAAACCAGAATCTCCGTTCACTATCTCGAAGCAATCGAGGCAAACGACTACAAACGCCTGCCCGGAGGTGTCTTCAATCGCAGCTTTATAAAGGCCTACGCCCGGTGTGTCGGCTACGATGAACGCGAGGCGGTTGAGGGTTACACCCGGTATTTGCGCGAACACGGGGACTCGTCTGACGACGTCAACACGCATCCCATGCAGTCGAAGGTTTACACGGATACGCCGGCGACACGTTCTCCTTTATTAACTGTCGTCCTCGCGATTCTGATTCTCGCTCTGCTGACGGCCGCGGCGCTCGCGGCGCTCCACTGGTTTCAAAAACGCGCTGAAAACCGCGTTCCGCAGAACGGCGAATACTACGGATCTATGTATAATGTGCGGTCACCTGCATCAATCCATCTAAAGTCACTGGAAATTGAGGAAGAAGCGTTACTAAAACATGATCACATCCGATATTTACGAGGGTCTGACCTTCGACGACGTACTACTTGTCCCCGCTCGCTCTGACGTTCTACCTCACGAGACCGACACCGCTACCCAGTTCACGCGCAACATCCGACTGCAGATCCCGCTCTGCTCCGCGGCGATGGATACCGTCACCGAAGCGTCGCTCGCGATTGCGCTCGCGCAACAAGGCGGCATCGGAGTCATCCATAAGAACCTCAGCATCGATCGTCAGGCGGAAGAAGTTGACAAGGTAAAACGATCGGAATCGGGAATGATCGTCGACCCGGTCACGATTCGTCCCGACCGGCCGGTGCGCGAAGCTCTCCAGGTGATGGAGCGATTTCATATCAGCGGCGTTCCGGTAGTAGACGAAACGGGACACCTCGTCGGCATCATCACCAACCGCGACCTTCGTTTTGAAACGAGGTTCGACATACCGGTAGCGGACGTCATGACTAAACAGCCGCTGGTTACCGTTCCGGTCGGCACCACGTTGGACCAGGCAAAGGCGGTTCTGCAAAAGCACCGGATCGAAAAGCTTCTCGTTGTAGACGAGGACAAACATATAAAAGGCCTCATTACAGTCAAAGACATTCAAAAAGCGATTAAGTACCCCACGGCGGCGAAGGACAATCTCGGTCGTTTGCGTGTCGCGGCGGCCATCGGCGCGACTGGCGATTACCAGGAACGCGCGGACGAGTTGGTTAAAGCGCGCGTCGACTGTCTGGTGATCGACACCGCACACGGACACTCTTCGCGAGTCATCAACGCCGTTAAAGAAATAAAACTACGTCACCCGCAAACTGATCTAATCGCCGGCAACGTGGGCACAACAGCCGGGGCACAGGAATTGATCGATTCGGGTGTGGACGCGATCAAAGTCGGCATAGGTCCCGGATCTATCTGCACCACGCGCGTCGTAACAGGCGCAGGAGTGCCGCAAATAACTGCCATTTCAAGTTGTGTTCAGGCAGCACGCGGCGCAGGCGTGCCGGTGATCTCGGATGGGGGCGTAAAGTTTTCCGGCGACGTTGCCAAGGCAATCGCTGCCGGCGCTGACGTGGTGATGATTGGATCGTTGTTTGCCGGAACGGAAGAAGCGCCTGGCGAAGTGATCTTGTTTCAGGGTCGTTCATTCAAGACCTATCGTGGAATGGGATCGATCGGCGCCATGCGTGAAGGTTCCCGCGATCGATACGCGCAGGACATGACGGCTAGTGAATCTAAACTCGTTCCCGAAGGAATCGAGGGACGAGTTCCCTATAAAGGAACGCTCGCGGACATGGTGACGCAACTGGTGGGCGGACTTCGATCCGGCATGGGTTACACGGGCTGCCACACGATTAGCGAATTCCAGGAGAAAACTCGCTTCCTGCGCATCACGTCGGCCGGCTTGAAAGAGTCGCACGTTCACGACGTGATCATCACGAAAGAAGCGCCAAATTATCGATTGGAATAGTTGTGAACGTCTGTGGCAATACTGATTTCTAATCCGAAGACCGGTCGTTATACATCGCGTCGACTTCGCCCCATTCAGGAAACTGTCTCACAGTTAAAATCGCTCGGAGTCGACGTCGAGCTCAAACTGACAACACGTCCTCATGAAGCAACTGAGATAGCTGCCCGCGCCGCGCGTAACGGATCGTCGGACGTTTTCGTTGCCGGCGGCGATGGGACCATCAACGAAGTGATTCAGGGTCTGGCGGGGACCAAGGCCCGGCTCGGAATCATTCCTCGCGGAACAGCAAACGTGCTTGCTCGTGAGCTTGGTCTGCCACTCGGCGAAAAGGAAGCAGCAGTGGTCGCCGCCCGTGGCAACTCGCGGCGGATTCATCTCGGTCTGGCGATCGACGAAACAAACAACGTCAGCCGTTACTTTGCGTTGATGGCAGGTATCGGACTCGACGCGTCGATCGTGCGTCACGTGCGACCGCATTTGAAGAAACGAATCGGCAAGGGTGCTTTTTGGATCTCCGGTTTGAGTCATCTGGCCACGTGGAGTCCACACCCGTTTACGCTGGAAATCGAAGGACGTGAGTACGCGGCGACGTTCGCGGCGATCGGGAAAGCACCGCGTTATGGCGGTGATCTCGCGATCACTCCCGGCGCGCGGCTCGACGAACCCGAATTCGAGGTTTGCATTATCGAGACTTCGAACCGCTTTCGTTATTTGCGATTGCTGTCGTACACGCTGCGGGCGGGAATGCCGCGAAACAATCCGGTTGTGCAGTTTATAAAGACTGACAGGGTGCTGGCCCGCGGCGATGCGCCGGTCCAGATTGATGGCGAGTTGATTGGCGGACTTCCAATGCGCTTCGAAATCGCCCCGCTGTCGCTCGAAGTCATAGTTCCGTAACGGTTCGGCTTCGCCGCCTGAGGTGTGGCGTGGCTCTGCCTCGCCGAGCCTCTGAGCCACGCGTTTCTTAATATTTTTTGTTCGGGCGTGGCGTCTCGCTTTTCTTCAATCCGATAATCAAATCGCTCCGGTTCACGCAACACGATGTTCGTCTTGATGGTTCGGCGATCGCGCTTGACCACTACTGGGATCGAGTCGCCCTGCTTGTAACGCGACAGAGTTTTCAGCCACGTTTCCTTTGTAACGTTACGGCCGGCGAGTGAAACGATCTCGTCGTTAGCCTGCAACCCCGCGTCTTCCGCCGCCGAACCATTGCGCACGTTTTCAATAATCGCGACGCGATCTTCAAACTCGAGCGACAGCCCCGCATCAAACGGCTCCTTCGCCTGCGTCTTTACCAACCGCAGACCCACATAGCTGAACGCTTCCTCGTACGGCAACACCTCGACACTGCGAACGTATCGTTTGAAGAAATCCGTGAAGTCGGTGCCCGAAACCTGCGACACCACGCGTTCGAGATCTTCCGTTTGATAGCCTCGCCCGCGCAGGTAGTAACTGCTGTTTGGACTCTTCAGATAAAACTCGTCGTACATCTGGCGCATCACGTCGTCGAGCGACGACCGGCCCTTCGTACGGCCACGGACCAGCAGGTCCATCACCATTCCGATCAGTTCCCCTTTCGGGTAATAGCTGATCGCGGTGTTGTTAAGGTTCGTCAACTGAGCGTGTGGCGCGTCGTCGAGAAACGCCGCCGACAGTGACGATTCTTCCGCGCTCATCAGGCGGCTGCCCTGGGCACTCTCGATGCGTCGGATTGTTTGCGCCTGGCCATCGAGAAACTTCTTGTCGCTCCAAATGCCCGCGCGTCTCAGCATCAAGTGGCCGTAGTAGTTTGTAAACCCTTCGGCGACCCAGAGACCGCGGGTACGCAGCGGGCGGGTGAAGTCCCATGGTCCAAGCTCTTCGGGGCGAAGACGCTTGACGTTCCAGACGTGAAAGAATTCGTGCGAGACGGTTCCGAGTGTTGCTTCGTAAATCCCGGGTTCTGCGAGCGCGCCCGGTTCGATGATCTGCGTTGAGGTGAGGTGTTCCATTCCATCACCCGAACGATCGTCGGCGGCGTAGTGGATCAGGAACGTGTACTCGCTGAATTCCGGCGGCCCCCACATCGCGATCTCGGCGCGAACGATCTTTTCGATGTCTTTCACGAGGGACTGACGCTTGCCGCCTTCGGATCCGAAAGAGTGGACCACGACGTGATACTTCTTGCCGTCTACTTCAAAACTGTCTTGTGTCCAATCGGGCGCGATTTCAGTTGGTGTGTCGATAAGTACGTCCCAGTTTGGAAAGTCCCACTGTGTTTGTCCCGCGCGATCCATGCGGCCGTTTACGATTTTCCAACCCGCGGGTGGCTGGATTGTCAGTTTCACGGGATGGGCTTTGTGGCCAGCCACGTACATAAAGATCGAAGCGCCGTTGTAATTTGCGTGTCGCTCGTCGAGTTGCGAGAACGTTCCGGAGAGATCGTTTGCGAACACCTTGTAAGAGACGGTGACAGTATTGGTTCCCGCCGGGTCGACGGTCCATGTTTGATCGTCGAAGCGGGTGACACGGCCATTGGCGCGAAACTCCTGGACGTTTTTCGCGAAATCAAACACGGCATAACGGCCCGGCGACCATTTCGCCATCTGAAACTGAAGCGGCTTATTTCGTAACTCGTCCGGCAGTTCGACGGCGATTGCGACTTCGAAAAGGTGCGACATGGGCCGCGACATGGAAAGGCGATACTCTATCGACTTCAGCGGCACTTCCTGCGAACGGGCAACACCGCTGAAGACTGCGATAACCGCGATTGCTAATATGAATTTGCGTGGACAAGCACTCATGTCGGATTATCTTAATGGATCATGCCTGTAACGGAACGTCTTTATTATTCGGACTCACATCTGATCGAGTTTGAGGCTCGAGTAGTAGATGTCACTGAGCGTGTCAGTGGTTGGACCGCGATCGTGCTGAATCGCACCGCGTTCTATCCGACGGGCGGCGGGCAGCCGAGCGACACAGGAACGCTAAATGGAATGCGCGTCGTCGAGTGCATCGACGACGGCGATCGTGGCGTGCTTCATGTCGTGCAGGGCACAACGCCCGCGCGCGACGCGATAGTTCACGGGCGAGTGGATTGGCCGCGCCGGCTCGATCACATTCAACAACACACGGGCCAGCACATTCTCTCGCAAGCGTTCGTCACGCTGTTCAAAGCGCCGACGCGAGGGTTTCGCGTGTTGGAGTCGTCGTGTGAGATCGACGTGGAGTTGCAGGAGCCGTCGACGGAGAAGATCGAACGCGCGGTTGAGCTTGCGAATAACGTCATCTGGGAAGATCGTGCGATCACCATTAGCAACGTCACGTCTGAGCAGGCTTCCGAGCTGTCTTTGCGCAAGGAACCGTCACGTGATGGAGAATTGCGATTGATCGAGATCGAGGGTTTTGACTTGACGCCGTGTGGTGGGACGCATGCGTATCGCACGGGTGAAGTTGGGATGATCGTCGTGAGATCGTGGGAACGGGCAAAGGGTCTGACGCGAATCGATTTCGTGGCGGGCACTCGGGCGCTCGCCGACTATCGCAAAGCGAATCGCAGTGCACGGGAAGTCGCGGCGCTGTTCAGTTCCGCTCGAGACGACATTCCTCATCTGGCGGCGCAGGCGTTGGAAGAGAACAAGGAACTTCATCGACGCGTCCGCATGCTTGGAGAGATCGCAGCGGAGGTGGAAGCGCAAAAACTATTGTCTTCCGCGCAGGTGGTATCAGGGGAAGTCCGGGTTGTGACGTCTATCTTCGATGCTCGCGACGCCGAGTCGTTGAAGAAACTGGCCCAGGCTCTTATCGCAAACCCCGGCACAGTCGCCTTGCTCGGCTCACGCGACAATGACACGGCACGTATGGTGTTCGCGCGTTCCGCGGACGCACCGGGCGACATGAACTCGCTGATGCGTGACGCCTGCGCCATGCTCGACGGCCGCGGCGGCGGCAAAACCGATCTCGCGCAGGGTGGCGGTAAACGAGTGGATCGACTCGAGGAGATCATTGCGCTTCTCGCGTCGAAGATCAGTGCGTGACGAATGTCGGTCTGTGCTTAGTGCCGGCTTTTTATTTTGAAGATTTACGTCGTTGACGGGAACATTCTTAGTTCGGTGGGTGTCAATACGTGGTGAGTTCTTTGTTGTGACGGAAATTGCGCTCCCGAATGTTCTCGAAGGTACGGAAATAGCAAGAGAGTTAGCGGACCTTTGATGTTTGGGAGATTCGAGTATGTTTAGGACCATGGTACGCCGCGGAATCGCATCGATAGTCGGATTTTTCCTTGGCTGGACGGTTTTTCAGATCGTCAGGCCGCTTGAGAACGTGCCGCGAGTCGAGTCGCCGCCGGTCCAGATTGTGGAGATAAAGTTACAAAGCTTCGGTTGTGCGGATGCTGAGCTTGAATGTCCGGTGTTCGACATGACGCTGCGCCGTGATGGCACGGGTTCATTCGAAGGGCATGCAAACCATTGGCTGAAAGGCAGGTTTGAGGGGACGTTTTCAGAGCAGGACTTCAGGTACCTTGCCGACGAATTCCAACGACAGGGCTTTTTCCAGTTACCTCAACACTACTCCGCAGAGGCGGTCGACGAAACGATCGCCGTGGAGGTGCTAACAACCGAAGGCTCCCACCGGGTGGCGAGTTATAGCTGGGAGAGTATGGATGGCGCGCTCCGCTCGCTTCACGCTCGGCTCTGGTACGAGCATTATTATGTGGATTGGGACGAGGTTAAGTGACGCGCGTTTTATGCGCGGGTTTTAGACGCGGGTTTTA
>CBFGMX010000166.1:0-12262 GCA_965649955.1 uncultured bacterium
CTTCAATTCGATCAGTTCTTCGGGAGAGGGACTTGCCTGGCTACGATTCTTTGCGTCGCGAGCGAAGTCCGCAGTCACTCCCGCCACCCACATATCCACGATCTGTTTCGGGGTCATCTTGTCATAGCCTAAGGCACTCATCGACTTGAGATACGAAGGGGGAACGCCGTTGCTGCGGAAAGCGATGTAGACCACCGCATCGAAATCGCGGCCGTACTTGATGGCCTGAAACGATTTGATCACGTCCGCCGTAATGCCGTTGGTTCGCAAGGCAAGCAGGTCTCTCAGTGAAAGATTTCGGTACCCGACTGACTCGAGACTCGCCACGTAATTCGCACGGACCGAGTTGGAGAAGAGTGCAATCAGTTCATTCGGTGTCAACTTACGGTAACCTACGCCCGCCATCTCCCTGATGTAAGCTGGACCGATCCCATTGTTCATCAGACGGTTCCGCTCTTCGGCGGAAAAGCTGTTAAAGACTTCTTCTGCCATTTGGTCGTCTCCAGTCTCGGGCGACGGCGATTCCACCGGTTGAGGACTTGGCGATGGTGACGGAGTTTGACGCGGTGACTGTTTCGGCGCGGGTTTCGGATCCTGTTGCAGTCCGGCAGGTTGTTGCTCACCCGGCTGAGGCGCGGCATTCAGAGGCACGGGACTACTCGTAATCCTTTCGGTACCGACGAGCTGTGTCCCTGCCATCAAAACGAACACGACGCATAACGCTGATATCGATGCAGCTTTCATAGGAGCGGATGCTGGTCTTCACCCTTCTCGAGGCGGACAGTTTCCAGATGTCGAGCAAGGCTAGCAAGCTCATCTTGTGGCAGGGAATCCAGAATCCTGTTCCCAGTCGTGACTAGCTTTGGGACTGCAAGCATAGTACAACCTCCTGCACCGAATGGGAGGTTTAAGTTGTGCTGGGACTTTTACGAAGGCCGGGGCTCACCAAGACAAGCAACACAACGCAGACAGCGACGCAGTATCATACGCTTTATTTCGGTTGTCAATGACTTCGTTTAGGCGGAGATAAACATGGCTAGATCCGAACAGATCCGCGTAATGATCTCGAGCCGATGTAAGACGCGGATCTCCTTTCAAAAAAAGCAAGTCTGGCTTTCTGATTTGCGTGAGAAGCTCACATCGGAAATCGAATCGGTGAGGTTGTGGGATGATCAACCACAGCTTTTCGATTGTTGGATAAACGAAGAAAGCACCGGTTCGGCAGCCGATGAGACGTGGTGGGAACGCTCCGTCAACGAGTCGAAAGACGCAGACATTCTCCTCGTGCTCTACAACGGCGAATCCGGCGGAGCGATTAAGGATGGACCAATGGGAATCTGCCAGGCTGAGCTGGACAATGCTATGACCAACTCGAGGAAGGTTCGCGTCATACCGATCGTGCCGCTTGCTGATCTCCCAAAGAACAAGGCGCAGCGAGCGCGCGACGAAGCGTTTCGCGCCTATGTTGACAACCTCTCGATGTTCGCGCCGGAGGTGAATAGCGGCGAGGAGTTGCTGAACCGGGTTCGACATGAGCTGAGAGATCTGGTCGTCGGGTTGGTCCAGAACGCGGCGACGACTCCCGATCTAAGCAAATCGAATATTGGACCAGCACTGGAGTGGCATCGCATGAGTTATGTCATGCGGGAGTCTGCGATGCGGACCACACTCGAGACAGTTCTTGCCGAGGCGGGAAGCGAGACCGGCAGTGCTACCGGCGGCGAGTGGACGACGATGTGGATCACGTTGGCCGGAAAGAAGATACTGGCCGCCTTACACGCGGTTCCCGCTGCGCTGTCGCAACCGGCGGCACGCGAAATCGTCGGTCAGCCGTTTCTGATGGACCACACGCTGCATTCGCAGCTCGGCAAAGGCGACGGTGGTCCAGTCCACATTGTCGCGTGTTATAAGAGCGTGACAGAGAGTCAGGCGTTGAAGATGTTGGGGTTTCCTGACGCGACAGTGGTGCCGGGGCGATTTGGTCTGCATGTCGCCGACTCAGTTCAGAAAATTCAGATCGTGTTGTTGAAGAACTGTCAGAGCCCGGCGGGGACGCGAGATGCGTTGAATAACTGGCTTCAGTGGGTAAAGAGAACCGCGGAGGATCAGCTTGTAGCGGCCCGGGCCGCGGATCGCAAGCGGATCATCGATGCGATTGCGAAAGTAAATCGCAAGTAGGGCGGAGATGCGATACTTCTCGTATTTCGTTTTTGAATCGTTCACAAGCCCTGGTGTTTAGGATCGACCTTGCCGCCCGCTTAACACTGCCATGACAGAAGTTGAATTCTGGGAAAGACAAGTAAGCCGGGGCATGGAACTCGCCGGCAGTGTCGCGGGAACAAAGGAGCTTCTGGTTTTTTACGTTCGTTTGTTGCGGGCCCAGGGCCAGGTTTACCGGTACTGTCTCACCAGCAACTCGTATCTTTCAGGAGAACTGGCCCATGACCTGACGACACTTCGTCCGGCATTCGCCGGCATTCTCTGTGCCGCTGAAGAAGCAGGTCCACAACCGCTCGTCGAACAGGCGCGAGATATAGCGAACATGACGGCGGACGAGATCGATGGCATGTTATTGAGCTATTGGTCCAATCCTTCCGACACCGACTTTTTCGCAAAAGCATTCTTGCAGCCATACGGTCAATACATAGCGTCAACCGGGCGACTGCAGATAAAGCAACATGCCTCGATGCCTGAATGGCGGTGTCCGTGTTGTGGTGGAAAACCGCAGTTGAGCGTTCTGCAATACAAGAAGGGTGGTTCAGAGAGTGGCAGCCGCGATTTGATGTGCGCGAAGTGCCTGTCGATGTGGCCGTTTCGCCGCGCAGTCTGCGGGCATTGTGGAGAAGAGCAACCAACCAAGCTCGCGTATTTTCAGCCGGCGAAAGACAACCACGTCAGAGTTGAGGCGTGTGATACGTGCAAGCACTATCTCAAGGGCATCGATCTCACACGATCGCCTGAGGCCGGCGCCCTCGTGGATGAGGTTGCCGCCGCTCCGTTGGATTTATGGGCCACCGAACATGGCTACACCAAGATCGAGCTGAATCTCGTCGGCCTGTAGTTGTGCGTTGACATTTCCTCCGCCGAACGCCTAATCTCACAAAGACCAGATTTCCAGTTGTTCCCTCAATCACCACCCCCAACGCGCAAATGGAGGATCTCGGTCAATGGATCTATCCAGAAGAACATTTATCAAGACCACTATAGCCGGAGGTGTTGGGCTATCAGCATTCGGCTTCGATCTTGCGCCGGTTTATGCACAGACGCAGGGTTTGAAGATCGATCGCACGACTGAAACCCGCAGCACGTGTCCGTATTGTTCCGTCAGTTGCGGCGTCATCATTCACACGATCGGGGATCGTGCAAAGAATGTTACGCCGCAGGTCGTGCACGTTGAAGGCGATCCCGATCATCCGATCAATCGCGGTACGTTGTGTCCGAAAGGCGCTTCGCTCGAGCAGGAGATTCATAACGATCGCCGGTTAGTGAGACCGGAGGTCCGTCGACCCGGTTCCGACCACTGGGAAGAAATTTCCTGGGAGACGGCGTTCAATGAAATCGGGCGCTGGGTAAAGAAGACGCGCGACGAAACGTTTGTCGACAAAGACCAGAACGGTTTTATCGTCAATCGTTGCGAAGGGATCGGCTGGACCGGAGGTTGCACCGACACCAACGAACTGAACTACCTGGCGGTCAAGACAATGCGCAGCCTGGGGGTCTGCTACTTCGAAACGCAGGCCCGGGTTTGACACGGTCCGACGGTCTCCAGTTTGGGGCCCACCTTCGGACGCGGCGCAATGACCAACGGCTGGATCGACATCAAGAACACCGACATGATGTTGATCATGGGTGGTAATCCGGCCGAAAACCACCCGTGTGGCTTCAAGTGGCCCATCGAAGCAAAACTGCATCGGAATGCAAAGATGATCGTCGTCGATCCGCGCTTCACACGGACTGCCGCTACCGCCGATCTCTTTCTGCAAATCAGGGCCGGCAGCGATATCGCCTTCCTCGGTGGACTGATCAATTACGCGATTCAAAACAATCGCATCGCGAAAGACTATCTCGTCAATTTCACAAACGCGGCGTTTGTCGTTAAAGAAGGATTCAAGCTCCCGGAAGATGGTCTTTTCTCCGGCTTCGATCCCTCCGGTGTGGTTTACGATCCGGAAACATGGAATTACGAACAGGGCGGTAATCTTGGACCACCGCCCGGCGCTCCCGCGACCTCATCCGGTGAAACCAACGGAGATCAACTCAAGAGAGGACAGGAACCGGCCCAGCGGTTCGAGAAGCAATCCGAGCCGGTGCGTTCCAGTCCATCCACACCTCCCGATAAAGGATCATCGTCCGCCGGCGGAGTGATGAGCAGTCAAACCGGCGGCGGCCATCAAGCGGCGGGTCCGACGGGCGCCGCCGCGCAAGGTGGTCCAAAGCCGCCACCACCGTTGCCGCCGAACACCGCCTACGATCTTTCGCTGCAACACGAGCGCACGGTGTTCCAGTTGTTGAAGAAGCAGTTTTCGCGTTACACGCCGGAAATGGTCGAGCGGATCACCGGAATTCCGAAGGACCAGTTTTTGAAAGCGGCCGACTTGTTTACTTCCATTCGTAAAGACGGCGATACGAAGAAGGCGGCAACCATCATCTACGCCGTCGGTTGGACGCAGCACACAACGGGCACGCAAATCATCCGTACCGCTGCGATTCTGCAACTGTTGCTCGGTAACGTCGGGCGCGCGGGCGGTGGCGTGAATGCGCTTCGCGGCCACTGCAATATCCAGGGTGCGACTGACATGGGCGGTGTATTCGACATTTACCCCGGCTATCTAAAGATCGCGGCCCCTTCCGATGTGGACCTGGCAACCTTTCTGAAGCGGACGACGCCCACGCCGTCAAAGCCTGACGTCTGGGACTCGTACAACTACTGGTCCAACACGCCCAAGTTCATGGTTTCGTTTCTGAAGGCGCTCTACGGAGACGCCGCGAAGAAAGAAAACGATTGGGCCTATCATTATCTTCCCAAGATCGACAGGAAGTATTCATGGACCGAGATGTGGGACTTCATGTATCAGGGCAAAGTCAAAGGCCTGTTTGCGTTTGGCATGAACGGCGTGGCCATCGGTCCAAATTCACGCAAGAACATCGAAGCGCTCAAAAAGGCAGACTGGCTTGTCGTGTGTGAGCTTTATGCCGAAGAAACCAGTGAGTTCTGGAAAGCGCCGGGAACGACACCGGAGCAGATGAAACAGATCAATACCACGGTCTATCGCCTGCCCGGCGCTGGATTCGCCGAGAAAGACGGCACGTTCGTCAACTCAGCTCGCTGGTTGCAATGGAAGCATGCGGCGGTGCCTCCGCCCGGTCAGGCAAAAGTGGACCAGGAGATCCTCGCCAGCATCTTTTTGAAGGTTCGCGAGCTTTACAACGCCGAAGGCGGAAAGTTTCCCGATCCGATCGTCAATATTTCCTGGCCCTACACCACTCCGCAGAATCCTTCTTTGGCCGAGCTCGCGAAAGAGATAAACGGGCGGGCGCTTGCCGACCTTACAGACGAAGAGAGGTTTCCCGGCCAGACGATCAAGACCGGACAACAACTGCCCGGTTTTGCGTGGCTTCGTGATGATGGAACGACAGCTTGCGGCAACTGGCTCTATTCCGGATCGTGGACCGAGGCCGGTTCACAATCTCAACGTCGCAATACAGACGATCCTTCCGGCCTCGGAATTTATCCGAACTGGGCGTGGTCCTGGCCCGCAAATCGCCGCGTCATGTACAACCGCGCCTCCTGCGATCCTTCAGGAAAACCGTGGGACGCCGAGCGGCGGCAGGTCTGGTGGAACGAGGCGCAACAGAAATGGGTCGGCAACGACGTTCCCGACTTCAAGGCGGATTCGAACCCGAAGGACCACATGGGCCCCTTCATCATGAATCCGGAAGGAGTGGGAAGAATATTCGCGCCGCTGGCAGCGTTTGCGGATGGTCCATTCCCCGAGCACTATGAGCCGGCGGAAAGTCCGATTGCCAATCCGCTACATCCGAATCAGTCCATCAGTCCGGTTGCCAAGAAGTATCACGCGGACCTCGACAAGTTCGGCACTCCGGATCAATTCAATATCGTCTGCACCACTTACCGGCTGACTGAACATTATCACTATTGGACCAAGAACAACCCGATGAACGTGCAGCTCGTGCCCGAACCGTTCGTCGAGATTCCCGCGCAACTCGCAGACCGCATGGGAATTACGGGTGGCGAGCAAGTAAAAGTAACCAGCGCGAGGGGCGAGTATGTGGCGAAGGCGATGGTCACCAGGCGAATCAAGCCGATGATGATCGACGGCAAGGAAACTTACCAGATCGGAATTCCGATCCACTGGGGCTATCGCGGCATCAAGGAAGACGAAGGCAAGACGGCGCGCAATCCTGCGAACCTGTTATCGCCCGCGGCAATCGATCCGAATGCCTTCACGCCGGAGTACAAAGGGTTTCTCGTTAAGCTCGAAAAGGTGTGACGAATGAGTAATCCGCAGACAATGCAGATTCAGGAAATCTCGGCGCACTCGGGACCCGTTCCCGGCCGGGGAACACAACGTGCGGTTGAAGTTTGCAAGTACATCGACGTAACAACCTGCATCGGTTGTAAAGCATGTGAAGTGGCTTGTGTCGAGTGGAACGATCACCCGTTTCGCGAAACTGCTTTCGACAACACTTATCAGACCATGCCCTCGACGGAGTGGAACTACTGGAACCTGATTAAGTTTGTCGAGCATGAGCGCGACGGCAACTTCATGTGGCTCATGCGTAAGGACCAGTGCATGCATTGCGAGGACCCCGGTTGCCTGCGTGCATGTCCAGCCGATGGCGCGATTATCAAGTACGAAAACGGCATCGTCGACTTTCAGCAGGACAACTGCATCGGCTGCGGCTACTGCATCTCGGGATGTCCGTTCGACATTCCGAAGTTCCATCCGAACACGAAAAAAGTCTTCAAGTGCACGCTGTGTTCCGATCGTGTTGGACAGGGACTCGAACCTGCCTGCATCAAAGCATGCCCGACGGGTTGCCTGCACTTTGGAACGAAGCAGGAGATGGTCCAGATCGCGCGTACTCGTGCTTCGCAACTGCAAAAGGAGTCGGGCTTCGCGAATGCCGGCGTTTACGATCCGCAGTCGATTGGCGGCACGCATGTGATCTACGTGCTACACGACGTAACGAATCCGGAGTTGTACGGTGGTTTGCCTGCTAATCCTGTCATTCCTCCGAGCTACACGATCTGGAAGTGGCTGGCGAAACCGACCGGCTTGTTCATGGCGATTCTTGGGATCTTTGCCGTTTTCTTTCATCGTCTGACGGTGGGGCCGAAGTTGCCGCAACCGGAGCCGGAACCTGTGCTCACAGACCATCCGGACGAAGCCGACAGTGGCAGAAGGGAAGTGCCATGAGTTCTTCTGTCGAACGATTCGATCGCAAAGCACGACGAGAGATGGGCCGGCACGGGCGGACGGTGGTCCATCGCGATGAGCTGTTGCGTCATCCGGTTTACACGAGAGTCCTCCATTGGACGGTGGCGATTTCGTTCATCCTGTCACTGGTTTCAGGCTTTGCGATCTATTCGCCGTGGCTATATCGCTGGCTGACGCCGCTGTTTGGCGGGGGAGCGATGACGCGGTTTCTGCATCCGTGGTTCGGACTCGCATTCACCATCGCGTTCTTCTTTCAATTCCTGAACTGGTTTGCGCCGATGCAGTGGACCAACGCAGATAGCCGTTGGATGCGGCGGCTTCGGGTCTATGTGTCAAATCGGGAGCAGTCGGAGTTGCCGGAAACAGGTTTCTTCAATGGCGGGCAGAAACTGTATTTCTGGGTCATTGCTTTGAGTGCGGTACTTTTTCTGATCACCGGTATTCCACTCTGGTTTAGTGACACCGTGGCTCGGTGGCTCGTGGCTGTGAGTTATGTGGTCCACGATATAGCCGGCTTGATTATGTTGGCCGGATTCATTATCCACGTTTACGAAGGCACAGCGGCAGCACCCGGCACCTTTCGCTCGATGATTGATGGAACGGTTTCACGAGCGTGGGCCCGCACTCATCATCCCGCGTGGTACGCGGAGGTCACTGATCGCGACCCGCGTGAGGATTGATCATTCCCGCTCTTCTGCCCAGAAGACCCATTCGGCGCCGTTTTTGTGTTTCTCTCGGCCAGCCAGCAATCCTCGCTCTTCCAGCAACGCCCGCGCGCCCCGATACATGTTTGCGTACAAACAGTGAGTGATATCCGAGATCTCCCAACCATGATCCGGCAGACTGGTCTGTCGAAATGCCCTTTCGATTTTTGCGCGGCGGCGGGCAAACAGATTGGCTAGCTGCTCGGCCATCTCCTCACAAAGCTCACGAAACTCAGCACACTCCGCGGCCTTGAAGATGGGGAAGTTCGGTTCGTAATAACGCTCGGTGGCATGTCTTTTTTCGTATTCCTCAGACTCACGCAACAGCTCGCTTTTGAGCATATCCGCGATGTGCGTGTGTACGGTTGGCGCCGAGAGATTGAGTGCCTGCGCCAACTGCGAGAGTGTCTTTGGCTCTTTGGCGACAAGCGAGACGATCTGCTCTTTGGTCCCGTTGGGTAGGAGTTTTCTTTTCGTAACCTCCGCCCACGGGTCTGAATATCCGCCCGCCAAACTCGACACACACTCGCAGGGAAAACGTAATCCTTTTCCGTCGCCAACAGTCATCACTCACCCCTTTACAGAGTTGGTTTTAGGGCGTATCCTAAAACCGAATCCCCTAACAAATTGCCCCCGCTTGTTGTCCAAGGGGGGCACCCATAAGTTCGTGCTTTGTTAGATGGAAGGTAGCACTGACCAACCTTTCATGCAAAGTCGAGAGGTATCCCCTCTCACTGCCCCTCCTGTGTTCGCTTCGAGCCGAGTGAACGAATCATCACACAGTTCGCCTTACCGCGAGCTGTTCATACGCACGCTGGGAGGAATGGAGGTAAGTATGACCACCGAGGAACAGGCGTTTCGACGCCGGTTAAGAAACTTATCCGTGATCGTAGTGGTACTCGCGACGATGGCAGTCGCGCTGGTCGTGGCTAACTCGAGCCACGCACAGCGAATCGCAGTGGTACAAAAAACAGGATCAAGCGCTCTGAGTAAGAGCAAAGTGAAAAAGGTCAACAGCTTCGACGCGCAAATCGTCGCTAACGCAAATAACCTTTTTGAAGAAGGCCGAAACACATTTCGTTTTGACACGTTTGGCGACGAAGCGTTCTGGGGCGGTGAGCTCCAGCTTCACGAGGCGATCAAAGGCGCTGCCCTTGGCGGCGTAGGTCCGGGCATCAGTCCAACCACGGCGTTGACTCTCGGTCTGAAGGTCGACGTCGATGCTTTACCGCAACCTCTGATCAATCAACTGAAGCAAGGTAAAGTCAATCTCAACGATCCGGCTACGACGGTTGCTTTGCTGAAGATCGATGCCGTCGTTGGTCTCAAAGGTTTCTTTCAGGGCGACAACCTGAATGCCGTCGGCATCACCTGCGCGATCTGTCATTCGACCGTCGATAACTCATTGACCTTCGGTGTCGGTCACCGGCTGGACGGATGGGCCAACCGCGATCTTGACGTAGGAAAGATCGTAGCGGCAGCTCCTGACTTGAGTGCGTTCTCAACGCTACTTGGCGTGAGCCAGGACACGGTTCGCGCAGTGTTGAATAGTTGGGGACCCGGTAAGTTCGACGCGGAGTTGATACTCGATGGAAAGGCGTTCAATCCACAGCAGGTGACGGACGGCGTCGTTACAGGAACAAACGTTCCGGGCGCGACTCTGCTACCGAACGCTTACGGTCTTGCCGGTTATAACGAACATACCTGGACCGGTTCATGGGGATCGGTTAGTTACTGGAACGCGTTTGTCGCCAACCTCGAAATGCGCGGCGTGGGGAGGTTTTTCGATCCGAGACTAAACGATGCTGCGAAGTTTCCGATCGCGGCCGCGAACGGTTTTGGCGATTTGCCTCATATTCCTCCCGAACAGGATCGCATAACAAAGAAACTGCCGGCGCTGCATTTCTATCAACTGGCGATTCCTGCGCCTGCGCCCGAACCGGGAGTGGACTTCAACGTGGCGGCAGCCGCTCGCGGAGACGAACTCTTCAGTGGCAAAGCCAAATGCAACGATTGTCACGTCGAGCCGCTATGGACGGAACCTGGTTGGAACCTGCACACACCCGCCGAAATCGGCATCGACAGTTTCCAGGCAGATCGTTCACCTGACGGTGTTTACAAGACGATGAATTTGGCCGGCATTTTCGTGCGCGAAAATGGCGTGTTCATGAATCCGGCAAACAAGGGTCGCTACTATCACGACGGACGCTTCGCAACGTTGTTGGATGTGGTCAATCACTACAACACTCACTTCAGTTTGGGTCTGACGGCGCAGGAAAAGAGTGACGTTGTCGAGTATCTGAAGTCGCTTCCGCCGCGATAGAAGTTGATCAGTGTTGTTGTTAACTCTGGGCGCGTTTGCGGGTCGACGCGCCCAGTCTCCACCCGGCGCCGCGAGGTTCGTCGCCCAAAAATTGCTCCACAGGTCGAACGACGTTTGTAAAGTCAGTCACATGACCATTGAGAAATATGACGGCCGCTGGCCTCATTCCTCTCGCCGTGTATATTAAAGGTCATGAGCAGCACGCTGGTTCAGACACGCGATTCGCGCCGTTCGGCAGACAGTTCAATCTTTAAAAGCTTTTGGATTGGGGGTTTTGAGTGTTCAACGCATCGCCTGCCACGGCGTAAGGTTATGGGACGCTTCGCGGGGCAGCGCCTCGATCTAATCGCCTCGACGCGGCACGACGAGTTTGCCCGCGAAGACTATTCCCGCCTGCAACAAGCCGGCATTCGTACAGCGCGCGACGGCGTACGCTGGCACCTGATCGAAAAGACGCCCTTCCGTTACGATTTTTCGAGTCTGCTCCCGATGCTTCAGGCCGCGCGTCAAACGCAGACGCAGGTGATTTGGGATTTACTGCACTACGGCTGGCCTGACGGGCTAAACATCTGGGGCGCGGCGTTCGTCGATCGTTTTGCGCGGTTTGCCCGCGCCACCGCGCAAGTGATTCTCGAAGAAACGGGCGGCCCGCTGTTTATCACGCCGGTGAACGAGATCTCGTTCGTGTCATGGGGCGGCGGCGACGCCGGGTTCTTAAACCCGTTTGGCAAGAGGCGTGGCCCTGAATTGAAAGCTCAACTCGTGCGCGCCACCATCGCTGCGGTTGAAGCAGTGCGCGAAGCAGATCCCGGCGCGCGGATCACGCACGCCGAACCCATCATTCACATAGCTGCGGATCCCGATTATCCCGAAGAGGCGCCCGCTGCCGAAGCGTACCGGCAATCGCAGTTTCAGGCCTGGGACATGATCGCCGGCCGGCTCTGTCCGGAACTTGGCGGGCGTATGGAGTATCTCGACGTTGTCGGCGTCAACTACTACTCCAATAATCAATGGATTCACCAGGATCCGAACTTGCCGCCTTCGCGGCGTCGTAAAGACGTGCTGCTGCCTCCTTCGCATCCGCTGCACCGGCCGGTTCGCGAAATGTTGCGCGAGGTTTACGAGCGGTATCGCCGGCCCGTGTTCATTGCTGAAACTGGTATCGAGGGCGAGGCGCGTCCGTCATGGTTGCGTTACATCGGTCAGGAGGCGCGTGCCGCCGCGGCCGCAGGCGTAGAACTTGAAGGTTTGTGTCTCTACCCGATCATCGATTACCCGGGTTGGGGAGACGATCGTCACTGTTATACGGGGTTGTGGGGTTACGCGGACGACGAAGGTCGTCGCGAGATTTACGAACCTCTGGCAGGGGAACTCAGTCACCAACAGCAGTTGTGGGAGACCCAGCGTCGCGATCATCGTGCGGTTGAGGAAGTAGTTAACATCGACACGATCGACGAAGCCGCGCGCGAACTGGACGTCGCCGCCACGAAGAGCCGCACGAAACGAAGGGAGTAACGACAAATAAAAAGGCGCGAGTGTTGAAGCTCGCGCCTAAAAAGGCGACTCAGTACTTCGCCTCCTGAGCCGCCGGCGGCGATCAGTACTTCGCTGCCTGAACGCCGTCAGTTTGACCTCTTCAGCCGCCATGGTCTTTGCCGCATACGGGCTTGCGTCCCCCAAGAACCATGCCTTCGCTTCGGAAGATCGTCGTTTGGACATACAGTCCCTGTTGAAGACGCAAAAATACATCGAATGAAAAATCGAGCAGGATG
>CBFGMX010000167.1:0-12009 GCA_965649955.1 uncultured bacterium
TTCATTTTGAACTCCCTGTCCTCTTATATAGAACGTGTGCTATTTAGGCGGCCTTTCGCAAACCAAGGCTCTTGTACGCGATGAGCCGAAGCTTCCTGGATCGCTCGGAGCGGTCCAATGATTCACTGTGCGAAACGCCCCCGACGCCGACGCACTTGATCAGGCAGCCGGTTGCAAAAATTGCCCCGTCAAGTTTTTCGAGCGCACGATTTCGACGGAGCAATGCGCTCCCAATAGGATCGCTTCAACAGCTTTGCCTAGCCCGCGACGGTTAGAACCATCATTTTGACGGTGGCCCAATCCGTGCGAGTCGATGAATATGCAATCGGCAGAGAGGCCGCGAGCCTCCTGCAAAAGCACGTCTTCTGGCTGCCCATACTTGATGCCCACTGAGACTTCCAGACCTGTCACTCGAAGCCTATCTGCCTGTCTCTCCAGCGCGACGCCCGTCTCTAATTCTCCTCCTGGATCACGGGGACCACTGTTTCGCACCGCAACAATGCTTGCTTTACTTCCTACTGGCCAAAACCGCTCCGCCACTGCTTGGACCACCTGGTCTATTGAGTCAGAATCATCTACGCCGATTAAGATCTGTACAGGAGCATCACCCTTTCGGTCAGACGAGCGCGCAATTCGAACTGAACAAGGGGCGTCTTGAGCAACTCTAAGAGCCGGTCCAACATAATCAGTTATGTGTGGTGACGGACTGGTCTTTGCTCCCAATATGATTAGTTCCGCTCCCCACCTTTTCACCTTTCGTAGAATTTCGCTGGCTACTGCCATTTCCTGCATGACCTCAGTCTTCACAGTTCCTGAAGGAAAGATCGAACGGATGCGGCGGTCAGCCTCGAGTGAAAGCACCCGCTGCTCTTCGTATTCTCTCAGTGCCGGAACGAAGGACGACATTCCAGAAGTCAGCAACTTCATCCGACGAGCGCTGACTGCATGGGTAATCTCATGAGGCGACAACGGCAACCATACCGGTGTCACTGCGACGAGTGCTTCGATTCCCTCCGGCAGGCCCGCCCTACTCAGATTGTCCAGAGCCGTGTCGGAGCTTTCGGATCCGTCATACGGAATGAACACTTTGAGTTTTCCGTTTTTAAGCGTCCATAAATCCATACCATCGTGTTCAACGAGTGCCTCCATCACCAACATCTCCCCTCCTGGGTTCTTCCAATCCGATCAACGCTTGCAACCATCAACTCTGTTGTTCGGGCTAAACGTGTGTGGTCCAATTGGTATTGCTCACGATTAATCAAAACGTATTCCTGTTACTTCCATCACAGCGTGGGCTCGGTCAGAGTCCTTATCAATGCTGTCGAGCAGGATTCGCACATTGATTGCCTCATCCGGCTCAAGTATGGTTTGCCGCGCGGGAATGACCACAACTGTTCGTTCACGCACAGTAGAATTCCGGGCATCCCGGATTGCGCCACGCATCTCCAAACCGCTTATTTTTCGACCGGTGTTGTTCTTTACGACCGCAGTAATTTCCACTGCCAGGCTGTTGAGCGGGTGCACCTTCTCCTTACCTACCACTTGCTCGATTACAATCTGTTCGCGAAACTGCTCAAACTCCGGTTGTCCGCTATACAACGCCCTTTCTAGCGCCGGCGCCAAGTTAGGAGTCACTATGGGCTGTGTCACATAGTAGATACCGGCAGCCAGCACCGCGATCACTGTAGTAACAAGGGCGGCGACCATTACGATCGGCCACCGAAGTTCCGGCTCTCTAATCAACATTGGACCTTGATAAGACATAGTTATTTACCTCTTGCAACTGATCGTCTGATGGCGAAACTGTGGCCACCACAGTGTTTAGACTAGTCGGGAACGCTGGTTGGAAATAGCGTATTAACACCTAAGTTTTGGCGTATTTACACTTGATGGTGGTAGAACCGGCGTGGATTTGTGTGAGAAAGCGGAGCTAATCAGAAAGGAGGAAGCAAAAAGTACTGGACGGCCCTGACTCTCAATCGGTTTGCCGTCGTTCGCGCACATGGAGGGCCAATTCAACTCTGTTGCTCAGGTTCTTCTTGTCCAGGATGCGACTGATGTGACCCTCTATCGTTCTTAGACTGAGTTTTAGCTCAGCGGCAATTTCCTTGTTTGAGAGTCCACGTGCGACGGCTTCGGCAACGCGCCATTCCGCCTCTGTTAAGTCTTCATCGCGTATTAGCTCATAGTCGTCGCTTTCTTGATCTCCGAACATACGCGCGAGGTCAGAGTGAGTACGCTGTACACGTTCGAGGATGCTCTTGACGATGGCAACCAACTCCTCAGGCTCGAAGGGCTTTGTGACGTAGGCGTCCACGCCGGTGCGAAATCCTGTGATCCGGTCTGCGGTCTCATCCTTGGCCGTCAGGAAAATTATAGGCACCAGGCGGCTGCGCGGCGACGCGCGTAGATTACGCACCAACGCGTAGCCGTCCATGCCGGGCATACGAATGTCACTGATGATCAGATCCGGAAGCGCTTCCGCAACACGGACCATTGCCTCAGATCCCCTGCGAGCGGTCTGCACTTCGTAACCTTCCGCGCGCAGTGTTTCTGATACTGCAAGCAAAAGACCTGGATCATCATCAACGACCAGCAACTGTTTGGCCACGAGCGTAATCCCCCTTATCGGACTTGTTGCATCCTCCGTCATGCCAAACGGGCAAGTGCAGCCTGAAGGTGCTGCCACGTCCGACTTGGCTCTCTACGCTGATGCGTCCGCCCATCTGCTCCATCACGTTTCGTCCCAGGTAAAGTCCGAGCCCCACACCAGACACGTCGGCATCCTCAAGAAACTCAGCGCTAGTGGTGCCGTCACTCATCGAAGCAGAGTGAGCGGGACGTCCACGATGAAATTTGTCAAAGAGGATGGGCATGTCCTCTGGCGGTATGCCTCGTCCGTTGTCCGTGACGCTTATTGCTACCTGCGAGTCTTCTTCACGGGCGGACAGCACAATGCGACCACCGTCTGGTGTGTACTTAATGGCGTTCTCGACGATGTTTGAAAGCACGCGACGAAGCTCTTTCGGGTCAGCGCACACCGGCGGAACATCAGGTTTGGGCTCCACGCGCAGTTCGTGATTTCTCTTGTCGGCCGACCGCGCCTCTGACTTCACCACAGACGAAATCACTTCCTCAACATCAACACGTTCGTGGGTAACGCGCATTACGCCCCCTTCGATTCGGGACAGGTCGAGCAAGTTGAGAACAAAGTCAATCTGACGATCACATTCGACCGAAATCGTTTCTATATACTCACGTCTTTTCTTTTCATCGAGTTCATTGCGCATCAACAGTCGCGTCAGCGCTTTGATGGTGGTTAATGGTGTGCGCAACTCGTGTGAAACGGTTGAGACGAACTCCGATTTGAGCCGATCCAGTTCGGCAAGCCTCTCTTCCCTTTTCTGCAATCGCTCCGCCATCGCGTTGAAGTTCATTCCGAGACGCGAAAGCTCATCGTGTCCTTCTGCCGGCGCGCGCGCAGAAAAGTTCCCTCCTCCGAACTCCTCCGCCGCGAAGTTCAGGAGTCGCACGGGTCGAGCGATACTTCTTGCGATTAGTAGAGCACCCGTCATACTGCCGAACACAACTATCAGGCCCACGATGGTATAGCTCATTAGCTGTCGCCAGGCCGACGCATAAAGAATCGCGCTCGGAACACCAACCATCACAACGTAGTCTGTTTTACCCACTCGCCCGAGACCGTACACGCGCTCCACGCCATCAATAGAACTCCTTCGCACCATCACTGCGGTATTACGATCCTTCAGCGCAGACAGTTGGTCGATACTACTAAGATCCAATCCTAATGCTGACTCACCGGTTGCACTGCGATAAATGATGCGACGATGTTCATCGAGTAGAGTAACGAGCGCGCGGTCTGGCAAAGTGATGCCTTGCAGGGGTTCGGTCAATGCTGCGCCGTCGATGCGTGCGACCACTCCGCCGCCAGCTTCCAGCGGTACTGCAACTGCGAGAAGATAACGTCCTTCTCCCCGCGTCCAGTCGGTCTCAACACCAGGGCCGCTCTGTCCCACTTCACTGACAAGCTTTTCGGCGAAGCCAGTCGGAAGATTTCCAGCGCCAGCAGGTTCGATCGCCAGAACTTTTCCGCTTGCGTCCAGGACGCGCAAATCGATCCAATGTGTGCGGTGGATCAGCGCAGCCTTTAGATTTGCTTTGAGCGCAGCCGGGTCGTTTCGGTGGCTGGAAGGATAGGACGCGATTGTGCGGAGCGGCTGGTACTGAGCGTCAAGCCAACGGTCAAAAACTACTGCCGCCAACTCCGCTTGCTGTTCCAAAGCTTCATTGAGCTGGTTTTGCTTTTCGCTCCAAACCACCCATAGGACCGTGAGCCCGACGATCAAGAGCGGGAGAACTCCTCCTATTGCCAGCGCCAGCAATCGCCCACGGATACTCATTCCTGTCTCCAAACTGTTGCAGGTTCGAAGTATAGCAAACCGTTACCAGCACCAACACGGGAGAAAACTCCTGCCTTCAGTGCGTGATAACACTCTCGTTGTCGATTGGATTGACTAATACGATAAGAGCGGATCAGGCAGGACTTGTTGTCAGGAGAAGAATCAAGGTGCTACCCGTATATCGATGGCTAGCAGAGCAAACATGAATGTTGACTCGATGATGTTTCGGTCTCAAGGAAAAGACTTCAAAGGAGGGACCTGGGTCGAAGTTGTGCGCTCGCTCGAGCAGGACGACAAGGAGTATCGTTCTTGTGGAGGACCAATTCGCCAGTATCTCATTTGGTCTCTTAATAAATTGCGTGGCACCGTACCCCCGCGAGATATCGACCTAAGCGACCGACTGGAGGATGAGACACTTGCACTAGGGTATCTTCTTTTACTCGACGAATATGGTGTGGGTGAAATTGTGGGTCCAACTCATCGACCGAAGGAGTGATTCATGAATACAGTTCAAGCTCAATCAGGTTTTTTTGACAACGTTTCAGTTTATTTTGACGAGGCGGCGTCGTTTACCCAGCACCCGAAAGGTCTGTTGGACCAGATCAAGATCTGCAACAGCGTCTATTCGTTCAAGTTTCCCGTGCGCACGCAACAAGGCTACCAGGTTATTTCTGGCTGGCGGGCGCAGCACAGTCATCACAAACTGCCTGTGAAAGGCGGAATCAGATACTCAGAAGATGCCAATGAAGATGAAGTGAAGGCGTTGGCGGCGCTAATGACGTACAAGTGCGCAGTTATGGACGTTCCGTTTGGTGGGGCCAAAGGTGCCGTAAAGATTAACCCGAAGAATTACACGCTCCAGGAGTTGGAACAGATCACACGAAGATACACCTCGGAGTTGATCAAGAAGAACTTCATTGGACCAGGAGTGGACGTGCCGGCTCCCGACTACGGAACCGGGCAGCGAGAAATGTCCTGGATCGTAGACACCTACTCCGCGTTCCACCCGGGACAGATCGATGCGCTCGCTTGCGTGACAGGAAAACCCGTTTCTCAGGGTGGAGTGCGTGGAAGACTTGAAGCCACCGGACGCGGGGTCTTTTTCGGCCTGCGCGAAGTATGTAACCACGCAGATGACATGATTCAACTGGGCCTTGAAAAGGGGCTTGAGGGTAAGCGAATCGTCATACAAGGATTGGGAAACGTCGGCTACAACGCAGCTCAGTTCTGTCAACAAGGTGGTGCAATAATTATCGCCTTGGCGGAATACGAAGGTGCAATTCATAACTCGAAAGGGCTTGAGGTCGAGGCAGTGATGAAGCACCGGAAGGAAACCGGTTCTCTCCTCAACTTTCCGGGAGCAACAAATCTCAACACTCGGGAGGATGCACTCGAACTTGATTGCGACATTTTGATTCCGGCTGCGCTCGAGAACCAGATAACCGAAGAGAACGCGGGACGGGTCAAGGCGAAGATTCTTGCCGAGGCAGCCAATGGACCAACCACTGCACGTGCAGCGGAGATCCTTCTAAGGAGAGGAGTCCTGGTTATCCCCGACATCTATTTAAACGCTGGCGGAGTCACCGTCTCGTATTTCGAGTGGCTTAAAAATCTGTCACACGTTCGCTTCGGCAGGATGGGCAAGCGGTTTGAGGCAACAAGTAATGAGAAACTGCTGCGCGTGATCGAAGAAAATACTGGTCGGAGACTCTCTGACAGCGAGAGAAAAACAGTTGTGCGCGGTGCCGACGAGATCGATTTGGTTAACTCCGGTCTCGAGGAGTCGATGGCGGTTGCGTACAACCAGATTCGGGAAGTGTGGAAATCAGATTCGAAGATTCCGGGCCTCAGGACCGCAGCCTTTATAGGCGCGATAAACAAGATCGCAACTTGCTACGCCGAGCTCGGCATCTTTCCATAAAAAGAAGTCGAGATGCTGGATGCGCCCGAGAGAGTGAAACGAGTGTCGTCATAACTAAGGAAGGAATTATGCAAGGCTTAGAGCATATACAAGAAACAACGTTATCTGATGATGGCCTCTACGAGGTGATCGAAGGGCCTCCTCTAAATTGACGAACCGCAGGAGGCGGCGTACTTCCTGCTCGCCCCTCTCTTCGGGCACATCGTTTTCATGACCTCATAGTCGGACCAAGTCGCTTCTCACTCCAGTGATCTAAACGTTACTCCGCTAAAAGTCCCTTACTCTGCTTGTTCTCTGTGCATTCTCCGTGGTCTCTATGCCCTTCGTGGTTGTTTTACTAAGCAATAATGAACCACCGAGCCACAGAGGACACCGAGGTCGCTCAGAGAAGAACGTGGCTGTCACTTTTAGGGCAAAGCTTGCCAGTCGGTAAACGACTGTTCCTCGACCATCTCGCCCTCCTCGAATGCAGAATTCGATTAAGCAGGCGTGATCGGGCCATGCTCGGTGATGATGATGTCTTGACGTCGACATTGGCTTAATCTGTCGCCACTTGTACCCGCGAGAAGGTTGGAGGTTTGTTTATGGACGATAATTTACCGCGCCGCCTTAAGGACATCATTCAAACCCGCGATTTCTCCGCGCTGCGTGCGAAACTTGAGAATTGGCAGCCCGCGGACTTGGCGACTTTGCTCGTTCGCCTGCCGGTTGAAGACCAAGCCATTGTCTTCCGCATTCTGCCACGCAAAACGGCAACGACTGTCTTTGAGTATCTGAACACCCACGCGCAGGAATTATTGCTGAAGGCGATGACGCAAGGTGACGTTGCCGCGTTGCTCAACGATATGGCGCCTGACGACCGCACACATTTGCTTGAGGAGTTGCCGGCTACGGTGACTAAACAGCTGCTCGCCCTCCTCACAAATGAAGAGCGTGCCATTGCTTTATCGCTGCTCGGTTATCCTGACGACAGTATCGGTCGCTTGATGACTCCGGACTACGTTCCGGTGCGGGCGGATTGGACGATCGAGCGCGTGCTTGAGCATATCCGCCAATACGGCCAGGATAGTGAAACGCTTTCTGCCATCTATGTCGTCAACCAATCGGGAGTTTTGATTGACGATATTCCCATCAGAAATATTCTGCTGGCTTCACCCACCACCCCCGTCTCGGATTTGATGGACAACCGGTTTGTCGCCTTGAAAGCGGCCAACGATCAGGAGACCGCCATCGCGGTCTTCCAGCGAGAGGATCTGACGGCTCTGCCCGTCATCGACTCGTCAGGAGTCTTGATCGGAATTGTAACTGTTGATGACGTGCTCGACGTGGCGGAGGCTGAAGCGACTGAAGACATCCAGAAGATCGGTGGCTTGGAAGCCCTCGACGACCCCTTCATGGAAATCCCGCTGTCGCGGATGATCAGGAAGCGCGCCAGCTGGCTTGTCATTCTTTTTTTGGGGGAGATGCTAACTGCGACCGCGATGGGCCTCTTTGAAGCGCAGATTGAGCGCGCAGTTGTGCTCGCGCTCTTCGTACCGCTGGTCATCTCGTCCGGTGGCAATTCGGGTTCGCAAGCCGCGACGCTGGTGATCCGCGCGCTGGCGCTCGGCGAGGTGGGACTCCGCGACTGGTGGCGAGTGATGCGTCGTGAAGTGCTTTCAGGATTAGCCTTAGGCTCTCTCCTTGGCACTATCGGGTTCCTACGAATCGCGCTTTGGTCGACGTTCTTCAAAGCTTACGGCGAGCACTGGGTGGGGGTGGGGTTAACGGTTGGGCTGGCACTAGTTGGCATTGTGCTTTGGGGGACGCTCGTCGGTTCAATGCTGCCTTTCTTGCTGCGGCGGATCGGTTTAGATCCGGCCACTTCTTCCGCGCCGTTCGTGGCGACACTGGTCGACGTCACGGGGCTAATAATCTATTTCAGCGTGGCTGCCATAATCCTCCGCGGCACATTGCTATAGGAACACATCCAGGGATTGAAGCGCTGACTGCATTCCGCTTCAGTCTTGCGTGAGTTCACGAGTGTTGGCTGAACGCGCAGCTACTCCCGTTTCAGTCGCTCGTCACAAACATTCCAGGCTATGTTGGAGAAGAATGCCTCGATGTATTTAGGTCGCTCTGCCGGTTTGTAGTCGAGCAGGAAGGCATGCTCCCACACGTCCATCACCAGTACTGGATTGAATCCCGCCACGTTGCCCGTCTCATGAAGCGTAATCCAGTGATTGGAGAGCCGTCCGTTGGCCGGATTCTCGTAACAGATGGCCCAACCTACACCCCGCATCTTGCCAATGCCAACAAAATCCGCCTTCCAGATGTCGTAGCTGCCAAAGCTCGCTTCGGCCGCTCTGAAGAAAGCAGAGCTCTTTTCCGGATCACCCGAACCGTCTCGCTTCATGTTGCCGAAATAGTATTCGTGCAGGACCATACCGTTGTATTCGAATCCCAGGCGACGCGTGAGTTCGGAGTAAGCCGGCACCTCCTCCTGATCCACTTTGCCGTCTTTCAGGAACTCGGAAATCCGTTCTGACAGATTATTGGTCTCTTTGACGTAACCCTCGTAGAGTTTGAAGTGCATCTCCAACGTTCGATCGGAAATGCCATTCAAGCCACTCAGATTGAACTGCTTAGCTTGATATGAGTTCGTATTGATCATTCCATCACTCCTTTTATTTACAATTAATGTCAATCCCCACCAAACGCTCGTTTTATCTTGTTGCCGCAAGAGCGCCGGTTCTCGTGGGGCTTTGCAAGTTCGACCGAAAGCTTTTCGGCTTCTCCTGCACTGGCTGGGCCAAGGCGCGCTTGAGCAATTCAACGATAGCGCTATAGCCACGTTCTATTGCAACCACCAAGGCAGTAATACCCGGCCTGCAGATGGTTCCGGGATCAGCGCCACTATTGAGCAACGCTCGCGTGATTCCGATGTCACCGCCACCCGCAGCGAGCATGAGAGGAGTACAGCCACAGGCAGCCTGGACGTTTACGTCCGCTCCAAAATCCAACAATGTCTGAACGGTGGAAGTGTGGAGGTTGACAATAGCGAACATTAGCGCGGTACGTCCCTCATGATTTCGCGCATTTACGTCAGCTCCATTGAGCAGTAACGCCTTGACAGTCTCGCTCTGACCATTAAGGGCAGCTCGCATCAAATCCGTATTTCCGCCCTCATCTCTTCCATCAATTACTTGTGTTCGCGACATGAATCTCTTCTCCTTAGGCTGCACGTTTCACCATCTCATTCTGATCTCCGCTGCCCAAAGCCCTCTTCAAGTGGTACGGGCAAATCCGATTTCCTCTGCGAGCGAGAATGATAGTGGCCAAAATCGCCGTGATGTTGATGACTTGGACGAATGTGAACAGCGTGTCGTTTCGAAAGATGCAATAGCTAAGCAGCAGCGCCCCGGCAACAAGCCAGATCAGCCACGTGGAAATGCTGATGCCCCAGGCGCATTTCTCAACATAGAGATGGCGTATTTGAGGTACATAGGCGACGATGACTAGCGCTGTCCCGGCCCAACCCAACATTTCCATCTTCAGAGTCACTTCGCATCCCTCTTGAAACAACCTAATACCGATCAGTCCTGAGAATTACCTAATGTCCACTTCCATTCCGTGCGAAGCCTGTCTACGTCTGCCCTCCAAACCTCTCATCACGACTCGACGAGGATATTCTCGCCCTCCATTTGGACCAACCGCGAACGCACAGCCCGCTGCGCTGGTCCCCGAAGAACCTCGCCGGTCGTCACGTCGAATTGACTCCCGTGGCACGGGCACGTCACGGTGGTACCGTCCAGCTTGCCCGTCGCGAGCGAGCACGCTCTGTGGGTACATGTGTCATCGAAGGCATGAAGCTGTCCGTCAATACTCGCAACGTTCACCTTGGTGCCGGCAAGATCAAAAACGCGCATCTCTCCCGCAGCGATATCTTTTGCGTTTCCAACTCGTACCAACATGACCTTGACCCTCCTAAAACTCATCTGGCCGCAACCAGCTCAGCCGCTAAAGGTCCATTACTTTTATGGCCCCTCAGTCGCTATCTCCCGAACGGAACTATAGCGACTTCAGGTATTCGACTAACTCTTTCTTCTCCTGCTCCGTCAAACCCAATTTCTTGAAGTTGTTGTAGTGATTCACCACGTCGAGCAGAGTCGCAAAGCGTCCGTCATGGTAAAAGCCGCCCTTGTGAATCTTTTGGGTGTCGAACAGTGCGCGCAATGGGGTCGTCACATACATTCTCGCGGGGCCGCGATTGGCCTGGAAGCTGTCGATACCAATATCTTCAGCCTTGTGAAGGTTGTTCCCGGGCTCGGTGAAAATCGGAGGCACGTGGCAGGCAGCGCACTTCGCCTTGTTGTTGAAGAGAGTCTCTCCGCGTTGCGCGGCCGCCGCGTCGTAACTGCCTGCAGGCGCTTTGGGCGCAGGCATCGCAAGTTGATAAAAATGCAATGCGGGCAATTTCGCAGTGATCAAGTCCTTTGCGTCACGCTTGTGTCCCCAACCAGCCTTCGCCGCGACTGGATATTGGTCGGCATTCTCCAAACGCTGATCGAAGAACGTACCTTGGCCATACATCTGAGTGTTAGCGACGTATGCGTTCCAATAAGTAACAGTGCCCCACCCGCCGGTCCAAGTGTGCTGGTTAACACCTGCAAGGCCGAATGCTGACGGCATCATAGTCGCCGCACTCTTGCCATCGGGGCTCTTGGCCTTTCCATCCATGTTCAGTTCCGCGTCATAACGGCCCGGCCCCCAGCTACTCAGCACGGCCTTGACGGTCGCGACGTCCACGCTGAGTAGGTCACTGAACGGCTGGAGATTTGGCGCCGTTGCCACGATTGCACCGATGTTAAGGTCGCGATTTCCCCAGCCATCGAGTCGTTTGCCAATGCCGGGCGCGAACGAATCGTCGACGGTGGAATGACACAGTGCGCACTGGATTCCAAGTGAGCGGAGTTGTCCGGTCGGATTGAAAAAACCCGTAACACCGACAACCGCCTTCAATTTAAGTAGTGCGACTGTGGTGGCTGGATCGTCGAGATCGACCTTGCCAGCCTTGATCTGTGCTACCAGATCTGCCGGAAGGGCCTCGGCGTCAACTTTTAGGCCCAGTGCCAGCGCCGTCTTCGGACTTACTCCATTACCGACTCCGCCCAGCTTCTGGCCGGCAATTGCCTCATGCAGGCGCAACTTACCGCCCCAAAAATCCTCAGAGCCAAACGTGTCATACCGGAAGATCTGTTTTCCTTGCTCCATCATCCGCTGCGCGTTGTCGCTGATCTGCTGATCATATTCTTTTTCTTTTTGACCGCGACTTCGATCATCTCCCTGCTGAGCCCGGCTTCGATCAGAAAAATATCCGACCGCCAGGGTAACGCTGAACGCCAATACCAGGACCTTGATTAGCAGCACTGGTTTCCCTTTTCGTACGTTGCCTGCATTTCCTTTTCGCGGCGTGCCTTTCACCAAGGCATTCGTGTGGTGGCTACTATCTGACATAACGACCTCCTTTGAGAGATTGGCGTTTTGGTCCCCCTTTGTCAGGCTGACTTCCGCCAATCGGCAAGAAATTGTTCGAGCCCCTTCTCTGTAAGCGGATGATTAAAGAGTTGGACCATCACTTTGAACGGCATCGTCGCCACGTCGGCACCAATGCGCGCTGTTTCGATA
>CBFGMX010000168.1:0-11984 GCA_965649955.1 uncultured bacterium
GAGGTTACGATAATGAAGCCAGCTTTAATAGTTTTCTCCGTCCTGGCCAGTTTCTCAATGTGGTTGGCTGCGCAAGAGACGCCGCCGGTCGTATGTCGCGGGAAGCCGCTGCCGATCACGATATTACCTGGTCCAAAAATGACGGCTGTCTCTCTGCCGCTTCGCTTTGGCGGAACCAGGCCGCCCCCCCTTCCCTGGATCAACAGTTTTCCCTCTAAAGATGCGTTTCGTTTGGTTATCAGGAATCGCGACGAATTCAGTGAGCTCTGGAAACGGTTCCTCGCTCCAATTCCACCGGGCCAATGGGTACCACCAATGCCGGAAGTCGACTTCTCGAAAGAGATGGTTGTCGTTGCAGCCATGGGAGGAAAGCCATCGTCGGGCTACTGGATTATTATTGACGGTGCTTGTGAGGTTGATGGTCACGTCGAAGTGTTCGTTAGTAGTGTCGATGGCGGATGTGGCGGTTTGCAACTGGGGATCGTGACAGCCCCCGCTGATGCGGTTCGGATACCTCAAAGTGATTTGCCTGTTGTGTTTCGCGAAACTCAGATCGCTTGTACTGAGTTGCACAAACTATTCCAGAGCTCGAAAGAGATGAAAACCTGGAATGAGTAGCGAAGTGAAACACAACGAAAATATCTCGGTGCTTGCGCGTGGCCCATGTTTGTCCGCAGTTCTTTACACCTATGAACCTTACGGATTGACTTTCAGCGTCAAGGCTTTTGAACCACTCGCCCCTTTGCTATCCACGACTTTGACGGTTACCGGCGTATCTTTCGCGTCGGTTGCTTCAGGCTTACCTTGCAACTCACCGCTGTTCTCAACGATGCTCAACCATTTTGGCGGATTGACAAGTGACCACTTGTAAGGTGAAGTGCCTCCGGTCACGGTGATTGTCTGGCGGTAGTCAGTACCGACGTTGGCATCAGGCAAAGCAGTGGTAGTGATGGCAAGATCGGAAACGTGAAGAGTCGCTGCGGCGGATGCGCCGCCATCCGGATTGACCACAGTCACCTTGATCTGTCCTGACGTTTTTACATCCTCAGGCTTCAGTTTCAAGGTGATCTCTTTCTCACTGACTGTATCCGGCTTGCGCTCCTCCGAATTCAGACGCACCGTAACGACCTTTCCTAACCGGTCACCGATGATTTTAATGACCAACGGTTTCGTGTCGCCAACAGTTACTGTCCCGGGTTCGATGCGATCGATAACCGGCGCATCCAATTTGCCGCTGCGTTGATCCGCGGACCTAAAGACAACATCGAAGACTTCTGCCAGTTTCTGTGCGGCCTTGTCCGCGAACATACCGACCAAAGCGCCGATTGCTAACACCCCGAAAGGATTCACCACCTTCGCATCCGCCGGCGAGCCGACCACAAAACCACCACGAAGCACGGCGTAGAAGATCAGCGCGAGTGCCATTCCCACGAATGGTCGCGTGATATACCACCAGTACCAACTCGAGATCACGGTCCGGTTGCCAATGAAATCTCCGAGCGACTTGAGCGCGTGGAAGATACTGCCGAGCGCACCCGCGAAGATAGCGAGCAACAGCAACTGAACGTCGCGAGTGACCCAGGGGCGCCACCCAAACACGTTCAGGGGCACTATTACTCGCCTGACGGGAACACTGATCGCGTTTGATAGCATTCCGTCCCTGTTGTCGACATCGACGGTAACAGCGCCGACGTTCACCATGTGCACCGGCTGAAGCTGGGCCGAGATCAAGTCTTCCGCGATGAAATCTGTAGGGGCGTCGACTGCGTTGAACCGGACCTTCGATTCCCTTTTGAAGTTCTTTCCGAAAAGCGTCAACGACACCGTCGGCGGGCTGGTTGTGCCCGTTTGCGGAATCACTCGATACAAAGCTGGTGGTTGAACCGTTGGTGATGGACTGGGAGTTGGAGTGGCAGTCGCGGCCGCTCCTTCCGGGCTTGGAGACGGAGACGGTGATGGTGAGGGAAGAGCCACAAGTTGTGGCAGTGCCGGCGTGTCGGGGAAGTCGAGGGAGTTGAGTGAGATCAACATGTACACTAGAAAAGTCGCGAGCAGCAGCATATATCCGATCAGGACGCCTCGTTGGCGCATGGGCATCGAGGCCCCGTCATCTGCTTCGGCGTTGGCCCGAATCCACACAACAAAGAAGACAACAACCAGGACCGCAATGGGGAAGAGCAAGAATGGTATCGATTCAGTCATTTGAGAGGCTCCGATCATCATCGTGACAATGCAATTCTCGCAGTAAAGCTTCGGCAGATAGAGCACTGATAGTTAATCAACGTGACTGCCCAGGATCTGAACCGGCACCCTCGCGTCTTCCACCCAGATGTTGAATTCCGCACCTGGTCCGCCGACGTTAGTCCGGCCGTTGCTCGCCGCCGCAGCGTTGCTTGCACCCTGCGGTGTGGAAACATCGAAACAGACGAAGCGATTAAGCATAGTTAGAATTGCCAGCGGATCATCCTCGATTTCGAAGATGACCTCGTTCAGGTTTTCCGACGTGTCATCGTCAAGGTCGTGAATCACAGCCTCAACACTGATGATTCGCTTCGGCTCTCCGTCCAAAACCTCGACCTCCAAGGCGCGGCAAGTTTCCTCGAGCGTTGCAGTGCCGGGAAAATGTCTCGTGAATTGTTCTCCCATGTGGCTCCTTTCAAGAATTACTGGTCATCAGGATCTCAAGTAACTCTTTGTTCAAATCAAGATCTTTGTTGAATGCAGCCTGTAACCAGTACAACGCAGTCAAATACTGTCGTTCGGTAACGTTCGCAGGAGCCGTGTCGATATTGTTTATAACGGCGGCCTTCGCTGCGTCCGTTTTGAGCGTGGTGATTGCCGCATCGAATTTGGTGTTACTCAGGATGGTTTTCCAAACTGCCTCCAGTTTTGAGCGGACCGGTTGTAAAGCTGTTGTTCGAGCTGCTAGCGCTGCGGGTGGCACCGGTGCAGCAGGAAGAGGCGTCGCCGCCTCTGCGTTCATGATCTGTCGCGCCAGGCTTTGCTTTTGCTTATCTATCTCGACTGCGATTTGCGCCTGGGCCATTGACGGAATACTCGAGATTGTGAGCGGACCTTTAAGACGACGAACCTGAGCTTGCGACGCCAGCGCTTGCGCACCTGTGGCTTTCGACAGTTCTGCAAAGGCTCGTACAAGGGTCCCGGCGTTGTAATAGTCAACCAGATCTCTAATGGCGGCCTTCATCGAATAATTCGGCGCCGGCGTGGATCTGTTGTTCAGAATGTCAGCCAGCGCGGTCGCCCGATTGTCATCCATTTTGTTGATGAGAATCGGCGTGGTCTGTTGCTTGTAAAAATTCAGTTCGCTGGATCTACGCCCGCCTCGAAAAGCAGTGAACGCAATACCAAGAATCTGATTAGGCCTCTCGCCTTTACTGATTCCAGTCGCGGCGCCAGTACCGAGATCAATAACATCGAGAACAAAGTCTGTGCGCGAGCGGCGTTCTTCAATGGTACGGATGTAGTCGTTGTAGTTGTCGTCAATGACTGCCAGCACGTCGTCAATGGCGTCGTTTCGAATTCGTTGCGCGGTCCCGTTAGCATCAGTGGGATCAGTCTTGATCGCGTCGTTATAGGTGTTTTGGGCGGTTTTTATATATTGATTGATGTTACTGACCAGGCTTTTAGAGTTCTTTGCGCCGGGAAACTGCTTTGATGGTCCCTGTGGGCAGCCGGTAGTAAATACAGTGACACCAATTAAGAGCGTGAGCGTCAAGCCTCGCATTTTGTTCTCCTGTTGCGCACCGAGTGTTTGCACAGTGCGATTTGCGATGAGGAATTCGGTCCTAAGCGCTGGTTAGTTGCCGCTAAGAACTTGTTACCTGTTCACTTTCATATGCCGACGTTGATAAAAACGTTTCATAAAAGATCTCTAGAGGCACAGAAGTTCTGATGGCGTTGTTTTCGCGGCAGCTTTCCGCGGGAAGCATGAGCTGATGAGTTTCCGAACTAAGCTTCATTCGATGAAAGCCCCTCATTCCGCGTCTTAACGACGCTGTGGCTGGTGAGCTTCGTGGCACTCTTGGGCCAATGTGCGCTTACGAACCGGCTCTTGCTTATCCACGCGAGGCACACACTGTTGGACTGGTTCCCGCCGAGAATCTGATATGCACCGTTGTCCTCGCCCACGTAAAAACCGACGTGGCCTTTTCCGCTCTGGGGTGATGTTCGCCAGAACACCATCACCGCGCCGACGCGGGGCTGCGTGGACTCACCAAATCGGCCCCATTGACGCGCGCCTAAGGGATTCGCCGGGAGCGGCTCCTGCGGCAGTGTCGCTCCCACGCAATGCGCGACGAACAAGCCACACCACGGGACGTCATCGCCGGAATATTGAATGTCGAGGTCGTTGGCCCAATCCAATATGTCGGGGTTGTTCTTGGAGCCCAGAACCTCCTTGGTGCCCATCAGGTGCTTGGCCTCCTCGAACCAAGGGAGCATTGGGGCGTCCACTTGTGGCACGTCGGTAGCGCCCCCGAAGAGCGCCGCCCTGGTTTTGGGTCCAACCATCCCGTCCGCTGTTAGACCTTGTTGTGACTGAAACTGTTTGACGGCAGCGATGGTTTTGCGTCCCCATACACCATCGATTCCGCCTGGATCAAACCCCTTATCTTTAAGCGCTTGCTGAATTTCTCTGACTGATGTAGTACCCATGGCCTTCTCCTTTAATCAACCTTCATACAACTGCACTCGTAAGCTATGCGATTTCGTCCGGATCTATTTCATCTATCCAGTCGGTGATGTGAAAGGGACTGCTGGACTGAGGGATCCCGTAAGCAATAAATTGTTTTTGAGTTCGGAAGGATCAGGCGCCGGCATTTGTGCCGGTCTCACTTGGATATTGACGAGGAAGAAGGAAAACCGTTCAAGTCAGCGGGCTTCGGCTGTGTTCAACTTACGCAATTCCTCGCACTGCGTAACGAAGCCCCACCATGCCGCTCTTGTAGGCTTTCACCTCCACAAGGTGGAGCGCGATGTCTCGATCCAGCTTGTCGAAGAATGGGATCCCATCACCAATCAAGATCGGCAGGATCGAATAGCGAACTTCGTCAGCCAGCCCGAGACGAAGGCATTCGGCGGAGACCACACCGCCTCCAACGAACCAGATGGAGCGGAACGTGGGCCGTAGGCGCCCATTCACGAACTGCGCGAGATCGCCTGAGTAGAACTCGACGGTGTCCCGGGTCCGTGGCAGTTCGCGACTAGTGAGGACGAAGGTGGGTTTGTCGCCGTACGACCATCCCAACCCCTGGGCTTCAAAACGAAGCGCGGTCTCATAGGTTCGCGATCCCATGACGTAGCAGTCGATCGTCTTGAGGAACGCCTCGACGAATCCTGGATCCATGGTGTCTCCGTCTGCGAATTCGTCTGAGGTTTCGAGCCAGTCGACGCGCCCGTCCTTTCGAGCGATGAAGCCGTCGAGGCTCGCGGCCATGTGGATCGTTACGTGAGAATCAGGGTTTGCCATCGTTTCGTCTCGACGTGGAGTGCGGCTGCTAGCAGCGCTGCTCGAGCGTCCGCTTTAGACCACCTGAACATGTATAGCTGGTTCCGTGTAAATCCGGCGTAAGCTATCTTCCATATAAAAACGTGGGCCAGGCTCTGTCAAGGTCACACGTCGCTCTATGCAGCATCTGCTGCACAGTTGACATTTTGCAGCACTTGAAGTAAACGGCTTTATCGGAAAAACCACAAAAGCTGAACATCCAGGTGCCGGGACGAAGAAAAAGATTATGAAAAGTTCGATCAAGCGGCTGTTCGCTGTTATCAGCGTGGCCGTTGTAGTTTGTGCGGTAGGCTCGCTGACAAGCGCGCAGACGATCAACGTCGATGGCGTCGTAGCTGAACTTGAACCCGAGATTCAGCGCACGCTACTCGCAGGTAATATCCCGTCAGCATCCATCGCCCTCGTTTCAAACGATCGAGTGATCTGGAGCAATGCTTACGGTTACTCGAACCTCTGGGCACGCACTCCGGCAACGACGAACACCGTTTATCTAATTGGTTCGACGTTCAAAACAATGTCGACGGTCGCGCTGCTTCAGCAAATGGAGCAGGGGAAATTCAAACTCGACGATCCCGTCAACGCCTATCTAACTGACTTCAAGATTCAAGGCGAAGACCCACAGCACCCAATCACGTTTCGTCATTTATTGACCCACACTTCTGGTCTACCAGCAGATTTCGGAGCTTTTCCGGTCTGGGGTGACACCGTGCCCCCTTCGCTCGAAGATTACTTGCGCAAGTCACTGAAGGTTACAAAGCCACCGTTGACTAAGGTTGAATACTCGAACTCGGCGTTCACTCTGGTTGGGTATCTTGTCCAGAAATTTTCTGGCGTGCCTTACAAGCAATACATTCAGGAACACATCTTCACACCAATGGAGATGAGCAGCACAGCATTTGAACCTCGACCAGACATGGAAGAACGTCTATCGATACCGTATGTCGTCGATCAAAAGACTGGAAGCCAGGTTGGAGCGGTGCGAGTAAAAGCCTCAGTCTGGCCGGCTGGAATTGTTTATGGCACGGTCCTGAATCAGGCGAATTGGCTAATCTGCAATCTAAATGGCGGAGTGTTCAAAGGGAAACGACTAATTAGTGAAGACATACTCAACCAGATGTTCTCGCGACAATACGATCAATTCAAGGGCGGTATCGAAGGGATTTGGGGAAATGAAACAGCCGGGTTTGGACTAACCTGGTGGACCGAGGTGCGCAATGGCGATCGTTACTTCGCTCATAGCGGCAGCGTTGCTGGTTACACGGCGTTCCTGCTGGGTAATCGAGATCGCAAGCTCGGTTTCGCGATTCTGACCAACGGCAATCGCGCGCACCCGCACTTGTTCAAGCTAGCGGACAAAGCGATGGACTTAATGAAGAAGTACAGCAGTACCACAGGTCTGCAAAGTCCTCGATAAAGTTTGCCACGTACTCAGACTTTTTTAAGGAGACTTCCGATTGTGAAAAAACCGATTGCTCTATTTCTATCTGCTCTTTTTTTGACGTCGTTGGTAGTTGGTCAAGTTCCCAGTCCGCCCGCTTTCACAAAGAAAGAAACATCTGAATCCCCGATTCCGCCGGCAGCGCCAAGCAACAGACACGATATGACTGCCGCGGATGTGGAAACTTTTCTCGACGGAATTGTCCCGTTACAGCTCGGCCTTTCGGACATTGCCGGAGCAACAGTTTCAGTGGTCAAGGACGGCAAACTACTTTTCGCGAAAGGCTATGGCTACGCTGACGTTCAGAAGAAGCAGCCCGTGTCTGCGCAGGACACGCTGTTTCGGCCCGGATCAATTTCCAAACTCTTCACCTGGACAGCGGTCATGCAGCTGTTTGAACAGGGAAAGCTCGATTTGGACCGCGATGTTAATGCGTATCTGGATTTCAAGATCCCGGATGCCTTCGGCCAACCGATCACTCTGAAGAACATACTGACTCACACGCCGGGATTTGAGGAGCAAATAAAAGACCTGTTCAGTAGTACTCCTGTGAGTCCCAACTTAGGTGACTATCTAAAGACGCATATTCCGGCTCGCATTTATCCGCCGGGTACTGTTCCTGCTTATTCGAATTACGCGACCGCCGTCGCGGGGTACATCGTTGAACGCATATCAGGTCGGCCATTTGAGGATTATGTTGAAGAGAACATTCTCAAACCGCTGAACATGACGCACTCGACGTTCAAGCAGCCATTGCCAACAGGTCTGGCTTCGTCCATGTCCAGTGGTTATCGCCTTGCCTCAGATCCGCCGGGACAGTTTGAAATTGTCACCGCGTTTCCGGCGGGAAGTCTTAGTAGTTCTGCTACCGACATGGCCCAGTTCATGATTGCCCATTTACAAGATGGAAAATTGGGTGAGGCGCACATCCTCAAGCCAGAGACAGTGCGGTTGATGCACAGTCGTTTGTTTGCACTTGATGAGGCAGCAAACGCGATGTGCTACGGATTTTATGAAGAGACGCGCAACGGACAGCGAATAATCGGACATGGTGGCGACACGATTTACTTCCACAGCGATCTGCACCTCGTTCTCGATCAGAAGGTTGGTTTCTTTGTTTCATATAACAGCGCAGGGAAATCTGCCGGGTTAGGTGATTCACCAAGAACGACTCTGTGGCGGGCGTTTCTCGATCGATATTATCCGCACTCAGTGCCGGCTCAACCCGTGGCGGGTGCGAAGGAAGCTCCGAAAGCTGTCTCCGGCACTTACACTTTGAGCCGGCGCGGTGAAACTTCCTTCATCAGGCTGGCTTCATTGCTGGGGCAGTTCACAGTCACACCAGCGGGCGATGACGATATCGAGGTATCGCTGCTCACTGGCGCCAACGGTAAGCCTAAACGATGGCAGGCGGTCAGCCCCACGACATTCATCGAGCGAGACGGTCAGGACAAACTAATTTTCAAACCGGATCAGAATGGGAAGATGCAAATGATCCTGCCGTATCCATTCTTTATTGGACAATCAGTTGGCAAGCTGGAAAATGGAAAGCTTCTCTTGCTGGTGTTGGGAGTCTCACTTTTTGTCATGCTCGCAACCCTAATACTTTGGCCCGTTGCCTGGTTCGTGAGAAGGCATTACGGACACAAGCTGGAACTCACACCCGGTGAACGACTGCTGCGATTGGGAGTACGAATTGTTTTCGTTTTGGACCTTATTTTCGTCGCCGCGTTTTTGCTGCTGCTAACGTACGGACTCACTAATCTTGAGATACTGAGCAGTCAAGGCACTAAGTGGTTTTACCTGGTCCAAACTATCGGTGTGATTGGCGCAATCGGCACGATCGTAGCGCTGCTCAATGCGGTATTCACATGGAGGAGTAAGCGGAAACGTATTGGCGGGAAGTTAGCTTCAACGATCATGCTATTAGCGTGTCTGGGTCTGCTGTGGTTCTCCTTCGCCGGAAATCTGCTGCATTTCAGTTCCACGTACTAAGCAAAAGAGAATGCGACCACAACTCGAAAGAATCGTACCAACCGTGCTGATTGCGTTCCTGCTGACGTCGGCGATCTGCATTAGCGCGAACGAAAGCTACGGGTTTTCACCGAGCGCGGTTCGGTTACAAGTTGGGACTACGCCTAAGCCTCGCCCGGCTCCCGTGAGATGGCGGCCTCTGATCGGCGAGTATGTCCGCGATAAGGAAACCGTGGTCATTCTCGAGAGTGACGGAAAACTGTGCGCGTTATTTAAGCGGACGGAACTCGCGCCGTTGAAACAAGTCACCTCCGATTCATTCGAGTTTGATAGCTCGACTTCCCGGAAGGGTGAGCGCGTCGTTTTCTCTCGCAATCGGGGCAAGGTGACGCAAGTTACCATAGGTACACTCAGCTATCAGCGCAAACCTTTGGGACCTGAGGAAGGTGCAAACCAACTCAAGATTCAGCCAATACGCCCGGTTCCAACCCTCATCAAGGAGGCACTTACCGCCCAGCCACCGAATGAAACCGGCGATTTTCTACCGACGGATCTGGTTGAGTTGAGAAAACTTGACCCAAGCATCAAGCTCGAGATCCGCTACGCCACCACGAACAATCTATTTGGTACGGTGTTTTACTCGCAGGCACGTGCGTTTTTGCAGCGGCCGGCTGCCGACGCACTCGTGCGCGTTAATCGTAGACTCAGGGCAACGGGTTATGGGCTGCTGGTCCACGATGGATATAGGCCGTGGTATGTGACGAAAGTATTTTGGGATGCGACGCCAGACGACAAGAAGCTGTTTGTCGCCGACCCGACCAAAGGTTCTCGCCACAACCGCGGCTGCGCTGTCGATCTAACTCTCTATGATCTAAAGACGGGAAAACCGGTGGAGATGGTAAGCACGTATGACGAGACAACCGATCGTGCCTACCCAAATTACGCTGGTGGTACCTCGCTCCAACGTTGGCATCGCGATCTTCTGCGTTCGGCGATGGAGGCGGAAGGTTTCACGGTGTATGAGGCTGAATGGTGGCACTTCGATTACAAGGATTGGCAGAAGTACCGCATCGGCAACGTGCGGTTCGAACAGATAGGTCGTTAAAATCAATTTCGCTTCTTAATCGATAGACAAAAGGGCAGGCCTGCGATTAGCTAGACCGAAATACTTGAATCGCAAATCGCAGGCCCGATCCCATTTTCCGCCTATGGTGCGCGGTTGCCACGCACTCGACCGCTTGTATCCTGCCGTCTGGTTCCGTTGTGATAGTTTGGGTAGGCCGGCCGCTTCGGCTGTTTTGGCGGGTTCTTCTGAAGTGCTGCCATTGCCACCTCCACCGCCTTTTCCAGTTGCGGGTCGCGGCCTTGTCGCCAGGCCTTCGGATCCATTTCGACCTCGATGTCAGGCGAGACACCCTGGTTCTCAACCTCCCACTCCCCTTCCGGAGTGTAAAAGGCGAAGTGCGGCGCAGTTACCGAGCCACCGTCAATCAGCACTGGGTAACCACCGATGCCAATCAAGCCGCCCCAGGTCCGCTTTCCGATGAGCGGGCCGATGCCGTGCCGGCGGAACATCCAGGGCATGTAATCACCGCCACTGCCGGCATACTCGTTAATGATCATCACTTTCGGACCGGGGAGCGTACCAAACGGTTGGCGGAAGTCCTCGCCGTCGCGCACTGCCCAGTAGCTGTTGAGCGGCTTTTTAAGGTAATCGATGATGTAGTCTGCCGCGTGGCCACCGCCATTGAACCGCTCGTCAATTACCGCGCCCTGCTTGTGAAGCTGTGCAAAGTAGTAACGGTTGAAATTGGTATAGCCGCCCCCGGCAGTGTCAGGCAGCCAGACGTAGGCCAGCTTGCCGCCGCTCATCTGATCTACCTTGCGACGATTCCCTTCGATCCAAGCCAGACTACGTAGACCACCCTCATTCGGCACCGGCACGACGGTGACTTCGCGCGAGCCGGCGCCATCCGGGTTGGGACCGACCCGGATCACGATCTGCTTGTTCGCGGTGTTCTGAAAGAGGCTGTAGACGTTCTCAGTAGCCGTAAGATTGCGGCCGTTCACCGCGAGCAGGTACTCGCCGGGTTGCACGTTGACTCCGGGTTGCGTCAGTGGAGCGCGCAGTTGCGGGTTCCAATTCTCACCGTCATATATTTTGGCGAATCGATAGCGACCGTTCTCAATCGCATAATCGGCGCCCAGCAATCCTCCCGGCACGCGCTTTGGGTCCGGCACATCGCCACCCTGGACGTAAAGATGGCCCACAGTTAGTTCGCCGAACATTTCCTGGAAGAGATAACTCAGGTCAGCGCGGTGAGTGAGTGCCGCCAAATGGGGTTCGTACTTTTTGGCCGTAGCCTTCAAGTCGAGACCGTGGTAGTTCGGGTCGTAGAAGAAGTCGCGCTGAATGCGCCAGGCCTCGCGATACATCTGCTGCCACTCGGCTTTCGGGTCGACATAGACCTCCATGTCTTCGGTTTTGATCTTCCCTTCGCCGGGCTTGATCGGCTGTGTAGTGGATGCGATGAACCAGTTGTCGGCTTGACGGAAGAGCATCTTTTCACCATTGGCCGAAAGGTCAAAGCTACGCAGGCCGTCAAGCACTTTGTCGAGCTTGCGTTTTTCCATGTCGAACTTGTGCAGCGTGAACCCCGTCACACCGGGTGAAGGCGGCAGGACTTCAACAAGGAAGATCGTATTCGCTTTGGCTGTGGCCAGTCCGACGAAGTTGCGGGCTGGGATAGGCAAAGCAAGGATGCGCTGGCTGATGCGGTCGAAGTCGATGGTTACTCGCGGCGGCGCTTTTTTATCATCGGGCTTAGGGCTCGGTTGCGCAGCCGCCGTTGCCGGATCGGCTTTTGGATCACTTTCGGCGGGCTTGGTGCTCGGTGCTTCACCCTTCTTTTCGTCCCCTATTTTCTCTTCATCGCTTTCGGGTGCGAGCGGTGAAGGGTCGGTCTTTTTAAGTACCACCACATAGGTGGTGCGCGTCGGTTGATGCGGATAGCTCGACATATCGAAGCCGGAGAGCTTTGGACC
>CBFGMX010000169.1:0-11937 GCA_965649955.1 uncultured bacterium
TGCCGCACGACAAGCAGCAGCGCATGCTCGAACAGGAAGGCGTCGTGTTCAATAAGAACGCGCGCTGCGATTTGCAGACGTTTTTATGGATTCCGAAAACCAGGTCGTCGAAGAAGTCAGAAGCGAGTTTGTATAAATCAAAATCTTCCGCCCGAGGACGAAAACGATGAGCACTGAACCCGTACCCCGCGCTCCTTACGCTGTCAGTCCGCCGCGCTACTCGGTCTCGCACCAGATGGTGACCACCACGTTCGAGTTACCAAACTATCGCGTCGTGCAAAATCTCGGCGTGGTCCGCGGGATTGTCGTGCGATCGAGAAACATCTTCGCCACGATTGGCGCGTCGCTACAAACGATTGTCGGCGGCAACATCACCGTTTGGACCACGTTGTGCGAACAAACGCGTTCCGATGCTTTCGAGATCATGATCCAGCACGCGACAGAGATCGGGGCCAACGCAGTGATCGGCGCGCGCTACGACACGACCGAGTTGTCACAGGGCGTTACTGAAGTGCTCGCCTACGGCACGGCTGTGATCGTGGAACCAACGAATCCCGGCGAAAGTTATCGATCTTAATGTCTTCAACGGGGCGGGAACTCACGGAAGCACAACGACAACGCGTTGAGCGCGCGCTTGACAGTGTTCCGTTTGCGAAACTGCTCGGCATTCAGTTCGAATCCGCTGTTGCCGGTCGCGCGGTTTTGACGCTCCCGATCCGCGACGAACACACGCAGAATCACGGAGTCGTCCATGGCGGCGCGATCGCGTCGCTGATCGACTCAGCGATGGCGTTTGCAATCATTCCGTTGCTGGCTGAAGACGAACGAACCACGACAGTTGACCTCACGATCCATTACCTGCGTCCACTGAGTGAAGGCGTGGCGAAGTCAACGGCGCGAGTCGTTCGGGCAGGTCGCCGGGTCATCGTTGTGTCGGCGGAAGTGGTCGATCACGACGATCGACTCATCGCAACCGCCGTCAGCACTTACCTGCGGCTGACCGCAGACGCGGATTAACACGCATCCGTGTTAGTCTGTCGCAGGCGATGGATGATTTAAAGAAATTTGCGCGGTATTTCCGTCCTTACAAAATCCCATTAGCGATAAGCATTGCCTGCATCTTTGCCAGCACCACTGCCGGCCTCTTCCTTCCCCTGTTTGTCGGCCAGGCGATTGACGCCAACTGGACTGAAGTCTCCGGCACCCGGCTCACCATTGCGGCGGGAAAAGTGCTCGCCGCCAGCCTCATCAGCGGCATCTTTCTGTTTCTGCAACGCCGGTTGCTGATCGGCGTGTCGCGCAACATCGAGTACGACATGCGCAAGGAGCTTTACGAGCACCTCGTCGGCCAGCCGTTATCGTTTTTCCACGAGCATCGAACCGGCGATCTCATGGCGCGCGCTACGAACGACCTGTCCGCGGTGCGGCAGCTCGCCGGGCCCATGATCATGTACACGTTGCAGACGGTGTTTGTCGTGATCCTGGTGCTGCCGCTGATGTTCATACTGAACTGGTGGCTGACGTTGTTGCTGTTTGTAACGATGCCGCTCGTGTCGTTGACCGTGAAATTTTTTGGCCAGCAGGTCCACACGCGGTTTGAGAAGATCCAGGAGTTCTTCGCCGAGATCATGGCGCGCGCGCAGGAAAACTTCACCGGCGTACGTGTAGTGCGGGCGTACGCGCAGGAAGACGCAGAGATGGCGGCGTTCAACTCGTTGAACTGGCAGTACGCCGAACGCAATCTCGCGCTGGTGCGTGTCGAAGCGCTGATGCGCCCGTTGATGACGTTTCTGATCGGCTTTGGTTACGTGCTGATCATCTGGCAGGGAGTACCGCTTGCGGTTCGCGGAGAGATCACCGTGGGCGAGTTCACGATGTTCAACTTGTACCTGACGCGTTTGATCTGGCCGTTGATCGCGCTCGGTTACGTCGTGAACCTCTATCAACGCGGCACCGCGAGTTTGAAACGGCTTAACGCGATTTTCCGAATCAAACCACAGATTGCAGACGAACCCACGGTCGTCGAACAGTCGCCGATAAAAGGCGCGATCGAGTTTCGTAACCTGACGTTTCGATATCGCCCGAAGGACGAGCCGGTGCTGCGCGACATCAATCTGAAGATCTCCGCCGGACAGACAGTCGCTTTCGTCGGACGGACCGGCAGTGGAAAGTCGACCATCGCGAACCTGATTCCGCGTTTGATTGACGCACCGGAAGATACGGTTTTCATCGACGGAGTCGAGATTCATCAATATCCGTTGGCGCAGTTGAGATCGAGTATTGGCTACGTGCCGCAGGAGACTTTCCTGTTCAGCGATTCAGTGAAGGAGAACATCGCGTTCGGGGTTGAAGACGCGGAGGTGGCAGAGGTCGAGTCGGCGGCGGAGATTGCCGGCCTCGCGGGTGATATTGCGGCTTTTCCGGATCGTTACGAAGCGCTTGTTGGCGAGCGCGGCATCACGCTTTCGGGTGGGCAAAAGCAACGCACGGCGATTGCGCGTGCCGTACTACGCGAACCCCGCATTCTGATTCTCGACGATGCGCTTTCGTCAGTCGATACGTACACCGAAGAGAAGATTTTGGCCCAACTTCGCGGCGTAATGCGCGACCGCACGAGTTTGATCATTTCGCATCGCATCTCGACTGTGCGCGATGCTGACATCATCTGCGTGCTCGAGGACGGGCGCATCATCGAACAGGGAACTCACGCGGAACTAATCGCGCTCGACGGCGCTTATGCGGATTTATACGAACGGCAACTGCTCGAGGAAGAGATTGCCGCTACTTAATACACGGATTAAATGTCGACGGCGGTAAAACAGTTTCACGAAGAAGAGGCAATCGGGAAGACTTACGACTTTCAGGTCGCCCGCAGGCTGCTGCGCTATCTCAGGCCATACTTGCGGTTCCTCGTGGCTGCGATCCTGCTCACTTTCGTCGTGAACTGGCTCCTCACGCTGCAACCAAAATTCACGCAGTGGGCAATCGATTGGTACATCCTGCCGGGAACAACCGAAGGTCTCGGCCTGCTCGTCGCGCTCTTCCTGGGAACGCAGGCGCTGCGGCTCGTGCTGTCGTACTTACAATCAATTCTGGTCAACACCGTCGGACAGTACACGATGTTTGACCTGCGCCGGGAACTTTACGCGAAGCTGCAACAGCAGGAAGTCTCCTACTACGACCGCAACCCCGTGGGCCGCATCATGACGCGACTCACGAACGACGTTGACGCGCTCAACCAGTTGTTTACTGAAGGCGTCACCGATCTGCTCGGCGATCTGGTGATCATCCTGACGATAATCGTCGTGATGCTGTGGATGGACGTCAGGCTGACGCTCATCTCCCTGCTAACCGTGCCGCTGCTGTTCGCGGCGACGACGTGGTTTCGCAAGGGCGCGCGACGGGGCTACGACCTTGTCCGCACGCGCATCGCGCGTATCAACGCGTTTCTTCAGGAACACTTCGCCGGCGCGCAGACCGTGCAGATTTTCAACGCCGAAAGTAAATCGTTGCGCACGTTCGACCGCATTAACGAGGACTATCGCCGCGCCAACATCGACACGATCTTTTACTACGCCGTTTTCTTTCCACTCGTAGATCTTATCGGCGCGATCGGCATTGCGTTGATCATCTGGTACGGCGGTTATCGCGTGATGCAGAACGCGCTGACGCTCGGCGGACTAGTGGCGTTCATCCAGTATTCGCAGGCGCTGTTTCAACCGATTCGCGATCTATCCGACAAGTACAACGTGTTACAGGCGGCGGTCGTCGCATCGCACCGGCTCTTCAAAACACTCGATCTGCCGGTCGCGATCACAACACCCGAAAAGCCGCTCAAAGCGGAACGCGCGCGCGGCCGTATCGAGTTTCAAAACGTGTGGTTCGCGTATAAAGACGAGGATTGGGTCCTGAAGGACGTCTCGTTCACGGTCGAACCGGGACAGTCGATCGCGCTCGTTGGCCACACCGGTTCCGGCAAGACGACGATCACAAACCTGTTGATGCGTTTCTATGATATTCAGCGCGGCAGGATATTGCTGGACGGCATCGATCTCCGCGACTGGAATTTGAAAGCGTTGCGCGAAAACTTCGCCGTTGTGTTACAGGAGGTTTTTCTGTTCAGCGGAACTATTGAGGGAAACATTCGTCTTGGCCGCCAGGAGATCACGGGAGATCGGGTGCGCTGGGCGGCGCAGGAGGTACACGCCGACAAGTTTATTCGCCGTTTGAAGGACGAGTACCAGGCTGAAGTGCGCGAACGGGGCGCGGGTTTGTCAGTCGGACAGAAGCAACTGATCTCGTTTGCCCGGGCACTGGCGTTCGATCCGGCGATCTTGATTCTCGACGAGGCGACAAGCTCGATCGACACGGAGACCGAGCAACTGATTCAGCGGGCCATTGAGCGCGTGATGAGGGACCGGACGTCGATCGTCGTGGCGCACCGCTTGTCGACGATTCAGAACGCCGACCGGATCATCGTCCTGCATCACGGCGAGATCCGCGAGCAGGGCACGCACCAGGAACTACTTGCCGGTCGTGGGCTTTATTGGAAGTTGTACAAACTGCAATACGCGGATGGATCTCAAAGAGACTTGGCTCGCGTGGGCAGCGGGACGAGCGTGTCAAACGACTTGTAGATCTGCAAATACATCTGCGTCTCACGCGGAATCAGCACTCGCCAATTGTCGCGTCCCCGTTTGATATAGCCGGGCAGCCTGGCTGCGTTTGAGTTGTAACCTGCCGCGAGCAGTTCGCTTTTCGTCGCCAGTTTCGCGCTCAACGCGTACTGCACTTCGTCGTTAGCGGCTAGATCGCTCCACACGTCGCGCATGTAGAGCAGCATAGCTTGCAGTGCGTTACCGTGGTTGCGCATACCGGCAACGAAGTCTGGCATTAGCCCAACGCCGGGATAGCGCGTTCGTTGAAGGTTGTAAGCCCACGGGATCATCTGCACCATGCCGCCGGCCCCTGCCGAACTCACAGCAAACCGATAGGTATCAAGTTCGTTCAGCGCAAACAGGGAATAGATCTCGTCGTACAGCGCCAGACGGTTTTCGTTGCGAAAACGGTCGTGATCGACGTGTTCGACCACGCAGAGACGTTCGGCAACGTCAATCAGATCAGGCGAGATGAAAACGCCTTTCTCGCTCAAACGTTTGGCTGCGAGATCGAGCATGTTGCGGACGTAGGATTGACCCGATCGGACGAGGTCTTTCGAAAGCAGTTCCGGATGCGCGGAAGTGTAGTACGCCATCTCCCGAAACACGCCGCCTTTCTCGATTGGATATTCGACGGTCAGCGGCGCTAACGATTTGCCTTCGGGTGTGACGATCGTGAGCGCTGTGTTGACGCCGTTTGCGCGGACGACCTTCAGGTTTACGTTTGTTCCGAGCGACGTGACGGTGCTGAGTTCGGAGCCCTTCTTCAGGAACGTTTCTTTCGAGATCGTGATGAAGTGCGTTTTGGCCGTATCGCGCTCCAGCGCCGCGATGGTCACGAACTGGATTGACGGAGTCGTCGTCATCGCCGTGGCGACTGGCCGGGTGCGGAGCATTCGTTTCGCTTCCGAGATTCGCGCCTGAATCAAGGATGGAGTCAGGCGTTGAATCGGTCCCGGCGTTAACTTCTGTGGCGCTTCGGCAGCGGCAGCCGAGGTAGTCGGAATCGCTGGCGCCGTCGAGCTCTGTGTAGATGGTTGCTCGATGGGCGGCGACACTACACGCGGACGCATCGTCTTTTCGGTATCTTTCTGCGTCTGGGCATTTACGGCAGAAAAGGCAACTGCGGCGAAAAAAACAGCGACAGGGGAATTTATTCTCATAGTGTCTTTCCGGGGAGCAATACGATGATGATCCGCAACACGTTCGGCCGGGGGCGGGCAAGCGTTGGCTTAGATTCGCGCATACCCCTACGAGTTGTCAATCACATTTTCATCGATCATAATCACCGTCCGCGTTGTTTCTCCTACTTCAAAAAGGAGCGTTGTTATGTATTTTTACCCACCGGCCCATTTTACGGTTGTTCTATGCCTTTTGGCGGCAGTCATTACTCAACAGATGATTACAGCAAATAAATATCCCCCAACACGGAAGAGCGATCAGGTCGACGACTACCACGGTGTTAAAGTGGCGGACCCGTATCGTTGGCTGGAGGACCTCGACTCGGAAGAGACAAAAGCATGGGTCGAAGCCCAGAACAAACTGACTTTCAGCTATCTCGAGGGTATACCCTCGCGCAACACGCTGAAGGACCGGATCACCAAGCTCTGGAACTACGAGAAGTACGGCGTTCCGTTCAAGGAAGGGAACCGCTACTTCTATTTCCGTAACAGCGGACTCCAGAACCAGTCGGTGCTCTACACCGTCACCGGACTCGAGGCGCCGCCAAAATTGGTGCTCGATCCAAACACCCTGTCAGCCGACGGCACCGTCGCCGTTTCCGGAACGCAGGTGAGCCCGGACGGCAAGTTGCTCGCTTACAGCATTTCCGCTTCAGGTTCGGATTGGCAGGAATGGAAAGTTCGCGACGTCGAAACGGGGCAGGATCTTTTGGATCACCTGAAGTGGGTGAAGTTCTCCGGCGTCTCCTGGACAAACGACGGCAAAGGCTTCTTCTACAGCCGCTACGACGAACCCAAGGGCGACACGCTGAAAGCAACCAACTATTTTCAGAAGGTTTATTTCCACAAACTCGGAACGCCGCAATCCGCCGACGTGCTCGTTTACGAACGTCCCGATCAAAAAGACTGGCTCTTCGGCGGTACCGTAACTGAAGACGGCAACTATCTCGTCATCACCGTTTTCCAGGGCACTGACGTAAAGAACCGAGTCTACTTCAAGGACCTCAAAGCGAGCGATTCCCAAGTTGTCAAACTGCTCGACGACTTCGACGCTGCTTACAATTTCGTCGGCAACGAAGGAACGCGCTTTTGGTTTCATACAGACCTGCAATCGCCGCGCGGAAAAGTCGTAGAGATCGACGTCAGCAAACCCGCACGCAGCAATTGGAAAGTCGTCGTGCCGGAGAGCAAAGACGCATTGCAGTCGGTCACCGTCGTTAACAACCAGTTCATTCTTAACTACCTGAAAGACGCTTACACGCAAGTCAGGATTCACGACACCGCGGGCAAACTGCTGACCGAGGTCGCGTTTCCGGGTATCGGTTCCGCGGGTGGCTTCGGAGGCAAAGCGAAAGACAAGGAGACGTTCTATTTCTTCACCGGATTTACAACGCCGACGACGATCTATCGCTACGACATGACCACGGGCAAGAGCACGATCTTTCGCGAGCCTAAAGTCGAGTTCAATCCCGCCAACTACGAAACGAAGCAGGTCTTCTACAAGAGCAAAGACGGCACAAAGGTGCCGATGTTCATCACGCACAAGAAAGGACTGAAGCTCGACGGCAACAATCCGACTTATCTATACGGTTACGGCGGTTTCAATATCTCGATGACTCCAGGGTTTTCCGTCGGAAACATGGTTTGGATGGAGATGGGTGGCGTCTACGCGCAGCCGAGTCTGCGCGGCGGCGGTGAGTACGGCGAAGACTGGCATCAGGCCGGCATGAAGCTGAAGAAGCAGAATGTGTTTGACGACTTCATTGCGGCGGCTGAGTGGTTAATCGCGAACAAGTACACCTCGGCGTCGAAGCTGGCGATCGGTGGCGGCAGCAACGGCGGGTTGCTGGTCGGCGCGGCCATGACGCAGCGTCCGGATCTGTTTGGCGCAGCGGTTCCGGCTGTTGGTGTAATGGACATGTTACGGTTTCAGAAGTTCACGATCGGTTGGGCGTGGGTTTCCGATTACGGTTCGTCGGAGAACGCGGACGAGTTCAAAGCTCTGTACGCGTATTCACCGTTGCACAACATCAAGCCCGGAACGAAGTATCCGGCGACGATGATCACGACGGCCGATCATGACGATCGCGTCTGGCCGGGGCATAGTTTCAAGTACGCCGCGGCGCTTCAGGCTGCGCAAGCTGGTGATGCGCCGATTTTGATTCGAATTGAGACCAAGGCGGGACACGGCGCGGGCAAACCGACGTCGAAAACGATCGAAGAGATCGCTGACCGCTGGGCGTTTCTGGTGAAGACGCTGAACGTGAAGGTCGCGACTGGCTCTTAGGCCAATCGCGATCTTCTTTCGTTGTTCGGAAGATCCGTGTTTCGCAGACCATTCTGAACACGGATTTGACGCAGACGCGCAACGCGCTGCTCGGTTGGTGGATGGCTGCTGAAAAGAGTTTGCAGTGAATAACCGGTCAACGGTTTCACGATAAACATGTGTGAAGCCGCCGGGTTCACGTGCAGCGGTATCTGTTTCGAGTAGGCTTCGAGTTTTTCCAAAGCGGACGCCAGCGCCTCCGGATCCCCACCGACTTCCGCGCCTGTCCGATCCGCGCCAAACTCACGTGAACGAGAAATCGCAAGCTGGATGATCGTCGCCGCAATCGGCGCGAGAATGATCATCAACAGCGCCCCGAAAATTCCGCCACCCTCCTCATCGTCATCACTGCGGCCGCCGAAGATCATCGCGAACTGACCAAGATGCGCGAGCATCGTGATCGCGCCGGCGAACGTCGCCGCAATCGCGCTCACGAGAATGTCGCGATTTCGAATGTGTCCGAGTTCGTGCGAGATGACCGCCGCAAGTTCACGCCGGTCGAGTACCTTCACGATTCCCGTCGTCACAGCGACCAATCCGTTATTCGGATTTCTTCCGGTCGCAAAAGCGTTCGGCGCATCAGCTTCGATGACTGCAACGCGCGGCTTCGGCAGACCCGCCACTTGCGCGAGACGCGCAACCATGTCGTGCAGCTCCGGCGCCTCCGCATACGACACTTCTCTCGCGCCGGCCATCTTCAGCGCGATCTTGTCGGAGAACCAGTAACTGCCGAAGTTCATCACAACGGCAATCACGAAGCCGAGCAGCATTCCGGAATTACCGCCGAGCACGCCGCCGACGATCACGAGCAGTCCAGTTAAAAGGCCTAATAAAAGTGTTGTCTTAAGTGTGTTAAAGCTAAACATATCTCCCTCGTTAGAAGTCTACGCTCGCTTAGATGTTCGATACCGAGGCGCAAGTTGTGTAGGACACGGCGTCACTAAAAACGCTTTGCACAAAAGCGCTTAAGTTTTGTGTGCGGACACTGTGGAAAGATATGTCTCGCGCAAAGGCGCAAAGACGAAAAGAAAGCAGGCAAAACGTCACTGAGACCAGGGCGCGGGTTTGCGGACCCACCGGAAAGCGCGCAGTTTTTCATGAAGTTCGGCAGGTAAGGCGCCGGCGTCGCTGGCGGCGACGTTGGCTTCAACGTGGTTCAGCTTGCGCATGCCGGGAATGATCGTGCTGACGTCCGGGTTCGTGAGGATGAAGCGCAACGCGAGCTCCGGCATTGTAATGCGCGTCTGGTGTTCTCTGTTCCACCCGTCGAGGAGCTGCTTGATCTCGTCCGCCTTTTCGACGGCGGGAATCAGGTTCTCGGGAACGAAGTACGTGTTGCGCCAATCGCCTTCCGGCCATTTACTGTCTTTCGTCAACGTACCCGTCAGAGTTCCTTCGTCGAACGGCACGCGCGCGATTACGGCAACGTCCATTTCGCGGCACGCGGGAAACAACTCGTCTTCAGGGTTCTGATCGAAGATGTTGTAGATCACCTGCACCGCGTCGATCTGTCCGCTTCGGACAGCGCGCAACCCGTTCCACGGTTCCCAACGATTCATGCTGATCCCAATCGCGTTGATCAGTTTCTGACTGCGGAGATCGTCGAGCTTGTAGAACCAGCGATCGTCGCGCAGCCACTCGTCGTTCCAGGTGTGAAACTGCATCAGATCGAACTGTTGCAAACCCGCATTCTCAAGACTGCGATGCACGTATTCTTCAACGTGGTCCGGCGGAAACGATTGGACCAACGTTGAATCGGCAGGCGCCGGCCATTGCAACGTCTTCGGCGGGATCTTGGTCGCTGTGTAAAGTCTTTTTCCGGGATTGGACCTGACCACCTGGCCCAACAGGCTCTCGCTGTGCCCCTGGCCGTAAGCAAACGCGGTGTCGAAGAAGTTGACGCCGAAATCGACCGCAGCCTGAAGCGAGCGAAGCGATTCATCGTCGCTCGAGTTGGTCCAACCGGCCATGCCCCACATGCCATAGCCCATCTCGCTAACTTCCCAGCCCGTACGACCAAAGCGCCGGTATTTCATCTCTCGGTTCTCCGTGTGTTTGTTTTGAGTCGATAGTAACTCAGGCAATCCCGATCCAACGAATGCACAAAAACGACTACGCCCCGGAACTCTCGAGTCCCGAGGCGTAGTAGGAACGCTTAATTAAAAACTGTAGCGCTTAGTTATTGCCCGTGGTGGTTGCACCGCCGCTGGTGATCACAACATCCTGATCAGATCCACCGAAGGTGACGCCGGTCAACTGCGTCTCTTCGCCGCTTTCGACTGAACGCAACTGGAAGCCATTGGCTTTCTTGGCGCGCGCTTCGAGCTTGGCCATGGTCTGGGCAACAGTCTTGCCGTTCTTCACGATCGACAACTGACCGGTTGCGTCATCGAACTTGACCTCGTAAGTACCTTTCTTCACGACGGTCCCATTCACCTTGATGTCGTTGTCGAAAGTAACTCTATGCTTATGTGTTTTGGCGAACGCAGCAACGCTTGTCAGTGCGCCGACCATTACAACCACCACTATCCGATTCACGATTGACTTCATTACAGCTCTCCTTGCTATCTAGTTCAGCTTACTCCCTGATGGCACCGCCTGGTCCTTCACTTCGCAAGCCCTGGTTTCCACACCTTGCCGAGGTTGATTACAACAATTATTCCCTGGACCTCCGCAACGGCGGGTTCAAGAATTCCTCTGCGAACAAACACCACTCGCAGCTTCGTTATGACAAAGAATTCAACTGGCTCGTTTTGTCTTCACAATAATCGATGCGTGCTGCACATTCTCGTAGCAAACGTCGATGTATCGAATCAAAGAGCTCATCGAGCACCCAGCGTGTTACGCATACATAACGTTCAAGGTTCCGTGGCATTAACAAACCGGGCGTGCTTTACCAACGCTATACAAATCTTTACAGTTCCTTACAGTTTTCCGGAGGTTGTTTTGATAGACTGCGACTCTCTCAACGAACACTTCTGAAGGAGATCTTGAATGAGAAAGTTGTTTTGCGCTCTTAGTCTAATCAGCGCGCTCGTATTCTCGCTGGCCGTGCATGCTGCCGCACCGACCAGCTTCGCCGGAACCTGGACGCTTGATAAGAGCAAAAGCCAGGGTCTCAATCAACGAATCCAAAACGCCGAAAGCGTCTCCTGGACGATCACGCAAACCGACAAGACCATCACCATCGAAGAGAAGGTGACTGGTGGTCAGGGCGACGGTCCGGGTCGTGGTGGCAATGCGCCGAGTGGTGCGCCTCCGGCAGGTGGTCCTCCTCCGGGTGGTGGTCAGGGTGGTCCGGGCCGTGGCATGGGCGGCGGCATGATGGGAGGACCGCGAACGTTCAATCTCGACGGGTCGGAGACCAGCGGCGAGACAGGACGTGGCAAGTTCGTCAGGTCGGCCAAATGGGCCAGCGAAGGCAAGACGCTCGAGCTCGTAACGAAGACAACGTTTCAGGGTCCGGACGGAGAGATGACTGCTACTTCGACCGACAAGCTTGAACTGTCGGCCGACGGCAAGATGCTGACGGCGACGCGTCACATCGAATCACCGCGCGGACCGCAGGACTCAACCTGGGTTTTCAGCAAGAACTAGCGGGTTTGGTCTCCCGCAAAGACGCAAAGGCGCAAAGACCAAGGCGGCGGTCAAAAAACCAAGGCGCCAGGCGACAAAAAACCAGGGCGCAGAGTAGAAGATGTAACTTGCTTGGATGAGCATTCCGGCAGTTGTCTCTTCGCTCTGCGCTTATTCGTTTTGAAGTGATGGTGCA
>CBFGMX010000170.1:0-11918 GCA_965649955.1 uncultured bacterium
GTCGGAGTTGGCGTTGGCGTCGGAGTTGGCGTTGGCGTCGGTGTCGGAGTTGGCGTGGCTCCGCTACACGGATCGACAAAACCTGCTGCTGTCCATGCATTGTTCCAGCGCCACCACTGGTTATCCATGCCGAGCACATACACGATACGGTTGCAGTAAAGAATCTGAGTACCCTCGCCGCCGCTGTATACGCCGTTTCGCAATATCGTGTGGTTAGCACCAATCGTCCAAACAGCACCGCTGCTATCGACAATCTGGGTACCTGGCGGAACGCGCGTATTGTTCGGTGACTCCGTACCCGGTGTCGGAGTCGGAGTCGGCGACGGAGTTGGAGTTGGACTTGGCGCGCTGCCCGACGTCGTGAAGGTCCACAGCGGGCCGTTGGCCGTCTTGTTAGCCATCGTCTTGCCGACGATGCGCCAGAAATACTGCGTACCTGGTTGAAGCGTAACCGGTATCGTGATTGTTTCGACGACGCCATCGTCAACAGAACCCGTGCTGAGTCTCGGTTGACCGGGTTGTGCGCCACTCTGATCGGTGCTCGCGTCCTGGATTAGTAGCGGCGGATTCGAAGACGTTCCGAAGTAGATGTCGTATTTGTGCGCCCACTTTCCGCCTTCCCAACGCAACGTGATAGTAGTCGACTGGCCCGTTACTCCGTTCGCCGGCGCGATGTTGACAGGCTCTGCCGGAAGACCTGGAACAAACGGCTCGTTTTCGGTGGTCGAGTTCCACTTGCGCTCAAACTGATCGACAAACCACTGGAAAAACCACTGTTTAGTGGTGAAATAATTGTGCTCGTCCTGGAAGTTTGAGGACGGTCCCGTCCAGTTCGACGAACCGAAGATCGTCATGCCTTTGCCGTAAAGCAGCACTGACTTCTGGTGATTCAGTCCGAGATGCTTGCGCATCTTGATCTGCACGCCGGCCATGTACATGCGGTCGATATTCCACGAATCCCACTGACGCGCGGGGTTTCGGTACTCGTCGGGCTCGTGTATCAGGCGCACGGGAATGCCGCGCTGAACGGCAGCGATCGTCGTATCGGTATACCGTTGATTGGTAATGCGATACATGATGATGTCGATCTTCTGCATTTCCTGATTCATGTTGACCGCCGTGCGGTTGTAGAAGTCCTGGCTGCCGTCGGCGGTGAATGGGAAATTCAGTGCGGGGTCGATCGCAAACGTCGGATACTTTCGCGTCAGCGGTCCGTTGATGTTCGCGTAATTCAGATAATTGACCGGGTCGGTCCAGAGATCGTCGTATTTTGTCTTGAAACTCTGAATCAGCGATTGGTCGTCGGTGAAGTAGATGGCTTCGTCGATGTAGTTCGAGTTTGGCGTCGTCGGAACGAAGAAGCTGGCGCCGAAGTTTGCGCCGCTGAACTCCACCCGGTTCTGACCTACAAAAAGCATCATCTTCCAGTGGAGAATGCCGCCGCCATTCTTGAACCGCATGGGAATGCCCGCCGCCGCGAACTGGTTCAGGATCTGTTGATTGCCGGCGTATATGGGATTGGCACGCGGGTCGACGAGGATTCGCACCGGCACACCCGCCTGCCAGCGGGCGATGACCTTGTTGGCGAGCGACGTGTCCTGCATGAACCAGTAGGCGATGTCGATGCCGACGGTTTCGTTATCAATCAGGTTCCACAAGGGTGCCCGGCAATCCTCGAAGGCGGTATCGCAGAGACGCTCCTGAGACTGGGCCGAGGCGGAGAGGGAGGCCAATAATATGACTGCAATTGCGACGTACAGGTTCTTGCTACGCATAAAAAGAGAACAGCTTTGAGAATATTTCGTCTTACCCTGACGACGCCGGTCGGGTGAGACGTCGAGGTTTACATAAAACCGAATCCAAGAATTAATCGACCTTTATAGCTATTTGGATCGCGGCTTCACCAGGTAACGCGCAAAACCTTTAACTTTTAGCGCGCGCACGTTAAGCTCAGGCAGCGATGTCGACTGACCATTGCGATGCAAAGCGTAGGCCAACAGTTGAATGCCCCCTCCACGATTTTTCCGTCAGATCATGGACGATGATCCGGAATTGCTCCCAATTTCAGATTTTGTATCTGGATTATAGACTCAATCGATGCAGATTGCCGGGAATCCGATGAAGTTTTCAGTCATTATCGCCACCTACAACCGCGCCGACGAACTTCCGAGAACACTCGAAAGCTTGAAAGGACTCGAGACCAACGACCCCTGGGAAGTGATAGTCGTAGACAACAATTCTTCCGATAACACGCGGGAAGTCGTCGAAGGGGTCAAGTCGTTCCCAGTGCCGCTGCGCTACATTTTCGAAAAAGAACAGGGGCGTTCCGCCGCCTTGAACGCGGGCATTCGCGCCGCACAGGGCGAGATCCTGGCAATCACCGATGACGACGTCCGTGTCGATCCGCAGTGGTTAATCAACTCCGAGCGGGCGCTGCGCGAATTGAACTGCGACTATGTCGGCGGAAAAGCGTTGCCGATCTGGTCGGGTAAACGGCCGGACTGGCTGCCGAATCGCGGCGGAAAGCATTGGGGCGTAATTGCGCTGCTCGACTACGGGCCAGAGCCGATCGAGTTTGGCGACCGCGTGCCGCTCGGCGTAAACATGGTTTTCCGGCGGCAGGCGTTTGAGCGTGCGGGTTTGTGGGACAACACCATCGGACGGAAAGCGGGAACTTTGCTGGGTCAGGAAGTGAGAGAGTGGGCCCAGCGCGCGCGTGCTGCCGGTTTGCGAGGTTTTTATTCGCCGGACCTGGTGGTCCACCACGTGATTCCCGAAGACCGGCTGACGAAGAAATACTTTCGCCGGTGGTTTTACTGGCACGGGATCAGCCGTGCGATTCTTTACCAGAACAACCGGCTCGACATGGAGTCGCCGGAGAGAACGGCGCTCGACTTTTCAACGGTGCCTCACGTTGCAGGGGTGCCGAGGTATTTGTACCGAACGTGTCTGAAGAAGTTTGTGTCGATGTGGACGGCGTTGGCCCGTAGAGACACGATAGCGCATTTTGAAGATGAACTGTGGCTCTGGTTCTTTGCCGGCATCGTGAGCCAGCGTTGGAAGGATAGCCACAAAAAGGCACAAGAGACACCAGAAGCACAGGGCAAGAAAGGAATGGGCAGCACAACGACGTAATGAGCGTACCGCCCAGCACTTTTTGACTTACTAATACTTACCTCTTCTTAAATCTTCTTGTGCCTCTTGTGCATTTTGTGCGTTTTCGTGGCTAAATTCTTCTCCTTTTCGTGACTAAAGAGACAAGCCAAACAAAGCTGATCTTCCAAAACGTTTCGGCGAACTACCTCGTCACCGGCACGGAGCTTCTGATTGGCATTTTCATGCTGCCGTTCAACGTGGCGCACCTGGGCCAGTCTGCGTACGGACTTTGGGTGCTGGTCGCGTCGATCACCGTTTACTTCTCGATGTTCGATCTCGGGTTTGGAATGGCGAACGTCAAGTTCGTGGCGAAATACCGGGCAAGGGGCGACGTCAAAGCGATGAACGAGGTTGCCAGCACGGTTTTTTGTGTGTTCAGTGGCATGGGTCTGCTCATGTTTCTGGTCGCGCTGGGAATCGCGCTGAACCTCGATCGAGTGTTTGAGCTGACGCCGGAGCAGGTACGCCCCGGGCAGATCGTGCTTCTGTTTATTAGCGCCTATGTAGCGCTGGGTTTTCCGGTAGCTGTGTTCGGCGGCATCGTCAATGGTTTTCAACGACAGTATCTAAACGGCGCGGTCGCATTTGTGACTGCGATTGTCGTGGCGCTGGTGAACGTGGCGGTCCTGCTGGCCGGTTACGGACTACCCGAGCTGGTTGCCGCAACCACGGGAGTTCGCATTCTCAGCTACGTGGCTTACACGCTGAACGCGTATCGCGTGTTTCCGGCGTTGCGCATCCGGCCAAGTTATTTCAAGCGCGATCGTCTTCGCGAGGTGACCGGCTTCAGCGTTTTCATTCTGATCATCGACCTGGCAAACAAACTCAACTATTCAACCGACACGATCGTGATCGGCGCGTTCATGGGGACGGCTGCCGTGGCCGTCTGGATCGTGGCCCAACGGCTGATCGAGATCGTCCAGCGCATCACGGACCAATTCAATGCAGTGCTGTTTCCAGTGGTGGTCGATACTTCGACTGTTGAACAACTGGACAAGCTCCAACGGATCCTGATTCAGGGGACGCGATTGTCGCTGGCGATGGTGGTGCCGATCGCCACGGTCCTGGGTCTGACGGCGCGGCCGGTGGTTATGCTGTGGGTTGGGCCAAATTTCGAGGGCAGTATAAACGTAATCTATATTTTGTGTATCGTGGTGGCGCTACGTGTCGGCAATGCGACGTCGACGGTGGTTTTGAAAGGTTCGGGGCAGCACAAAGTACTCGCAATGTCGAACTTGAGCATGGCGATTAGCAACCTGGTGTTGAGCGTAGTGCTGGTGCGCTGGTACGGTTTGATTGGCGTCGCTATCGGAACGTTGATACCAATGGTTGTATTTTCAATGTTCGTGGTGTTTCCGGCGGCTTGCCGGCGCGTTGAGCTGCCGCGGTGGACCGTGATTCGCGAGAGTGTTTGGCCGGCGATTTGGCCGGCGCTGGTGATGGCAGGATTTATTTTGGTGGCGCGGCGGCAGACGGACGGTTCGTGGTCATGGATGGTGGTTCAGGCGATGCTGGCCGCTGGAATATACGCGGCGCTGTTTTTGCGTTTCGCCATCAGCCGGAATGAACGGGATTGGTATTTTAATAAATTGAAGGAAGTGTTCAGGCCGCGCTCCGTGCCGAGTGGTTCGGCAAAGGAGCTCAGCCAGCCATCATGAAAGCAATCATACTCGCAGCAGGAAAAGGCACACGGCTCGATGGCGCGGCCGTCAAACCGAAGTGCCTGGTGGAAATCGGCGGCTCGACGCTCTTGCACCGCCAGATCGACACGCTCCGGAGTTTGGGTGTCACGAAGATCGTCGTCGTGGTCGGCTTTGGAGCAGACAGTATTCGAGAAGAGTGCGACGACGGGATCAGTTTCGTCGAGAATGCTGTTTTCGGGGAAACGAGCAGTTTGTATTCGCTATGGCTGGCGCGGGAACATCTGACCGACGGTTTCGTCGTGCTTAATTCAGACGTGCTGTTCCATCCACAGATGCTCGCCGATTTGCTTGAGTCAGATTACGGCGACGCTTTATTGATTTCGGATGCGGATCCGAATCCACTCGGCGACGAAGAGATGAAGATCAAAATGCGCGATCGGCTCGTCGTCGACATCTCGAAACAGATGGATCCACTTGAAGCGGATGGCGAAAACGTCGGCATAGTAAAATTCAGTGCGCCGGGCGCGAAAGTTCTCGTTGAGTACATGAATGATCTGATTGATTCGGGCGCGGTGAAGGACTGGGCGCCAAGGGCGTTTCTCGAGTTTGCGCGAAACCATCCGCTACACGCGTTGAGCACGCGCGGGCTGCCGTGGATCGAGATCGACTTCCCCGAAGACTATCAGCGAGCGGTAAACGAAGTTATGCCGAAGATAGAATCGCTCGCCGGCGTTTGGAGTGCCGGCATCAACCCGTCGCTGCGTCCTGCCGTTACCACCTTCGATGAGCCTTAAGCGCGTTATCACCACTGGCCGCGAGATCGACAAGCAATGGCAACGATGGCGTTCTCCCGATCGGAGACGATTGCTGGTCAACGCGCGCACGGCGATGAACTACTCGACGATCGCGCCAATCGTCGAACGCATGCAACGCGATCCACGGCTGGAGTTCTACTTCACCGCCAGCGAGAGCCCATCGCTTACCGAACAGATCTATTCCGAAGCGCGCGAGCCGTTTCAGTTCATCACGCCGTTTCAGGCGTCGTTCACACGTTTTGACGTTTACCTGGCGGCTGATTTTCTCTGGGTGAAGTTGCCGCGAGGAGCGCGCAGGGTGCAGACGTTTCACGGGGTCGCGGGAAAGTATCGAACGGTTTACGATTCGCCTTCGCACTCGATGCGCGACTGGGACCGGCTCTTCTTTATCAACAAGCGCCGGTTGCAGCACTTCATCGATTGCGGCGCGATAGACGAGAACAGCGATGCCGCGCGGCTGATTGGTATGCCCAAGCTTGACTGCCTCGTCGATGGTTCACTCGTGCGTGACGAGATCCTGGCGTCGCTTGGTATCGACCCGAAGAAACGCACGATACTTTACGCCCCAACATGGTCAGCGCATTCGTCCGTAGTTTCGATGGGAGAAGAGTTGGTCAAGCGGTTGGGTGAAGCGGGGTTCACACTGATCGTCAAGCTGCACGACCGTTCGCGAGATCTCAACCCCGAGCACTCCGGTGGCGTGGATTGGGGCGCGCGGTTGGAGCCGTTGTTGCAGCGTTATGGTGGGTTGCTGGCAACGGGTAGCAATTCGTCGCGATATCTGCCGGCGGCTGATGTGATGATCACGGATCACAGTTCGGTCGGTTTCGAGTACCTGTTGCTCGATCGACCGTTGATCCGGATCCACGTGCCGGAGTTGATCAAGAACACGGACATTGAACCGAGCTACGTTGAAATGCTTGCGAATGCGTCGAGTAGTGTCCATGACGTCGGCGAGACCGTTTCGACGGTGGAGCGTGCGTTTGCCGAGCCGGAGTTTAAGTCCGGCGATCGCGTCGCGGTGGCGAACGAAATGTTCTACAAGCCGGGGACGGCGACGGCGCGCGCGGTTAAAGAGTTGTATGAGTTGATGGAACTGGATCCCGTCTGAATCGATGAAGCTGCAAAAGCTCAGGAATGCGTCGCTTCATGAGTTGCGCGTGCGCGCGTCGCAACGCGTTGCGGCGTTCAGCGAACGGCGCGGATGGTCCAGTCTGGTGAAGCTGCCCGATCGACTTCCTGACACGGAGTTAAGAACGTCGCGGTTCTTTGGCAGCTTTTTGGATTTAGAGAAAACCGTGGTCGAAATAAAGTCACGGTGGCCCGAAACTGCGCAGCGAATCGTCGAACAAGCGGATCGCATCTGTGAAGGAAAGTTTGATCTACTCGGATTTACGGACTTGAGTTTTGGCGATCCGATCGATTGGCATTTCGAACCTGTCAGCGGCAAACAAATCCCGCTCGAACACTGGAGCAAGCTTGATTATCTCGATGCGGGTGTTGCGGGAGACAAGAAGATCACGTGGGAGTTGAACCGTCACCAGTATTTCATGAAGCTGGGCCAGGCATACGTTCTGACCGGCGACCCGCGGTATGCGAACGCGTTTGTTAACCACGTTGAGTCGTGGATGGACGCGAACCCGCCGAAGCTTGGTATCAATTGGGCCAGCAGCCTGGAAGTCTCGTTTCGATCGATCTCGTGGCTGTGGGCGCTCTACTTTTTCAGAGGCGCCGTGCCTGCTGGCACGTCGAAGCGCGCGCTGAAGTTTTTGTACCTGAACGCGCGACACCTGGAATCGTATCTTTCGACTTACTTCAGTCCCAACACGCATCTGACCGGCGAAGCGCTGGGGCTGTTTTACCTCGGAACTTTGCTGCCTGAGTTCAACGAAGCGAAGCGGTGGCAGGATCTCGGTCGCGAAATTCTGATCGAACAGATTCCGGTGCACGTCAAACCGGATGGCGTTTATTTCGAGCAGTCGAGTTACTACCATCGCTACACGACCGACTTCTACATTCACCTCCTCATTTTGTCGCGTGCGAACGGAATCACACTGCCGAAGACCGTCGAGAAGACGCTGGCGTCGCTGCTGGACCACCTGATGCACATCACGCGTCCGGACGGCACGACGCCGTTCTTCGGCGATGACGACGGTGGGCGTCTGGCCATGCTCGACGCGCGCGCGCCGAATGACTTCCGCCCGTCACTCGCGACCGGCGCCGCGCTGTTTGGTCGTGGCGATTACAAATTCGTCGCCGGCGAAGCAGCCGAAGAGTTGTTGTGGTTACTGGGCGTGGAAGGCCTGCGAAAATACGATTCAATCGCGGCGCACGAACCCGCCGAACTCTCGAAAGCGTTTCCCGACGGCGGTTATTTCGTCATGCGCGACGGCTGGACGGACAAGTCAAACTATCTGCTGTTCGATTGTGGCCCACACGGAGCGCTGAACTGCGGTCATGCGCACGCGGACGCGTTGTCGTTCGAACTGGCAGCGAACGGTCGAACAGTGCTGGTCGATCCCGGCACCTACACCTACACCGGATCGAAAGAGCTCCGCGACTGGTTTCGCAGTTCGCAGGCTCACAACACCGTGACGCTCGATGGCGAGTCTTCTTCAATTCCCGATGGAGCGTTTACGTGGAAGACAGTCGCGGACTGTCGCCTGCTCGACTGGATGAGTGCGGACCGATTCGTTTATGTGCGCGGCGAATGCGCTGGAGTCGTCCGCAGCATCTTCTTTTTGAAAGGCAAGTACTGGATTGTTCGTGACACTATTAAATCGGGGAAACAACACACCGCCGACATCTATTTTCACTTCGATTCCCGAACAAATCCGCGTCTGGAAAACGATTTCATTCATGAACCCGGCTCCGGCCTTAGAGTCCGTGTAACCGGAAACGGCCGCTGGATCGAGGAAAACCAGTGGATTTCGCACTGTTATGGTCAGAAGGAGCCGGCGAAGGTGTTCCGGTTCTCGGCAGTTTTGCAGCCTGGGGAGAGTGTTTACACGTTCCTCTTGTTATGATTCGATCCGCTGAGTGAACGCCTTAACCGCGATTCACACGAGTTTCAAATAAATGTGCGGCATTAACGGAATAGCGTTTTCGAGTCGGTCGGGCCGGACGGTTTCGCGCCCGCAGCTCGAGGCGATGCGCGACGTCGTTCGGCATCGCGGCCCCGACGACGAGGGAATCTTCATCGATCGAAACGTCGGTCTCGGTCACCGGCGCCTGAGCATTGTCGACGTCGCCGCCGGTCATCAACCGATGACCAACGAAGACGCGTCGCTGCACATAACCTACAACGGCGAGATCTACAACCACGCCGACTATCGCGAGTGGCTCGAATCCCGCGGCCACGTTTACAAGACCCACTGCGACACCGAAACGATCCTGCATCTGTACGAAGAGTACGGCGTTGACTGCGTCGAGCACCTGCGCGGCATGTTTGCGTTTGCGATCTGGGACCAGCGCAAACAGGAGTTGTTCATCGCTCGCGACCGCCTTGGTGTAAAGCCGCTCTATTATTTTCACGCCGAAGACGGTTCGCTTTACTTCGGTTCTGAGATCAAAACGATCTTCGCGGCCGGCGCGCTCAAACCGGAACTCAACTACGCCGCGCTGCCCGACTATCTCGCGAACCATGCACCTTCAGGCGAAACGACACTTTTCCACGGCGTGAAACGTCTCCTGCCGGGTCACACGCTCGTTTGGCGCGACGGAAAGATCAACATCAATCGCTACTGGGACGTCAGTTTTGTCAAAGCCAAGGACGAAGGCTTCAGCGATAAGGATTACATCGAACAGTGGACCGAACTGTTTCGCACGTCCGTCAAGCTGCGGTTGATGGCCGACGTGCCGCTGGGAATGTTTCTTTCAGGGGGCATCGACTCGTCGGCGATCGCAGCCGTGATGAGCGGCATGGTCGACGAGCCGATCAAGACGTTCTCCGTGGCGTTTCGTGAACGTGAAGCGAACGAGCTCGAGTACGCGCGGCTCATCGCCGAAAAATACAAGACGGACCATCACGAAGTGATCGTGAGTCCGGAAGAGTTCTTTGCGGCGTTGCCTAACCTGATCTGGCACGAAGACGAGCCATTGGCCCATCCGTCGAGCGTTGCGCTTTATTTCGTCTCGCATCTCGCGGCGAAAAACGTGAAGGTTGTGTTGACGGGCGAAGGTAGTGACGAGTTACTTGCGGGTTACGCACGCTATAAGAAGACGGTTTTCAATCTCGCATTTGGCGCGCGGTACCAGAGTTTCACGACCGCCGGCATCAGAAAAGCTATTCAAAGCGGAATCGCGGGAATGTCGCCGGGTTCGAAGGTTCGCCAAAAGCTGTCGCGCACGTTTCTGGCGCTGACGCCCGACATCGAAAGTATCTATTTCGATAATTTCGCCGTTTTTCCGCGCTCAATGCACGGCGGATTACTGACGGCGGAAACGCAAAATCGAGTCGGTCAGGGCGATCCGTATGCCGAGGTTAAAAACCTGCTCGAAAAGACCGATGCGGAGTCGTTACTCGACCGCTTGCTTTACGCCGATATCAAGACCTATCTCCACGAGCTGCTGATGAAACAGGACCAGATGAGCATGGCGACCTCGCTCGAGAGCCGCGTGCCGTTTCTGGACCACAAGCTGGTCGAATTCACCGCGCGTTTGCCGGAACGTCTCAAGCTGCGCGGTTGGACCACGAAATACATCCTGCGTCAAAGCATGAAAGGCGTCTTGCCCGAAGCCATACTGACGCGATCCAAGATGGGGTTCCCGGTTCCTATCGGCGCCTGGTTCCGCGGCCCGTACGGTTATCTGCTCGACGAATACGTCATCAGCAGCCGCGCTCTGGATCGGGGCATATTCGAACCCGACTACGTGAAGGATCTTGTGCGTCGCCACCGGACGGGCGGCGAGAACCACGACGAACGTTTATGGGCGCTCGTCAATTTCGAAATGTGGCAACGACGATTTTTTGACGGCGACAATGACGGCGGCGCCGAAGTCCTGACGACACGCGAGACTGAACTCGCGCCTGTCCATGCGTGAGCGTGCGAATCCTCTGGCTCAAAACTGAACTGCTCCATCCGGTCGATAAGGGCGGAAAAATCCGCACTTACAACATGCTCAAAGAGCTGAAGCGTAACTGCCACATCACCTATCTGACGCTCGACGACGATACCGGAGACAAGACAGCGCGCGAACTCGCAACGGAGTATTGCCACGAGGTGGTGTGCGTACCACACCGGCGGCGCGAGAAGTTTACGACCGGGTTTTATATCGAACTGGCGCTGAACCTTGCCTCCGATTTGCCTTATGCGATTAAGAAGTACGAGTCGAACGAGATGCGCCGCGAGATCGAAAAGCGGTTGGGCCAGTTCGATGTTCTGATCTGCGATTTTCTCGCGCCGGCGGTGAACGTGCCGCGCGATTTGAACTGTGCGACAGTGCTTTTTCAGCACAACGTCGAAGCGATGATCTGGAAACGACACTACGAGGTGCAGACGAATGCCGCGCGGAAGGCGTACCTGTTTCGCCAGTGGCGCAAGATGTTCGATTTCGAGGCCGCTACCTGTCCGCGGTTTGATTGCGTCGTTGCCGTGTCGCGCGAAGACAAAGAACAGATGGAGCGGGATTACAAGGTCAATAATGTCTACGACGTGCCAACCGGGGTGGACACGGTTTTCTTTCGACCGAGCGGCAACGTCGAACGTAAGCCGCACAATCTCGTCTTTACCGGTTCGATGGACTGGCTGCCGAACGAAGACGCCATTCGCTACTTCACCGAACAGATCATGGGACGAATAAAGCAGTCAGTTCCCGGCGTGACGCTAACGGTTGTCGGGCGCGACCCTTATCCTGGTCTGGTCGAGCTTAGCAAACGCGATCCGTCGGTGATCGTGACCGGCCGTGTCGACGACGTCAGACCGTACATGGAAGAGGCGGCAGTCTATGTCGTGCCGTTGCGAATCGGTGGAGGCACGCGGTTGAAGATCTACGAAGCGATGGCGATGGAAAAACCGATCGTCTCGACGTCGATCGGCGCTGAGGGTTTGCCGGTGACGAACGGAACGGAAATTCTCTTAGCTGACACACCTGAGTCGTTTGCTGATGACGTCGTGAAACTACTGAAGGATCGCACGCTTGCCGACGACATCGGGCAGCGCGCGGCGGCGAGAGTGAGGAAAGAGTTCGGATGGGACACGGTTGCTGCCGATTTTGCGGTCATTTGTGAGAGGGCAATGGGCCACAAAGAGGCACAAGAGACACAAGAAGCACAAGAAGTTTTGAACTGAGTAGAACAACGAGT
>CBFGMX010000171.1:0-11892 GCA_965649955.1 uncultured bacterium
GAAGTTGGTGCGATTGAACGCGTTGAAGATATCAGCCTGGAACTGCAATTTGAACCTTTCAGTCAACTCAAACCGCCGGCGCAACGAGAAATCCCACGTCTGGGCGCCGGGTCCCCGGAGTGTTCCGACGCCGCACGTGCCCCGCCGAGTGTCGGGAGCCGCTGCAAACGCCGCGCGGTTGGCCCAGTTGTTTGGACCACGTTCGCCGTTCGGGAACAGCGCATCGGGACTGACGCAGTCGGCGCGCCGGTTGCCAAAGATCGAGTTTCCGGTCGCCGTGACCGTCAGATTAGGTCCGGACTGAAAACGCGTGATGCCGCTCACTTCATACCCGTCGAGAATCGCCCTCGCCAATCCCTGCGTGCGGCTGAACATCTTCACGGTGTACGTGTAAGTGACCGCAAACACGTGGCGGCGATCGAACGTCGCCGGTCCATAGTTGAATTTCTTATTGAATGGATCCTCGGGGTTGTCGTTGAAACCACTCGCGTCGGTCAGAACTTTGGACCACGTGTACGACGTCGTCATCAGCAAATCGCCTTTGCGTTTCGCCGCGTAAAGCTGCATGCCGTGATAATTCGACGTCGAGTCGCTCAACCGCATGCGAATTGCCGTGTAGCCCTTGAACGGGCGCAACGCATTCACGTTTACGTTTGGTCCGGGAGGCGCGTTGTTGCGGATCTGCTCGAACGTCGGCTGATTGATGTCCGGCTGGCGAATCAGGTGCCGGCCCAGGTTACCGACGTAGGACGCCTCCGCGAAAATTCCACGCGGCAACTCGCGCTGGATGCTGAGGCTGTAACTCATCGTGTAAGGCGTATCGAGATCCGGATTCACTGCATTGATCTGCGCCCACGGCGCGGCCGTGGTCGAACCGCCCGTGATGTTGCCGAGGTTCGCGTTCTGGAACTGCGCGCTCGTTGCATAAGGCGGATTACTGAGTGACGGAAAGATGAGGTTGCCTTCGATGCGGTCGTAGTACATGCCGAAGCCACCACGAATCGAAGTCTTGTTGTCGTCGAAAGGCGAATAAGCAAAACCGACGCGCGGCATGAAGTAGTGGTGTCCTTCGTAGAGTCCACGCGGCGCGCCCGCCGGCACTAGCTGCACCTGCGCACTGTCGCCGCCGGGCACGCGTCCGAGTTCTTCAGGCGGCACTCCGTTTCCGGCGCGCACGAGACCGTTGAAACGATTGCCGCCCTTGCTCGTGTCGATCGTTCCATTTGCAAGAATCGTAACTGCCTGTGCGGGGTCATAACGTGAAGGATCGAAGTTCGCGAGATTGTTGGCCTGCGTGTAGATCGGTTGCCCGAACTGCCATCGCATGCCGAGTTCGAGACTCAACCGGCGGCCCACTTTCCAACTGTCGGCGACAAACGCCTCGGATTGTGTGAAGCGAAAGAAGCCCATCGGATCGAGTGCCTGCTCGCTGTAAGTTCGAAAATTGCCGAGCAATGCGTCCGCGAACGAGTTGTTAGTCGTTCGCGTGTTTCCGCCGGTGTTGAAATCAACCTGGCCGGCGTAGGTGGTGCGGGCGTTTTGATCGATGCGGTTACGCGTCACCGACATTCCGGTTTTGAGTGTGTGGTTGCCTTTCACCCACGTGATCGTATCGCTCACGTTGATATCGGTCGTCGGCGAAAGCAGCGAGCGGGCCGCGCCGAAGAAACTCGCGAAACCGGTGATCGTCGTGTCGGGAATCGAGTTTTCAAACCTGCCGCCACCGCTGAAAAGTTGTTGAAACTGAAAACCGTAAGTCTCGCGCTTCCACAGGTCGCCGGATGGCGGAATGCGTTGGGCCACCCACGCGCCGGTGACCTTCGCCTCGTTGATGAACGTGGGCGTTACGAGCCAGGTGTGTGAAACCTGGATCGAAGTTCCCGGACGCAAACGATTGCTGGGAATCGTCGGCAGTTGCGTGTTGATGAAGGTACCAAACGGATCGATCAATGCATTCTTGTCGTGAATGTAGCGCCCGTAGACCGTGTGCTGTTCGTTGATCTTGTAGTCGATGCGCAGCAGGTCTTCGCGATAGTCCAACGGGTTCGGTTGCTGGAACGTGACGTTGTTCCCGACCGGATTGTTGTTGAACGCAGTCGAGAGGCCGATGGCTGTCCGATAGACTTCCGCGATCGCTCGCCCGTCAACGGTGATTCGATTTGCGGGAATGATGTTTCGCAGCGCGACGTTCGTGCCGCCAAAACACCCGGCGCGGTTCGCGGTGGTGCACGGCTGGTTGCTGTTCGGATCGCGCAGCACACCGTCGTCGTTTGTGCCCACAATTCCATCCGGCCCCCGCAGACGGAAAGAAAAATTTCCGTTCAACTCCGCGAGCGTCGGCACGGTGCGACGCTGCGCCGCCGACAGACGGCGAATGTATTTCCATTCCTGACCGCCAAAGAAAAACAGTTTGTCTTTCAAAATTGGACCACCGAAGCTGTAGCCGAAATTGTTGTAGCGTAACGTTGGGCGTACAGGCGCGAAGAACGCGCGCGCATCGAGTTTGTCGTTTCTCAAAAACTCGAACGCGCTGCCGTGAAAATCGTTGCCGCCGCTGCGGGTCACGAGACTGACCTGCGCGCCGGAGTTGCGGCCATACTCGGCGGAGAAGTTTGACGTCTGTATTTTGACTTCCTGAATGTAGTCGATGCCGACGTTGTTGATCTGGCTGGCGTTGCTGCCTGACTGAAGATTGAAACCTCCGTCGACCGTGACGTTGTTTGTTTGCCCGCGATTGCCGTTGATCGACTGGTTGCCGGTGGCGAGACTCGTCGTCAACTCGAGTTGATCGTCATTCAGCAGGGCGACGCCCGGAACGAGCGACAGAAGCTGAATGTAGTTGCGGCCGTTGAGCGCGAGGTTCTGGACCTGCTGCTGATCGATGACGCGCGTGACTTCGCCGGACGTCGTATTGACAGTCTCACCGGCGATACTCGTGATCTCGACCGTTTCCGAAACTTCGCCCACTTCGAGTTTCAGATCGACCGTTAATCGAGCATCAGCCGTCACGCTCTTACCAGAGACCAGTGCTTTCTTGTAACCCTTCGATTCCGCTTCGACTGTATACGTGCCGACGGGCAGGTTCGTGACCGTGTAGAAACCGTCCTCGTCGCTGGTGGCGGTGCGTTCGGCGTTGGTCGCAGCGTTGATGACTTTGATTGAGGCGTTGGGAATGCCGGCGCCATTAGCATCCTGCACGGTTCCGGAAATGCGTCCCACGACTGTTTGGGCATGAGCGCCTTGACCGGCGACGATCGTCAGCAATAGTGCGCAGCAAATCTGGAATGTCCACAAAAGTCGCAGCCGGGGTTCTCTTGTGCGTCGCATCGATCAGACCTCCCAAATATTGAGTTTTGTTTTTGAAAACTGATCGCGTGCGACGAAAACTCACGCGACCATCGGAGCCGCAAACGCAGGCGCGGCGACCAGCGCCACGGCGCCGCGTAAACGCGGATGTTCTTCAGCGGGCACAATGTGAATCTCGGTTGCGCCACCGAAGTCAGTCAGAGTTCTTTCGCGCAGGGCACTGCGCACGATCGGCTCGATCAAACTCCACGCTGTCGTTATCTCGCCGCCGATGTAGATCCGCGCGGGATCGATGGCGTTGACGATCGAAGCGAGACCGAGCCCGAGATAACGCGCGGTCGAATTGATCGCCGCCAGCGCTTTCGCATCACCCGCTCGAGCACGGGCGATCAGATCCTCGACCGTGAAACTTGCCGTCTCCGCCTCGCGCGGCCGGCCGTCCGTAAGGTCGCGACCGAAATAGCGTGACAATGTCGCGAGGTTCGAAACGTAGGCTTCCCAACAACCCGTCGCGCCGCACGAACAGCGTGGTCCATCGATGCTCAACGGCACGTGACCAAACTCACCCGCCGTGTTGTGACGTCCACGCATCACTTCGCCATTAACCACGACGCCGACACCCACGCCGTCCGAAACGCTTACAAAGACAGAGTTACCGGAAGCGACCACGTCGCTGCGCGTGGCCCATAGTTGGGCCAGGGCACATGCTTTTCCGGAGTTCTCGATGTGGACCGGAATTCCCAACGCCGCCGCCAGCGGATCGCGCAAATTGACGTCGCGCCAGCCGAGTGTCGGTGCGTGGAGCACGCGGCCCAGCGCCGGATCGACCATGCCGGGAACGACGACGCCGACACCTTCGCACGCGCCGACTTCGCTGAAATCCGTGAGCACCTGCTTGATGCGGCGCGCCAGGTCTTTTGTCAGCACGTCGATCTCTTTGCTGGTTTGAAAACTACTGACGACGCCCAACTGCTTGCCCATCAGGTCGGTGAGCAGGATGAAGGTGCGCGAGGCGCGAATGTCGACGCCGACGACGCAACGTTGTCGCGAGTCGATGAAGAGAAAGGTGGGACGACGCCCGCGTCCGACCGCTTCGCCGACCGCGCCTTCGAAGATGAGCGACTCGCTGAGTAGTTCACTGACGAGCAGGCTGGCGACGCCGCGCCGGACGTTCATCAGGCGGGCGAGGTCGGCCCGGGAGATTGGTTGATGGGCACGAATCAGGTTAAGGGCGATCTGCCGGTTGATCTCCCGGCTGGTGCCACGTCGTGCCACTTTGAAGTCATGCGGGTTGATCTTGCGCATAGTTTCGAAATTGTTCGTTATTAGGACTTATTCAGTAAACCGAGCAAAGAGCTTTCAAATGCTTCAGGCCAACTACTGAATACGGGAGTTTAAGACGGAATTTGTCTAAACGCGGAACATATACTCCTGCCCCGTCGTGGCTGTCAAGAACTTTGTTGTTTTACCTCGGCTCCACCAGGGCAGCGCCCCGGCTACTTGCCCCGCTTCAAACTGGCCACAATGGCCGCTTCTGCCAGCGGCGCCATCACAGCGTAGCCTTGCACGTTCGGGTGCAGACCATCGTCACTCAGCTCATCTTTGAGGAAGCCATTCTCGTCAACCATGGCCGAGAAGTAGTCGAGGTAACCATGACGATTTGCCCGTGCGTACCCGTGCATCCAGTTGTTGAGCGCGAGGATCTTCTCTGGCGGCCGGCGGACAGTTTGAACCAATGGCTTGCCGTCGCGAAGTTCATGGTCGCTCACCGGGAGCAGTGAAGCGAACACCACGCGGATGCTGTTTGCTGTGGCGAGTTCCGCCATCGACTTGAGGTTGTCTTCAATGGCTTCGAGCGTTGTTGGACCAGTATTGCCGGCGAGATCGTTTGTGCCGGCGAGAATCACGACCACTTTCGGCTTCAGCTCGATCACGTCGCGGCGAAAACGAATGAGCATTTGCGGCGTCGTTTGCCCGCTGATGCCACGATTGATGTAAGGCTTGCCCGGAAAAAACCCGTTCGCCGGATTGTCCCACGAGTCGGTGATCGAATCGCCCATGAAGACGACGCGCTGCTCGTTCTTTGCGGGCGGCGCAACGGACTTGTTGTCTTTGTCGTAACGGGCGAGGTTGGGCCAGTCGTTTTTGCAATCCGTGACTTGAGCTTGAACGGCGGATAAAAACAAAAGGGAACATACAATCAACTTAATCATGATTTAACCCCGCGCACGCCAGCGATCGACAGCCACCGCGACGACGATGATCGTGCCGATGATGATCTCCTGCACGTAGTTGGGCCAACCTACCTGCTGGCAACCGTTGCGCAGAAACGCCATGATCAACGCGCCGATCATCGAGCCCAGTATGCTGCCCTCGCCGCCACTCAAACTTCCGCCGCCGATCACCACCGCGGCAATGATGTCCAACTCAGAACCGGCGGCGACGGTCGGATCGCCCTGTCGCAAACGCGACATCTGCATCACTCCCGCCAGGCCAAAGAGCAGCCCCGCCAAACCATAAATCCAGATTTTCAAGCGATCCGTTGCAATGCCACACGCACGCGCCGCTGCTTCGTTTGAGCCGAGCGCAAACACGCGCCGACCAAACACCGTCCGCCGCAGCACCACCGCTGCCAGCACTGCGAGCACGATTGCTATCCACACGCCCGGTGCGAGCAACAACCACGACGGATTCGGAAACATTACGAGCAACTCGTTTAGCCAGGTCGACGGCATATTCACCGTCTGCTGATTGGCCAGCCACTTCGCGACGCCGCGCGCGATCCCAAGCATTCCCAGCGTCGCGATAAACGGCACGACCTTCAAACGCGTGATCACGATCCCGTTCACGACGCCAACCAGTCCGCCGACGAGAATCCCCGCCGCAAGAGCAAGTGATGGGGACATGCCAGCGTTGATCCCGAGCGCCGTCACCACGCCCGTCAAAGCGATCGTCGAACCAACGGCGAGATCGATGCCGCCGCTGATGATGATCAGCGTCATTCCGATCGCACCGATGGCCACGATCACTGTTTGCGAAAGAACGATGCGCAGGTTGTTTGGTGAGAGAAAGCGGGCGGGCGTGTCCATCAGCAGCGTGAAGATGCCGATGACGAGCAGCAAACCGAGCGCTGGTCCAACACGGTTCAGCCAGCTTTGCAGAACGCCGGCAGTCAGGAACGCCCGGTTTTGTTTTACCTCAGCGACCACTTTTGTTCAGATACTGATCGAGCGGTGGATGCAACAACGCATTCACTTCAGGCGACGTCATGTTGTCTTTCGTCACAAGCATAACGCCCGTGTCGATTTTCTTCTCCACACTTCGGCCGAGCAGGTTGTCAACCATCGTCTTCACGCCAAGATAACCCATGTTGAACGGGTTCTGGACCACGATACCGTGCAACTGCCCCGAATTTAGCGCGTCGATAAATCTTTGACTCACGTCGAAACCAACGAACGAAACTTTACCGGCTTTGCCGATGTCCTCCAGAGCGACCAGCATCCCGGCCGTCGATGATTCGTTGGGAGTGAAGATACCCTGCACTTCATCGCCGTAACGATTCAGGAGATTTTCCGAAGCGCGTTTTGCTGTCTCGCGAGTGGCGCCCGCGTATTGGTCCGTCGACACCAGTTCGATCTCGGGAAACTTCTGTTTGATCTGTTCGATGAAGCCCGCTTCCCGCTCGGTCGTGCTCGCCGAGCCTTCCGCATAACGCAAGACGAGCACCTTGCCCTTGCCGCCGAGCAGTTGGCCCATACGATCGGCGGCGAGCATTCCGCCTTTACGATTGTCGGTGGCGACAAAGCTGACGATCTCATCCGACTCCAGGCCGGAGTCGATGATCACCGTCGGCACACCGGTGCGACGGGCATCCGCCACCGGCCGCACCAGCGCGCGATTGTCGAGCGGCGCGAGCACGATGCCGTCCACTCCTTGCGCCGCGAAACCTTCGACGACCTGGATCTGCTGTTCGCGATCGTCCTCTCTTAATGGACCTTTCCAGATCACTTCGATGTCAGTGCCCTGCGCGGCGAGTTCTTCGGCGGCCTTGATGCTGCCGGCGTGAATGCTTTTCCAGAACTCGTGCGTCGTGCCCTTCGGGATCACGGCTATCGTGAGTTTCTTTTTGTCGTTGCCCGCGGTGCAACCCATCAGCAACGCTGACAACGCGATTAGAAGCAGGAATCTACGCATTTTTCTCCTCGACGACTGGATTACCCAAACCTCCCATGCCTTCGATCAACACCTCCATCTCGTCGCCGGCTTTCAGAAACACCGGCGGGTTTCGCGCGAAGCCGACGCCCGAAGGCGTGCCGGTGGCGATCACGTCGCCCGCTTCGAGCGTGATGGTCTCGGAAAGAAACTCAATCAACCGCGGTACACTGAAGATCATCTGGTCGGTGTTTGAGTTCTGCATTGTCTGGCCGTTCAACGTCAGCTTGATCGACAACTTGTGTGGATCGGGTATCTTGTCAGTAGTGATGATCGTTTGGCCCATCGGCGCGAACGTGTCGCATGATTTTCCACGTTGCCACTGCCCGTCGGCAAACTGAAAATCGCGAGCGCTGACGTCATTGAACGCGGTGTAGCCGAGAACGTAATCGTAGGCGCGATCGGCGGAGACGTTTTTCGCGCGGCGGCCAATGATTACTGCCAGCTCAGCTTCGTAGTCGACCTGTTTGCTTTGCCGCGGCAGGACCACGGGTTCGCCGGGCGCGATCACGGCGCTCGAGAACTTCGAAAAGACAACCGGCTTTTCCGGAATTGCCATTTTGCTCTCCGCTGCGTGGTCTCGATAGTTCAGACCGATGCAGATCAGTTTTCCCGGGCGCGGTACGGGGGCGAACCAGTAAGCGTCGCGGCTTGGAACCAGCCAACCTTTCTCGTTTGCTTCGGCGAGTGCTTTGTCGTCGCGTACGAGCGCCTCGGCGGTTGCGCGCGCGGTTTGGAACCAGTGTGCGTCCATGTCGAACCACGCAAGCAGGTTCGCGGGACGCTCCGCTGGATCGAACAGCTTTTCGCAATCAAGCCGGTAGCCCGTATCACGATCGTCTTTGTGCAGAATGATGCCCGGGCGCGGTCTGCGCCACTCTGATTCCTCGGTTGCAAACGAGATTATGTGCATGTCGCGTCTTCAGCCGTCAGCGCTCGCCAGCGAGAGACACCCGTAAGAACACCTATTAGCCGCGCGCAGCATCGTTGACGATCACGTAAAGCTCCTGTGGGCCGTGCACGCCGATTGTTAACGTCAGTTCGATGTCGGCGGTGCGTGATGGCCCGGTGATGAAGGTCACTGCCGGACTGATGTTTCCGTTCTGATGGACGAAAGCAAGCGCCTCGGCAAGTGTTTGAAAGATCGACGACGCCTCGAGGATCGCAATGTGCACCGGCGGCACGAGCGAAACCAGTCGATGACGTTCGCGTGCGCAATCGAGTACGAGCGTTCCGGTCTCCGCAATCGCCGCCTGCGCCGTCGAGATGCCCGCGTCGAACTCAAATATATCGGGCGGCGAAATCTCGACGTCACCGGCATTGATCAAGCGAGCGAGCACTGGAGCATCCGAAAGAGCTATTCGTCGAACGCCTAGATCGCTGACAATGCGTGTTATTGCCTGCGCGATCTCAGCTTCGTCTCGAGCGATAACACAGTGTCCATCGACTGCCTCCAAACTTTGCTTGAACTGTTCGACAGTTGATATTGGCGACACCTCAACAGGAGAAACACCAATGCTGAGGTCAGGATCGTGAACGGTCTCAAGTTGGTCGTGCGGCACACTGGCCGCCAAATGCGACCGAATCGATCCCAGAATCGTCTCTCTGCTACTCATGCGACAACTTCGTCTTCCACAGCTTACGAAAACTCTCCCGCTCGACCGTACGCAAATCACGCCCACTGGTCCATGCTTTGGAAAGCGGAAACACCTTCTGAGTTAACCGCGCCGCGACCGAGCCCATCTCGTACAACGCCGGACTCATCATCACCCGAGCCCACACTTTAAAAGCCAATCGTTCTGCCGCACTGCCGTTCCGCTGCTTCGCAACGATCTCGCTTCGGAGGTGTAACAACAACCGCGGGATGTCGATCTTCACCGGACAAACCTCGCGGCAGGCGCCACACAAACTCGACGCGTACGGAAGCTGAGCGGTCTTCTCCAGCCCCATCAACTGCGGAGTAATCACCGCCCCGATGGGCCCCGGATAAACCGAACCGTACGCATGCCCGCCAATCTGCTGGTACACGGGACACGCATTCAAACACGCGCCACAGCGAATGCACGCGAGCGACTGGCGCGTCACCGGATGGGCCAACATCCGCGAACGGCCATTGTCGAGAATGACGATGTGCAACTCGTCGGGCCCTTCGTCTCGGGCGTCGCGCTTCGTGCCGGTAATGAACGACTGGTACGTCGTTAATCGTTGGCCGGTGCCCGATCGCGGCAGCAGCTTTAGAAACAGGTCGAGGTCCGCAAAACGCGGGATCACTTTCTCGATTCCCATCACCGCGATGTGAACGCGCGGCAGGCTCGTGGTCAAACGAATGTTGCCTTCGTTCTCCACGATCACGATCGTGCCGGTTTCGGCGACCCCAAAATTCACGCCGCTGATTCCGACGTCAGCCGCCGCGAAACGATCGCGCAGGGTCGCACGCGCCGTGCGAGTCAGTTGCGCGACGTCGTCCGTCGGGGGCGAGCCCAACGTTGAAGTAAACAGTTCCGCCACCTGGCCCTTCGTCTTGTGAATTGCCGGGGCGATGATGTGCGACGGCGTCTCGTGCGCTAGTTGAATGATGTATTCGCCAAGGTCCGTTTCGACGACCTGCATGCCCGCCGCTTCGAGCGCATCGTTCAGATGCGTCTCTTCGGTCGTCATGCTCTTACTTTTGACGATCGTGCGCGCCTCGCGGTCGCGAGCGAGTTTACAGATGATCGCGTTCGCCTCGGCGGCATCGGTGGCCCAGTGGACCATCGCGCCGCGCTTTTCGGCGTTCGCGACGAACGTCTCGAGATACCGATCGAGGTGCAACAAAACTTCGTCTTTGATTGCACGCGCCTGGGAACGGAGGTCTTCCCAGTTGCCGAGACTTCTCGCCGCTTCGAGCCGGCGTTTGCCGAACAACGACGTTGCATGACGCAGCGCGCCGCGCAGTTGCACGTCGGCCAGCGCGGCCTTTGCGTTCTCGTCAAACGTTTCGCTGCTCAGGTGATTCATGATGTTTGTGAAGCTAGTAATTCCGCGAGGTGCATCACGCTGACATTCGATCCTTTGCGTGAAAGTCGACCACCGATCTGCATCAAACAACTCGCGTCGCCGGAGACGACGGCCTGCACGCCCGAACGCTCGATCGCTTCGATCTTTTGATCGAGTATTGCCACGGAGATCTCGGGATACTTAACGGAAAAAGTGCCACCAAAGCCGCAACACGCGTCGGCGTTCTCGAGTTCCACAAATTCCGCCCCTCGCACGTTGCGAATCAGTGCTCGCGGCTCATGCTTAAGGTTCAGATCACGCAACCCGTGACATGCATCATGCCAGGTCAACTTGCCTGACCAACTCGCGCCGACGTCGTCGATTTTCAACACGCGCACGAGAAACGAACTCAGCTCGTGCGTCCGCGCCGCCAGCGTCCTCGCTCGCTCGAACCATTCCTTGTCGCCGGCAAACAACTCCGGAAAGTGATGGACCATCGCGGTGCAGGATCCGGACGGGCTGACAATCGCGTCTGCATTGCTCTCTTCGAAGATGCGAATGAAGCGTTGGGCCACCTGCCGAGCTTCGTCACGATAACCGGTGTTGAATGCCGGTTGGCCGCAGCACGTCTGCCGGTCGTCAAACTCAACTTCGCACCCCACGCGCCGCAACACCGCGACAGTGCTCGCGCCGACACTGCTCCACATTTGATCGACAAGGCAGGTGACGAAGAGCGCGACTCTCATAGGAACACGACTTTACAGCACGACGACGCCCTTGACGTAATCGCTCCTGGGCATATCGGTCTGCACGGTCCGGCGCCGCATATTAACACGCTGCGAACGTGGCGCTCCTGTGTTTCCGCATTGATCGCGTAGCGCGTGCGAACTTTCGCGACACTCTCTTTAGTCCCTTTTTGTGCAAAGGTGGCTGCCGCTCACAAAAACTTTTCCCACGTCGCGAGGATGGTGCGGAGCTCGTCTTCTTCCTCAGCCGTGACGTTAACGAGTGGCGGCCGGACCGGCCCCGCGTTCAGACCAACCATCTCCATCATCGCTTTCATCGTCGATACTTCGTAACCCTTGCGTCGCGAACGAATCGCGTAGAGCGGCACGACACAACGATTGAGCAACTCGGCGAGTGCTTCGTTGTCGCCTGCTTCGGCCAGTTCGTGCAGCTTCAAAGAGAGACGCGGCGCAACGGTGGCGATGCTCGACGAGAACGTACGAAGACCGATGCTGTAATAAGCGGCGACCATGTCGTCGCCTGCTCCTCCGATCCAGTGCAATCGCTCGCCGACGCGATTAATCATCGCCTGCAAACGTCTGATGTCGCCGTGACCGTCCTTCCACGCAACCAGCGTCGGGATCGCGGTGAGACGCTCGACCATCTCCGGAG
>CBFGMX010000172.1:0-11884 GCA_965649955.1 uncultured bacterium
TGCCGATGATGAGAAGTTTTCGGGGGAACAGGGGGATAGCGTTCATTGCAGCAACCTTTGGGAGAAAAAGGACTAAGCGTTGATCGGGGTAAACCAGGCTCTCGATGCTCACGTAGAGACGAAAGCCTGGTGCTTTTCGAGTTATGGCAAGCCGATGCCGAATGTAATCCCGCTGCTGCCCAAACCTGCGGCAGGATTTGGCCCCGCCTGACCCGACTGGGGACGCGGCGCCAGCATGGCGAGCAGAGTGTCGGCACCCGCAACCAGCGAAATGGCCGTCAGGCGGGTAGGATCGACGCCCTGCGTACTGGAAACGATGATGGTGTCGCCGACCTTAACATCGGCGATCGAAATAGTGGGCAGTCGCTCGAGCATGTCGTTGATGTTAAAACCGCCGCGGCCGCCCGGACCGCCGCCACCCGGACCACCACCCGGTCCCTGCGGTCTTCCGGCGGTTTGACCTTGTCCGCCCTGCGAAGGTTGACCCGCACCGGGAGCGCCCGCTGCGGGTGCACCACCCGGACCACCTGCTCCACCTGCGCCACGTCCGAAGCCACCCATCATGGCGCCTATGTCCGAGGGAAATCTCCGCAACACAGCGTCCTGCTTGATGATGATCGTCAACGGAGTTTTCTTTTCGAGTTCGTTGATCTTGACCTCGCCGGTAGCCGGATCAATCGCGGTGACCACGCCGCCGACCGTGCGAAAACTCCCCGTCACTACCTTCTGCGGATTGAAACGAAGCGGGTCTTCGGTTCGATCGCCGAGTGCTCGCAACTGATCTCCGACTTTCAACTCCGCGAAAGAGCTCGGCTTCGCATCGCCGAACTTGATCGAGTCCGGAGCGTAGCGCTTCATTTCCGTCGTATCGCTGATGGGAATAACGACCGATTGCGTGCCGGCCATCGTGCGATTCGTGATCGTGATCTCTTTTGTTTCGGGCTTCAGCGCCGTGATCACGCCCAGGATGCCGCGGCGGCGCCACTCGAGCCGTTCAGCCTCCTGCTTCTTCGCGAGGTCGCCCTTGGTCATGACGATTACCTGCAAAGCAGGCACGGACTTGCGGTCCGCGGCAACAGTTCCCCGGGCCCAAACCCGATCGCCTTCGGCTACGTCGGCGGAAGTGATGTCGGTTGCGTTTGTAAGGATTTGGTCGCCGGGTGCGAGTTTTCTGTATCGCGTCTTGTCAGTGACTGAGACGATCACGACAGAACCCTGGTCGGTCTTGATGGTCAACTGTTTCGTGGCGGCGTCGATGCTTGTGACTTCGCCAACTGCGCCCTTGTCAGTAATCGCGGGATCGTTAGCCTGTGCGATGACAACCGACGTTGCAACGGAGAGTGTAATCAGTGAAATGGCCGTAAAAACGAGCGCCCTCATCATTCATCCTTTCCTTGTCGTAAACACCACCGGATACGAGTTTATGGAGGTTTATGCAAAATAAAGATTACACGGATTTCCAACCAACCCGATAGCGCGCCGTGAGGGCCAAGCCGAAGCTTATGATCAAAATGGTCAACGCCATGAACGGCCAAACGTAAGGAAGTGAGGTCAGCAATACCCAGAAACTCGTTCCCAACAAAAGCGCTATAGCTTCGGAATTTCTACCGGCGGGGACGTACTTCCGCTGGAGCCAACGACCCGTGGCCGCATAAAGGATTACCCTGCCGAACACACTGGCAACGATCAGAAGCAGCAGGGCCATCAGGCCCAACAGAACGCTGATCGGTTCCGGTAAGACCCGCAGGCTCAACGGAACGCTGATGAACAGCACCAACACGCCGATCAGGCCAATCGCAGCGACCCGCAAACTCGTCAACTGCAACCTTGCTACACCGCGGCTGATCGTCCCGGGCATCGCGGCAGTCAACGCCAACGACACGATGAACCAGAAGAGCACTACAAGCAATCGCATGCCGAGGTAAGTCGGAGACCAGCGAGGCGTCAGCAAACCGGTCGGGTTTTGCATCATCTCCCGCAGCTCCTGCTGGTAACCTGCGTACATAATCGTCTTTGCAGCCGGATTACGTTGCGCGGTGGCGTCGTCCGCGTGATAAGTGCCGCCAAGAACGATCACGTCGCCGCCGATTCGTGAGCCCGGGCGCTGAATCACGTCGCCGCCGATCGTGGCAACGTCACCTTCCACCACGCCCTCGACGATCACGTCGCCACCGAAAGACATCGCTCCTTCTTTGACTGTGCCCGTGACGCGCACAGAGTTACCTATTCCAAATACGACGCTGTCGGTGACTCCATTAACCACGATCTCTTTTTCTTCTGCCTTTGGAGTTGTGGAGGTTTGCGCGTAAACGGCGGTCATCAGAACCAGCAGCCAAACGATTAGCCCAAAGAGACGGGCCAGACCAAACTTACCGAACGTCTTCGTGAGACCGGCAGGGATTTGTGGGTAGGGAGTTTCGAAGTTGGCTTGTGCGCGACTTATTACCATTGCCAACAGGCAGCCCCCTTACTCGGTTGCGCCCGTGCGATGGTATTTGGAGATCAAGCGCGAGAGGATCAGAACGGCGACGACGAGCAGGACCAACAGTGGAACCAACGAACCGGTTTCTACAATGAGCTTTCTGCTCAACCCTCCAAAAACTACAGATACCGCCGCGCCGGCGTCGTAAACGACGTTCGACAAAAACCGTGCGAGGCTCATCGAAGCGGCGACGAACTGTTCGGCAACGGCAAAGATCGCGTCACGCGCAGTCGCGCCGAGCAAAGCAAATCCACAGAGTGCGAGAACGATGGAGATAGCCAACGCCTTGCGATGTTCAGGACGCGTGCGCACACCGCGCATGTCAGTTGTTGCGCGCGTGGCGACCATCCTGGAAAAATCAACCGGCATTCGAATCTCAACGCCGTCAGTCAACGCCGCATCAAGCTCGCAGACGAATAGTCGATGAGCTTGCAGTTCCGCGCGGCAGCGTGCACAGCTCTCGAGGTGCTGCTCAAAAACAAGCGTGAGATCCGCGTCGAGTTCACCATCGACGTACGACGCGAACAGATCTTTTTCGCAGATCTTTTTTTGCGCGGCACTGGCCATTTAAATTCCGGTGATTCCCTTCTCGACAAACTGCTGCCGCATCATTTCGCGTGCGCGAAAGAGACGGTTCTTGACCGTACCCAGCGGTAGGCCGGTTACCTCGACGATCTCTTCGTAGCTGAGGTCCTGCGAGTGACGAAGAATGATCAGTTCGCGATAGTTCGCCGGCAACGCTCGCACCACTGTCTCGATCTCCACTCGCCGTTCCCGCCGTTCGCTTTCCTGTTCCGGACTTAAGCGGCTCGACTCGATCGGCAGTTCGAACTGATCGCCTTCAGGACCAACAACGAGCGACTGCTCGCGGGTCGCCGTGCGGCGAAGATGATCGACGGCTGCGTTGTGGGCGATTTTGTAAATCCAGGTGGAGAACTTGAATTCAGCGCGATAGCGTTCGAGCGAGTTGTAGACCTTGATGAAGATCTCCTGAGTCAGGTCGAGGGCCGACTCGTAGTTACCAACCATCCGATAGACGTAGGCCGAGATTGGACGCTGGTAACGCCGGACGAGTTCTTCGAAGCTGCCCTCGATGCCACTGACGGCGGTCGCCACCAGGTCGCGGTCGTTTACCGAGGCAAGATCGCGGGAGAAAAGCGTGGAAACGGAGGAGGCGGCAACACTCATGATACCTGGGTGTTACGTCTGAGTAACACGGATTGTTTCAACGGGTTACCGAAATTACTGAGACAGAGTGGCCAAACCGGCCGGCGCCGCGATGGAGTCGAAACTAAACTCATGGCTGGGTAGTTGCAGGCCCAGATCGTGAGCTTCCAGCGGACGCAAATCGTCGCCTGTGGTTTCGTTCACGATCTCGCCGGCGCGTTCGCGGGTGATGCCCTCGCCTAACACCATCAGGCGCGAGAGTCTGGAGCCGGCTTCCACCCCCTCTGGAGCGCTTCGATCGCGATAAAAGAGTAGAAACCGGTAAAACTCGTCCTCGAATTCGTCGGGCGTGCAGGTTACGGTGCGGACGATCAGCGGATGTTTATCGCGAAAGATGACGCCGGTGAATCCCTGGCTAGATCCGCTCAACAGGAGCGCATCGCCGCCGGCGCCGCGTCGCACGAGCCACTGAGCCTCGCCGAGATGTCGCGGCAGAATCAGCCCCGTGCGCCATCCCAACGACTCGAGCACCGATTCGTATTCGGCCAAGACATCTTTTCTGACTGCGATCACGAGATAACGATCCCGTTCGTGCGGGTCCTTTTGAAGTCGCTCTTTGGACACGGAAAGCTCATCGAGTGGCGCGCCGAAACCGCGCTCGATCTTCCAGGTCAACACTTCCTGAGCCTCGCTTCCGGACTGCGATTGTCCATCAACGGTCACGACGAGCGTGCGACTAGTCGCTTCCGGCAAACTCAACGACCAGCGCTTCTGGCGCAGCAGGCCCGCGCTGGCTGCGAGGTCCTTCAACACACTGGCGAGTTGAGCAGGGTCCGCGATGTTTGGTTCGTCAAAACTCGGACGTATCAGCGACTCGTCGATATTAAAAGTCGCCGCGCGGCGAAGACGGGACGTACCGTCTTTGGCGCGTTCGAGATGGACCACGGACGCGACGCCTTTTTCGAGTCCGATTGCAGTGGCTGGATAACGGGGATTGACGAGTCTGGAAACGAATTTGGCCATAGTTGGTCGGGTCTCAGGTCTCGGGTGTTTGTTGGTTCAAGCACCACGACGCAGGACCCAAGGTCACCATTCGCTATACGGGGTTCCCTCGGATGAAGTGTCGGCAGAACTGCTGTGAATGTCGGTCAGACCCGAACCACCGTCGATTGCGTTTGGGTCCTCTCCCATCGTCGGCGCCCAGTCTTTTTGTCCGGTGATCGGATCGACCGGGACTTCGCGCATATATCCTTCGCTGACGAGCTCGTCGAGCGATTGGGGTAGGCGCCCTTTGTCAGCCGCAAATTGATCTATGAGCGTCCGCATTTGGAAGAGATTGTTGCGCAGCACGGTCTCACGCGTGTGCATGATCGTGCGCTGATACTGCGGCAAGGTAATCGCCGCGAGAATGATGATGATCGAAATCACGATCATCAGTTCCAGCAACGTGAAGCCGGCAGCAGCCACAGAATCCGCGCGGCTGTTTCGCTTTTGAATCCTACCAATCACTGTACTGCTCTCCGTTTAATGCTTTCTCTTTTGACTTCGAACGAACGTCGAACACGTTTTCGCCGCCCCAGGAACTCGAGTCGTGCGGATCGTATGCCGATCGCAGATCCCATTCAGCTTTACCCGTTATCGGATCGACGGGAATGTCACGCAGGTAAACTTTCTGCTTAGTCGACAACTGCTGCTGGCTAAGCGGTGTGGTTCCCTGAAGCCCCGCTCCACCCAGTTGCCCCGGGCCCATGCCTCTCGGGATCACATTCACGCCCTCGACCAATGTTTCCAGATCCGGCGGGTAATGATCCGGGTTGTCGATGCCGAATATCGTGCAGTCGCTGATAACGACTTTGCTGCGTGGATCGATGAAGCCGCCGCCGCCGCCTGCTCCGCCGGGTACCTGCCCTCCGGGCGGGGGAATTCCGGGCCCAGCGCAGACCATACCGACGGTGTCGCGATGAAACTCGTCGATCGCGGTGCGGAGCTGCCTCAACGTTTCGCGCAACCGTTGTTCCTTCTGGCGCTGCACAGAGACTTTTACGAGTGGCATCGCGCCGAGCGTCAGGATGGTCATAACCGTGATTGTGATCACCAGCTCGATCAGCGAGAACCCCTGCTCGCGACGGACCAGCGTTGCGCGCAAAGGAACGCGGCGACCAGTAGCATTAACCCTGTTCACCAAGTCGCCGCGTTGTTGGGCTGCGTACTGCCTGTTCCCGTTCAACATTTACTGTTTCACTGTTGCCGTTCCCTGGAGAATCTCCGACACAACGTCCTTCGCATCGGTAGCAACCAGGTGCAACCTCTCCTTGTCGAAGACGAGCGATGCATTGCCCGCTCCGATTGCTTCAAGGTCGATAAAGATCAACGGTCCCGAGCCGCCAAACGACATCTTCCCGTTGAGAGAAGAGATCGAGATCAGACACACTCCGGTTGCATCGATCGATGGTGTAAAGAGTGGCGCTGCGTCAGCGGGCGTGCCGACCAGCGTGCCCGCCGTGAGCGCATGGACCTTGACCACTTTCGGATCGAACCTCAACGCCACCAGTGCCAGGCTCAGCGGGATCTCCGAATTCAACTGAATCGCGTAACGGCGCTTGTCGCCGACATTCATTACATCGCCCGACGGCAGGAAGCTGAGCTGTGCAACTCGTTTCGAATTCAACTTAGTATCTAGCGATGTTTCGGTGGGTTTAGGCGCGGATGTCAGGACAGCGTTCTGAGCACCGGCGGTACTCGGATTGACGGCGGCAACGTCCGCAGCCGCCTTTTCACTCACGAGCGATTTCGGAGCCGGCACGAATGACGGCAATTCTTCCATCGTCGCGGGCTTGTCGTTCTGCGCCTGCGCCGGTGTTGCCTGAACCTGCGTTGCCGGTGCTGCGGGTACCACTGCCGTGGTTGTTGGTTGAGTCGTCGTTGCCGCTGCGGTGGTGTTGTTTCCCACCGGCTTCGGCGCGTTCAGTGTCGGCTCGACGGCCCTTGCGACTTCCACCGGCGCATCCGGCAATTGAATGCTGGCATGTCGCGGTAGCAATCGCGCGGCAGCGATCTGCTCTTCGCGTTCGGTCTCTCGCATCATCTCGGCGAGCGAACCGGTGGTCGGCGATTGCAACGTTCCGCTTGGACGCATCTCCTCGTCACGCGGAGTCACGGCCGGCGCACGCAGCACACGCGGCGTGACGCTGATCACGATATCGACCTGACGGATGTCGCGAGTCGGGGCACTGAAAAACCGGCCGATGAACGGCAGTCCGCTGATGAAAGCGATTCCCCTGCGGCCGCGCGTCTCGACGTCTGTAGAAATGCTCGCCAGCATCATGGTGCGATTGTTCTGGACGCGGGCAGTGCCGGTCATGGTGCGCTCAGTGAACGTCGGCGTCAGAGTGCTCGCGCCGAGCACATCCTTCTGCTCGATGTTCATCTTCACCTGTACGTCGAGGTTGGGAAACACCTGCGGCGTGAACTTCAGGGTCAAACCCGTCGGTTCGTAGTTGATCACCGGGAAACCGCCACTCGGGAATGGATTGCCGATCCCGGGTGCTGGTGTTCCGGTTTGCACTCCGAACGGATAAGCCTGTGCCGTTTGCACCGGCACGCGTTGTCCGATACGGGCTGTCGACTCTTCACCGTTGAAAGCGTGGACCTGAGTCGAAGCAATCAGTTTGGTGTTGTCCTTGCTTTGGAAGGCGCGCAACACCGAAGGCGGAATCACCAGTGCGGCGGCCAGTGCCGTCGGTACACCACCGACCTGACCCGCCAGGCTGACACCGCGACTAGCGGAACTGAGCACGCCGTTGTCGGTCAACAACGAGAACCCCGGCGACCCGCCAAGACCGTTGTCGAGCGTTGCGTTGATCTGATTACCGAAGGACAGCAGATCGTTCTTCGATACTTCGTAGATGTTCACGTCCATGACCACTTCGGCGCGGTCCTTGTCGATACTCTGAAGCAGGTCGCCGATGAGCCGAACGTTCTCCGCGGTGTCGCGTACTGTCAAACTGTTGGTCGCTTCATCGGGAACCACGATCGTCTGGGGACGGCCCACTGACGGCGGAATCGCCTGTTGGACCAGCGTGCGCGCGTCGTTCGGCTTCATGTTCGAAAGGAAGAACGTGCGCAGCACGAGTTGTTGATACTGTGGACGGCGCGCCTGATCGGCGACGAGGATCGTTCGCCGGCTGAGCTTCTGGAAGAAGAGTCCTTCCTGTAGGAAGACGTAATCGAGAGCCTGGGCCGTTGTCACGTCTTTCAGGTTGATGTCGATCGGACGCGACTGCGTGAATGACTGCCGGTCGAATATGACATTAAGACTCAGTTGATCGGCGAGACTGCGAATGAGTGTCTTCAGATCGCCGTTGTAGTTGATGATTCGTAGTTGCTGTTCGCGCGGCGTGAAGTCCTGGGTTTGAGCGGCCGCACCGGCCGGTGTCGCGCTGCCGACCTCCGGATCGCCGTTTTTGGTTCCATTCCCGTTGCCACTCCCGGTGGTCCTGCCTTCCTTCACGGCCTGCAAGCGGAGCATGCGCTCCATCTCTGATACAGCGAGCTCGTTTACCGGATCGTAGCCGTACGCCTGGCGAAAGGCGTTGTATGCTCCGACGAAGTCACCGCGCTCGGACAACGACCGGCCTTGCTGCATGTAGGTTTGCGAAGCGTTGAAGCTCGCGCGCCGGAAGTGGAGCTGATACTCCATATTCGACGGGTCGGCAGCCACCGCCAGGGTGAACTCCTGGGCCGCTTTGTCCCACTGCTGCGACTGCTCGTATTTCATGCCGCGCTTGAAGTTCTTCTCGCCCTTCTTGGCAAACGCCGTAAGCGGTAAGGAGAGCAAGCAAGCAGCCAGAACGAAGGAAATTAGTGTTCGAGTTCTAGTATTGTTTCTCATGACATTTTTCCGTCCGGGAGGTGGAAAGTTTAGCGACCTGAATTGGCGACCCTAATAATGCTACCGCGACGGCTAAGATGCAAGATCCGCGCTGCCAATTTCCTTACACGCGAACCCTGAATTTTGGTTCCTCAAACCAGGTAAATTTAATAACAAGCCGGGGGTTGGACCTTCGGAGTCGAGGTATACCGAAAATCCTACTTAGTGGCATTTAATTCTTCGACGAATGTTACACGGTTGATCTCGTGCAAGGTCGAGATGCCGCTGAAAACTTTTTGCAGGGCCGACTCTCTCAAACTCGTCAACCCCTCGGCCTCCGCGGCTCGACGAACCTCTGAACCAGGCCGTCGCTCAACAATCATTTCGCGGATATTATCCGACAAATCCAGCAGTTCGTGAATAGCTGTACGACCACGATAACCCGTGTGGTTACAGGCATCGCAGCCGACGTTCATGTAAAACATCCGACCGCGATGATCTTCCGGGCGCAGTCCTGATTCCGTCAGCTCGACGTCAGTCGGCTGATACGGTCGTTTGCAGTACTGACACAGCACGCGGATCAGTCGTTGCGCCAATACGCAGTTGAGCGAGGAGACGAAGTTATACGGCTCGACGCCCATGTTCAAAAACCGGCCAATCACGTCGATCACGTTGTTGGCGTGGACCGTTGTGAACACGAGGTGTCCGGTTAACGCCGACTGAATGGCGATATGCGCGGTCTCGGTGTCGCGGATCTCGCCGACCATGATCTTGTCAGGGTCGTGACGAAGGATTGAACGAAGACCACGATCGAAAGTTAGTCCCTTCTTCTCGTTGACCGGGATCTGCGTGATGCCGTGCAACTGATACTCGACCGGGTCTTCAATCGTGACAATCTTGTCTTCTTCGTTTCTGATCTCGTTGAGAGCGGCGTACAGCGTCGTCGTCTTGCCCGAACCGGTTGGGCCAGTCACGAGCACCATGCCGTACGGCTCCGCGATGTAGCGACGAAACTTTCGCAAATCTTCTTCCGCAAATCCCACGACCTGCAGGTTGAGATTGCGAAACTCTTCGTTGATCTGTTCTTTGTCGAGGATACGGATGACCGCGTCTTCACCGTGAATCGTCGGCATGATCGAGACGCGGAAGTCGACGTTGCGTCCTTTATAACGTACGCGGAAACGACCGTCCTGAGGCACGCGGCGCTCGGCGATGTCGAGTTCGGACATGACCTTGATACGCGAGATCAACGTCTGGTGATATGCGAGATCGATCGGATCGACCTTGGCGTAGAGCGCGCCATCGATGCGGTACTTGACCTGAACTTCCGTGTCGCGCGTTTCGATGTGGATGTCGGAGGCACGCGATTCCATCGCGTTGTAGATGATGGTGTCGACCAGTTTGATGATCGGCGACATTTCAGAATCCGTCGCCAGACGATCGAGGTCGAGCACTTCCTCGCCGTGTTCGGTTTCTCTAACCAGCGAGATGCGAAATCCGGAAGCCGCTTCCTGCAACACGCGCTGCGTTGTGTCGCCCTTTCTTAAGACGACTTCAACGGCGCCGGCCGTGGCCACGTGCGGAATGACACGCGTGCGCAGCGTGCTTGAGACCTCGTCGAGACGCTCGAGGTCGGTCGGATCTGCCATCGCGATGTGCAGTCCCTTGCCGTCACGCTTGAGCGGCACAAACTGGTTACGGACCATCAAATCAACCGGCACTTCGGCAAACAGTTGATAATCGATGGGGGACTCTCGATCCGGTGGCAGTAGATCGACGAACGGCAAACGATAACGGCGCGCGAGTTCCTTCGCGGCCTTCATCTCGGGCGGCTCATGGTCGCCGTTCTGAGCACCGTTTTCGGAGGGAGAAACCACCGGCGTGATGACCTGGTTCTCGTTCTTAGACACTTGCTTCATAAACACTTTTCGCTGGGCCATCAACGGGCCCCGGTGACTCCCGCTCCACTGGAAATCGATTGAATAATCGGCAAATAGATCGCGAGGAGAATCGTCACCACGACGCCGCCCATGACGATAAGAATCGCAGGCTCCAGCGTGGTCGTCAACTGTTCGAGCCGTACTTCCGATTCGGCGTCATAAAAGACCGCAACCTCATCCAGCATCTCGCGTAAGCTGCCTGAACGCTCGCCGATTCCGATCATGTCGATCGCCAGCGCCGGCATCCAACCCGCCGATTCAAGGCTTTCCGTGAACGAGCGTCCTTCGCGAATCATCGGTAGGATCGACTCGCTTCGGCGCCGCAGTTCCAGGTTCGTGATCGATTCAGACGCAATCTCCCACGATTCGACGAGCGTGATACCGCCCGCCAACAGCGTCGCTAATGATCTGGTCGCCTGTGCCACAGACAACTGGACCGCGAGACTACCTGCCAGAGGTATCTTTAGAATCATCGCACTGATTTGGAGTTTGCCGGCCGGTGTGCGCGACCAAAGAAATAAAAGGACGGCGCCTCCGATCACCAGTGGCGCAAACCAGAACACATTGCCGGACAGCCAGCGCGAGATTCCGACGACGAGCTGCGTCACGGTCGGCAGTTCGTTGCCAAAATTACTGAAAAGGTCCGACATTTTCGGAACGACATAGATCGTCAGAAAGACGACCATACACGCCGACGCAAACAACAAAAACATCGGATACGCAAGCGCGCCACGGATCTTTCGTCGCAACGCAACGTTGCGCCGCATGTAGTTGACGTAGCGGCTGAGCACTTCGTCGAGCGCGCCCGATCGTTCGCCCGCGAGGATTGAGGCGGTGTAAATGCGCGGAAAGACGCCTCCCTGCGCCGCAAACGCTTCCGACAATGCCGCGCCGCCGCGAATCTGATCCTCGACATCGCCTAAAACTGCCCGCAACCGCGACGATGCCGCACGTTTCCGCAGCATCGAGATCGCTTGAAGAATCGGAATACCGGCGCGAACAAGAGCCGCGAGCTGCTGGTTGAAAAGAAGAAAGTCGTTGGCTTTGACTCGCAGGTGCCCGCCGCCCCGCCCAAACCGTGTCAGCGCGGCGACGCCCGTGGTTTTCGGGGGAGTAACGTTGAAAACGCGAAAACCTTCGCGTTCGAGACGCGTGCGCGCCTCATGAATGCCGGAGGCTTCGACGGTGCGCGTCACAACCTCGCCGCCAGGCGTCCCCAATCGACAAATAAACTCAGCCATCTTCAGGAATTAACCGTCAGGAATTACCGCTACCGAAAAGGAAGCGGGAGTATATCACGCAGGTGCGCGCCGGAAGTTGCAGCGGGTCGACAATCATTTTGTTTTGCTACTTTTTCGCGCCGTTTCTCGCGTTCTTAAATGGCATGTATGACCACGAAAAACCAGGAGATCAGGTTGTGACCGC
>CBFGMX010000173.1:0-11879 GCA_965649955.1 uncultured bacterium
AGCGAATGGGCGCGACATACGTGGGAGTGCGTCGCGCCCATCCATATTCGTGGTTACTGTCCTCACCCCAGCAACCACTTGAGACGGAGGATCCACCAACCGTCTCTCTTGCCCCGCAATATACACCGCAACGGCTGTGCCGTGCAAGAGCCTTTTTTTCGGTGTGCGAACTAACTCAGGTTTCTCAAACAAAACCTGTGCATCGCCTTAAAACCAACGGATGCCGCTCGTTGCGAGCAGTCAAGATCGTGTAGATATTTCCCGGCCCGGCGTGTAGAAATTTCACGCGAACGCTGTAATTACGCGCCGATTTCCTGCTTGATAGCCGCCCCGATTCTGTGTGCGTAGGTTTCGATCTGATGCTGGTTCTCGCCTTCGATCATCACCCGCGCCAGGGGCTCGGTTCCGGAATAGCGGAGCAGCAACCTTCCCTTGTTCGCGAGCTCCTTCTCGACCTCCCCAACCGCATCCTGGACACCCGGCAAATCGCCAAACGGCCGCTTCTCTCGGACTCGCACGTTCAGGAGGATTTGTGGATACGTCTGGAAACCTTCCGTCGATTGGGCGAGCGACTTTCCGGACTCTTTAAGCGCCCGAATCAACGAGAGCGCCGTGATCATCCCGTCGCCTGCGAGACTCAACTCCGGCATGATTATGTGACCCGATTGCTCTCCGCCGAGACTCGCTTTCAGACGTAACAACTCATCCAGCACATACTTGTCGCCGACGTCCGTGCGGACGAACTTGATGCCCGCGCTGCGAAACGCGATCTCCAGACCGACGTTGCTCATCACCGTGGCGACTACCGTCTCGTCTTTCAATCGGCCGTGCGCTTTTAGGTAGTTCGCGAGTACCCAGAGAGTCGCATCGCCATCGACGAAGTTTCCTTTCTCGTCGACAAACAACGACCGATCTGCATCGCCGTCGAAAGCTACACCGAGATCGGCTTTCTCTTTGATTACTTGCTCGCGTAGAGAGTCGATATGAAGCGAGCCGCAGTTGAGATTGATGTTGCGCCCGTCGGGAGCGGCATTGATAGCGATGGTCTGCGCGCCCAGACGTTCGAACAGCAGCGGAGCCAGAGAAGAACTCGCGCCGTTCGCGCAATCGACAATGATCTTCAGGTCTTTCAACTCGAGACCTTCACCAATCTGATTTGAAAGGAATGCGAGGTATTGCAGCTGAAGTTGTTGTTCCTGCTCGGGCGCGGGCGATTTTGAATTTGACGATGGATGTTCCTGCGAAACGCCCGCGAAGATATCAGCTTCGATCACGCGCTCCACTGCGTCGTCCATCTTCTGGCCCGAAGGAGCGAAGATCTTAATCCCGTTGTCCTGATAAGGATTGTGAGACGCGCTGATCACCACGCCGGCGTCCGCGTCGAGTTTACGTGTCAGGAAGGCGACCCCGGGAGTTGTAATCACTCCCGCTGACAAACACTTTCCGCCCGCTCGCGTCGCGCCGTCGATCAGGGCACGCTCCAGCCAGTCTCCAGACTCGCGCGTGTCTCTCCCGATCACGATTTCAGGTGGTCCGGTTGTTTTTGAGAGATGGCGGGCCAGTGAATAACCGATTGCGCTAACTGTGGGTGCGTCGAGTGGGAATTGTCCGGCTTCGCCTCGAATTCCGTCCGTGCCAAAGAGAGGTTTCAATACCTACGCTCCAAAAAGTCCTTCGTCGATGTTTCCGAGTCCTTGATCGATTTTAAAGTCACTTTTCCTTCATATTGGGGTGGGACCAGCAGCTTGCGCTCCATTTGCGAACTGATACCGACTGGCGAAAATCCGATCTGCAAGTCTTCAGGCTTTAACTTGTCGAGCATACTTGGCGGGCCTGAAACGGTGACCGTCCACGTCGGCGCTTCGCCCGAGACGACGTTAGCAAGCTTAACTCCCGAGAAAGTTCTTTCAACCGGGCTTTCCGCAATGTCGACTTCCACTGTGACGACGGGATCCAGCAGATCGATCTTCGTGTCCGGCACGTCGATGTTGAGATTCGCCGTGAAAGTCTCCTTATGGCCCGACAACCAGATCGTTTCCGTCATCACTTTCTGCAATGCGTTTACGCGGCTCTCTGGTCCACGCACCAACACCGATCCTTTACTCGGTCGAACGGCATAGACCTGATACCCGTCCGCCGGTTTACCTTCGACCTTGGCTTCGATCGGAATCTGGCGTTCGACTATCGATTCGAGACGGATCGGAATCGCGCTCGGTTGAAACCCGTCGACTTTTACACCTTGCGGCAACGATATCTGGGCCTTGTCAGCCAGGCGCAGCACCCGTTCGCCCGGTTGTTGATCGCTGAGGTCGACTGTGGCCACAAGGTCGAGCGCCGTCAGGTCGTCCAACTTGTTTCTGCTGCCGGTCAGCATAACGTCAACTGTTCGCGGCGGGTCGTTACTGATCTCCAACGCCTGCGGCCTGATGAAGTTGAGCTGGACGTTGACATGCGCCGTCACGGGTTCGTTTTGCCCGGTTACCACCAACCAAAGAACCAGCGCGATCGCCAGCGATAGAAGTTTCAGACTCCAGTCTTCAAGGAAGATCTTACGGGCGAGTTTCGCCACCCGACTGGGCGGGCGTTCGACATCCGGAGTCTCAACTTCGTCTACGTCTTGAAACGGCATAATTGATCGAACCTAAACCGACGCGATCTCTTCAGTCTCGCTATTCGGCTCCGAAACTTTCTGTTGCTCTTTCTCTTTGCGTACGACGCCGAGCGCTTCGAAGATCGCGGCGCGCAGTTTCGGCGGATCCAGCCCGCGTCGTATCTCACCTTTTTGCACGAACGAAAGCAGTCCCGTTTCTTCGGAAACAACGACAGCAACGGCGTCAGTGTCTTCCGTGACGCCGATCGCCGCGCGATGCCGCGTACCCAGGTCGCGCGAGAGCCGCGGGTTGAGTGTCAAAGGAAGAAAGCAGGAGGCGGCCGCGATGCGATGACGACGAATGACAACCGCGCCGTCGTGCAGCGGACTCGAGGTGTTGAAAATACTGACCAGCAGGTCGTAACTCAGTTCGGCGTCGAGTTGGACGCCGCCGTCAGTCACGTTCTTCAATCCAACATTGCGTTCGATGACGATCAGCGCGCCGGTCTTGAGCGAAGCAAGGGTGCTCGCCGCCAGAACAACTTCATCGTAAATACCCTCGCCGAACTGTCCGCGATGACGTGAAAATGGCACGCGGAAACGATTGCCAAACGTGATCAGCGCCTGCCGGATCTCCGACTGGAACAACACGATGATGGCAATACCGATATACAGAAGCCCGTTACTTAGGACGAACTCCAGCGTCGCAAGATCCTGTTTGATTGAAAGCCAGTAGAGGAAAACGAGAGCGGCGATTCCAGCGGCCATCGGCGCGGCGCGTGTGCCGCGCAGGAGTTTCAAAACTGCATACACGAGCAAAAAGACGAAGATGATGTCCGCGACATTGCGCGGCTCAATCAGTCGTCTCAAATACTCCGTGTATGGCAGTAGTAGTAACATCTCAAGTTATCAAATCTATAGATCCGCGATGCTCTGCTTTGCGGCAGCAACTTAGTTTCTCCAGATACACTCTGAACCGACGAACGCGTCATTTTATGTGTTCGGCGACAGGCAGCGAATCTCAGTTTATGAAAATGCCAGCTCCGTCGGGATTATATCTGTGTTCTGGTTTGAAGAAAACTTGTACGGGTTTCCCCGTTGCCGGATCGTTGGTTGAACAGCTAGTTACAAGTGTTTCTCGCCGCCGAAATACCCAGCGGAACGAATCATGAGGCTGCGGCTTTTGACCGCTTTTTGCGCTTGAATTTGCCGCTTTGAAGGAAACCGACCAGTTCGCCGTCCTTACCTACGACCGCCAATGAACCGATGCCGTTGCGCTTCATCAGCTCGCGCGCATAGTCGAGTCTCGCGTTTGGCTCGACAAAAAACCGTGGCGCAATCGGACGCATCACGTCGCGCGCTTTGGTCAAATGCCACCGCTCGCGCGGCAGCGTCTTAAGGTCCTCCAGCGAAACAATCCCGTGCAGGCGTTTATTGAGCGCAACCGGAAACGCAACCTGCCGGTGCATCGGCAGTACAGAGTCGATTAACTGGCTGATCAAAAGATCCGGCTCCACCGCAAACGGCGCGGTCATCGCTTCCTTGACGATGTTCTCAACGCGCCCGCGAACATGCTTCACCACGCTGTAAGCCGCGTCAAAAAGAAAAAGGCCGACAAGCACCGACCAGAAACCCATGAAGTACGAACGGAAACTCGGCGCGATCGCCATGTAAACGCCAAAGATGATCAGAATCGCGGCGATCAGCATGCCGCAAATTCCGGCGAGACGTGTCGCCTCTTTGATGTCACCCGTCCGCCGCCAAAGTATCGCGCGCAACACGCGGCCACCGTCGAGCGGATAACCCGGAAAGAGATTGAAAACCGCCAGCAACAAGTTACCCGCGCAAAGAAGCAACAAGACGCCGCCCGCTGTCTGATAGCCCGCCATGACCGCCGGTAACATCAGAACGAAACTGATCAGCGCAAAAAGAAAACTCGCTGCCGGTCCCGCAACGGCTATTCTGAATTCCGCCCGCGGACTCTCAGGTTCGTTGCGCAACCGCGCGAGTCCGCCAAACGGATGCAACACGATCTCTTCGATCTCGATCCCTTCCGCACGGCCCATTAACGCGTGCGACAACTCGTGGCCCAACACTGAAAGAAACAGTCCGACGGTTACAACAACCGCAAGCACCCACGCAGTCGCCACGCTCAGCGGCATCAGTTGGAAACTTCCAACCCACATGCCACCACGAGCAAGATTCGCCTCAATCAGCCAAACGCTCAACGCAAACACTACGAACCAGCGGTAGTCGAATCGCACCGGAATCCCGAAGATCCGCGCCACAGTGATTCTACGTTTGTAGAAATCCGTTAACTTCATACGACCCGGCTTCAAACTTCACTAGCCGCCGCATCAATCAACGCGTGAGGCTCGGTGCGCGCCACGCGTCGTAACAACAACGGCTCATCAAACAGTTGCTGCAAACCGCGCACGATCGCGAAGCGTGGTTCATCCGCCACACGCACGCTGAGCGCGAGTTCCTTTTGCAGGTATTCAGGCAATCCATCCATCAACGCTCCGCCGCCGGTCAGGATCACGCCACGCGTGTAAACGTCGCCCGCGACTTCCGGGGCGAGTTCGGTCAACATCGACCGTACTTCGTCCGCGATGCGCCTGATTATGGGCGTTAATATCGAGTGAACTTCAGCGGCGGTAATGTCTACCGCGCCCGGGCTGCCGGTTTGCACGTCGCGCCCGCGCACGTTGATCTTCCTGCCCGGATCGGAAGGCTCGATAGCGGAACTGAGTTCCAGTTTGATTCGCTCGGCTGTCTGCACGCCAATAGTCAGACCACGATGACGGCGCAAGCGATCCATGATCGCCAGATCGATATCGGCACTACCGAGCCGCTCCGCGCGAGAGGCGATGATCGAGCCACTTATGATCGCTGCGACATTCGTCGTGCCACCGCCGATATCGACAACCGCGGCAGCGTGTTCGTCATTCACGGGAACTCCGGCGCCAATCGCCGCCGCGAGGCCTTCTTCGATCATGTAGACCTTACTGATTCGCGCCTCTTCCGCGGCTGCCAGCAGCGCACGCTGCTCAACCTGCGTCACCTCGGACAACACACTCATGATCGCGCGGCGGCTGAAATGTGAAAACCCGCTTCTAGCTTCGCGGACAAAGTGGTCCAACATCGCCCGCGTCCGTTCAAAATCGGCGACGACCCCATCCACCAGCGGCGCGATAACTGTAACGTCGCGCGCTTCGCGGCCCTGCATCTTGTGCGCTTCGTTCCCGACGGCGATGACCTCGCCGGTGACTTTGTTGATCGCCACCACCGACGGCTCGTCAACGACGACACCACGGCCGCGCACGGCGATGATCGTGCTCGCCGACCCCATGTCAATCGCCATTGAATCGGAGACGAGGTTGCGCAGGCCACTGAGGCTGAGGAAAGTTCTGGTCCTGCCTATAAACGACATAAAAACCTATCTGTGATACCCATGTTCGCTGGTTCCCGAGGGTTAAAGTCCGTGCCTGCTAAAACGACCCGCTTGCCTTCTGCCAGTCAACCTCCCAGAGCAGTACAGGTTGCTCGCGATTCTTCACCGTGATCGGTTCGCGCGGTTTCAACTTGTAACGACTATGAGCGGCCTGCGCTGTTGCATCACTGATCAGAATCTCACCACCAAGCGCATTCGACTCGAGTCGTGAGGAAGTGTTGACCGTGTCGCCGATTGCAGTGTACTCGGAACGCCGATCGGACCCGATGTAACCGACGATTGCTTCGCCGGTGTGCAGGCCCATGCCGACGCCGATCTCCGGGAAACCTTCATCACGCAGTTCGCGATTGATACCCATCAGGCGCCGCTGCATGGCAACCGCCGCGTTCAAAGCATTAGATGCGTCATCGGGCGTTGCGGTGGGCGCGCCAAACAGGGCCATCAGACCATCGCCCAAATACTTATCGAGCGTGCCGCCGTGCGCGAAGATGATGTCGGTCATCGCCGAGAAATAGCGGTTGAGCAAACTGACGATTCGTTCCGGCGGCGCGTGTTCTGAGATGCGCGTAAAGCCCCGTATGTCGGCAAACAAGATCGTGATGGTCTGACTGGCGCCGCCGAGTTTGAACGACTCCGGATTCTCCAGCATCTGTTTGACGACGTATTCAGGTAGAAAGCGACTGTAGTTGGCCCGCGCAACTTCCTCCCGCGCCAATCGCTCGTGGGCCCGCGCGTTCTCGACGGCAACGGCGGCTTGTGAAGCGACCGCACTAATCAACTCCAGATCGTCAGGCTTGAACGCCGCAAACGGATCGAGTCGATCGGCATACAGGGCGCCGTGGACGCGAGACTCCGTCACGAGCGGCGCACAGATCGTAGAACGAACGCCTTGCGAGACGATCGAATCCACACCTGCAAACTGCTCGTCGGATGCGGCATCCTGCGAAAGCAGCGCGACCCGGTCCTTCATCACCTTGCGTGTGATGGTGCGGCCGATTGAAAGCCGGCGAGCGTGGGCTTCGAGCTTGTTGTCGCGCGCGCGCATCGCGATCGGAGTCAGGTTGGCGTCCTCGGCGTCTCCCGGTTCGGCGAGCAAGGCAACGACGCGATCCGCCGGAGTCGAACGGAAGATGATGTCGGTCGCCTTTTCGAAAATGGCATTGAGATCGAAGACGGAGCCGAGCGTTTTACTCATCTCGTAAAGCGCGCTCAGAATGTTTGCCTTACGTTGCAGCGCTTCGAGCACTTTGTCGCGCTGTGGCGCCGTTGTCGCGAGTTCTTCTTTCGACCGCAGCACAGTCGACATCACGTCGCTCGCGGAGATCAACAACTGCGTATGGCCGAGAGGTTTATCGTCGTAACGGACGTCGGTGGTCCGTTCTTCGACAGGTTGCTCGAACTTCAACGTGCTGGCGCCGATCGTGATGCGATCGCCGTTCTTCAACTGCTGATCGAAGCGCGGTTCGCCGTTTATGAAGACTTTATTCGCGCTGCGTCGTAGCTGGTTATTGATCATGGCGCCGTCGAAGATGGTGAAGACGCCGTTTTCAGACTGGGTGATGTGCGCGTGGTATCGCGAGGCTCGAGGATCGTCCAGGACCACCGAGTTGTCGGGAGCGCGGCCAATGGTGCAAGTGGTTTTTGGCAGGAAACTGAATTGCCATTGACGACCGCTTGCGTCGGTGATTTTCAGATGAGCCATTGCGCGCCTGATCCTAACATGATCCGGTAAGACGGATGAAAAGAATACTTACGGATTCGTCCGATTAACCTTTCACGCTGAAGCGTCTTCAGCTATGATGCGCCCGCACCTCTACCACGCCCGGGAGCAAATTGCATGAGTTCCTCCACTCAGTTTCTTGCAGTCTTTTTTTTCATGCTCTTATGCATACCTGGTCCCTTGCTCGCGCAGTCCTCGACCAAACCACCGGCAAAAGCTCCAGGTGGAAGCGTCTCCGGACGCGTAACGATCAAAGACAAACCCGCCGCCGGAGTCACTGTGGGTTTACGCCAGACCACCGGCGTATTTCCGTTGGAGAAGTCTTATCGCGCCGTCACGGATCACGAAGGCGTGTATCACATCACGAACGTTCCTGCCGGCAGTTACGAGATCATGACGGCGGCACCCGCGTACGTTACCGCAGAAGTAAACGGTCCGCGCAGCAAGAGCGTGATCGTCGGTGAGGATGAAAACGTTGAAGACATCAACTTCTCGCTCGTCCGCGGCGGTGTGATCACCGGCAAGGTCATCGATGCCGACGGCCGTCCGCTCGTACAGCAGCAGGTTTATCTCTACCGCGTCGATTCTGGTCAACAACCGGCGCGGCAGGTGGGTTCAACGGGCAACGTGCAGACGGACGATCGCGGTATCTATCGTTTCTTCGGGCTGGCCGCCGGACGCTACAAAGTCGCATGCGGACGCAGTGAGGAAAGCGATGGCAATTACTTCTATCAATTCTCGCGTGTCACCTACAAACAGGTTTTCTACCCCGATACGACGGACCAGGCGAAAGCAGCGATTGTCGAGGTACGAGAGGGAAGCGAGGCGACCAATATCGACATTACGCTGGGTGCCCCCGTACAAACGTTCAACGTCAGCGGCCGTGTGGTCGAGGGAGAAAAAGGACTACCCGTTCCAAACATACGGTTCGCGTTTCAGCGACGAACTGGGGAGAGATTCGAGATTGTCGAGAGCACCGCCGTCTCAAACGGCCGCGGAGATTTCACAGCCGAGGGATTACTGCCGGGTAAATATGGAATCATCCTTTTTGGCAACGCGGATCGGGAAATCCGCGCTGAAGCGTTGTCGTTTGAGGTCGTCGACCAAGACGTAACCGGGCTGACTGTCCGCCTTGTAAAGGGTTCGAGCATCTCGGGGGTTGTAGTTCTCGAAAGCGAAGATAAGAGAGTGTTCGCGAAACTGGTGGAACTTCAGTTACGTGGTTATGTTACGGCGGCTGCGGGGACGCCCACCGTAGGTCAAAGTACGTCTTCCTCCATCGCTCCCGATGGATCGTTTCGTTTGCCCGGGTTATCACCGGGCCAGGTAAACATCTGGCTGACGGCAGGGCTCGACGCGTCAGCGCCAAAAGGATTCACGATCCTGAGAATCGAACACAATGGCATCGCAGCCCCTCGCGGAATCGAGATCAAGGAAGGCGATCAACTCACCGGCGTTCGTGTCGTCGTCGGTTATGGAACCGCCTCCATCCGAGGCACAGTGAAGATCGAGAACGGAACGTTGCCGGAAGGGGCGCGCCTGATTGCGCGTCTCCTCAAACCGGGAACACCTCCAACCCCTATCGCAGCGTCCCAGGTGGATGCGCGTGGTCAGTTCCTGATGGAAGGAATACCGGCCGGAGTTTATGAAGTCCAGATTACGACTTTCGTACCGAACACGAGATCACAGCAGAGCGCAAAACGTGAGGTCAATGTCCAGGACGGCGTGGTGAACGAAGTGACTGTCACGCTGGATCTCACAACGCCGCCGAAACCCTGACGCGATCGCTGTTGTTTCGCAACGCCCGTAAGTCCTGGGTCCCTGTTGAGCGGGAACACGAACAAGTGGGAACAGAACTATGAAAGAAAAGTCCTCCTTCCTCGCAACCGCTATTGTTCTCCTGGCCCTCACGTGCGCTTCGGCCATGGCGCAACAGCCGGCTCCCACACCGGAAACTACAAACGACGAAGCGATCGGGGCAATCAGCGGACAGATCGTAAATGAGCGTGGCGAACCGATGTCCGGCGCCAGCGTCCTTATTCGCGCGCTCGGAAATCCGACCACCGGTCGCACGGGCTCCGCCGATGCGGAAGGACGCTTTCGCGTCACGGGTCTCGAGCCGGGTCTTTACCTGGTCAGCGGCTACGCCCCTGCCTACGTGTTTCAGCCTGCGGAGTTCGACAGCTCGCCGAACTACTACCGCATCGGCGATTCGGTAAGAGTCGAAATGATCAAAGGAGGCGTGATCACCGGTATGGTTGCCAGCGCGACCGGCGAACCAATCATCGGCGTTCGCGTTCGCGCACTCAGGATTCGAGACGTGAAAGGAAAACGAACGACTGGACCACAGTTCGGAATGGTGGAACGCACGACGGACGATCGCGGCTTCTACCGCATCTACGGCCTCGCTCCAGGCACTTACCTCGTCAGCGCCGGTGGCGCGCAGGGGAACCAATCGTTTCAAATGAACCCTTACGAAAATGACGTGCCGACATACGCGCCTTCGTCAACGCGTGATGGAGCTACGGAATACACAGTGCGCAGCGGCGAAGAAACGACGGCTGATATCCGGTATCGAAGCGATCCGGGACATACCGTCAGCGGCACAGTGAAAGTGACGGGAAACAATGCCGCGTCTGTGATGCTGATGCCCGTCGACGGAGGTTTCATGCCGGCGGCGAACGGATTTCAGTTGCCCGGCGGGCGTGGTTTCGAATTGATCGGTGTTGGTGATGGCGATTACCAAGTCGTCGCAACGGAATTCCCGTCGAATCCGGTAACGCCCACGACAATACCCGAATTCGGGATATCTGAAGCGAAGCGCATCACAGTCAGGGGCGCTGATGTAAGCGGGATCGAATTGATCACCAGACCGGCTTCGTCGATAACTGGGCGAATCGCGCTCGAGCCTTCCAAGGTGCCGGAGTGCCAGGGAAAACGTAAGCCGCTGTTTGCCGAAACGCTCATCGAGTTGCAACGTCACGAGAAGGACGCCGATGCACTGGCGCCGTACCTGCGAATGATGGGCGGGGCGATGGCGCCCGATCCGAAAGGCGTGTTTGTATTTCGTAACCTGACGCCGGGACGATATCGCATCGATCCTCGTTTCCATGCACGGTTCTGGTATCTGCAATCGATCTCGATCGGTGCGCCTGCAAGCACAACACCCACCTCGCCCAGAACGGCGACGCCACCGAGATTAGATCCCGCAGCGAGTTGGACCGCCATCAAACCTGGTGAGCATATCTCGAATTTGACGATCACGTTGGCTGAAGGCGCCGCGTCGATTCGTGGAAGAGTGCCTTTGACGGAAGGTGCCACGATTCCGGCTAGGACGGCCGTCTATGTTGTGCCCGCGGAAGCTGACAAAGCGTCGGATGTGTTGCGCTATTTCGTCACGAACGTTTCTTCAGATGGCACGTTCACGCTGAATAATTTGCCACCGGGACGTTACTGGTCTGTCTTGCAGAACCCCGTTCCGAGTGAGCTCGCGACGTTAAGAGGGCTGCGCTTGCCGGAGTCTGCGGAGGCACGAACGAAACTCCGTCGCACTGCGGAAGCACAGAAATCTGACGTCGAACTTAAACCCTGCCAGACGCTAGCTGACTATCAGTTATCGTTCAAGTGAACCGGTCTCACTCGGCAGCACCTCTCGCGGATCACGGTGGTCTCACCTGCCGGAGACACACTAGAAAGAAAGATCGGGTTTTCACTTGAGGCCCGGCGAGCGAGTGCCGGAGGCGGTATCCAATCTGAACATTTTGTCTCTGCGTGTTCTCTGCGGTCTGCGCCTCTGCGGTTTCCTTGTTGTTTCGATCTTCTTACCGCCGAGGCGCAGAAGGGCGCAGAGAACACGCAGGTTGAAATTAGGACTACCAGTGCCGGGCAAAACCTTGACGCTTCGCAAGGGAGCTTGCTAGACTCCAAGTACTTACCAAACAGGGCTTCCGACGCCGTCAGCGTCGCTCAGAAATTTCCCCGAGACCAGCGCGTGCGGCGCAGTCTGATGTTTCAAATTCGATGGAGGTGCATGGTGGGCTTTAAAGTCGGCCAGAAAGTTGTTTACCCGAATCATGGAATCGGGACCATCGAGCAAATAGAACAGAAGCAAATAG
>CBFGMX010000174.1:0-11730 GCA_965649955.1 uncultured bacterium
CTACTCAATCACTTCCGAAACTGTTCCGGCGCCGACCGTGCGGCCGCCTTCACGAATAGCGAAGCGCAATCCCTTCTCCATCGCGATCGGGGCGATCAACTCGATCGTCATCGCCACGTTGTCGCCAGGCATCACCATCTCTACGCCTTCGGGCAGGTGCGCCACTCCCGTCACGTCCGTCGTGCGGAAGTAAAACTGCGGCCGGTAACCCGTGAAGAACGGCGTGTGACGTCCACCTTCTTCTTTCGTCAGCACGTACGCTTCGGCCTTGAACTTCGTGTGCGGCGTGATCGAACCCGGCTTCGCAATAACCTGGCCGCGCTCGATGTCCTTGCGTTCGAGGCCGCGCAGCAACAGACCAACGTTGTCGCCCGCCACGCCTTCATCCAACAGCTTCTTGAACATCTCGACGCCCGTCACCACTGTCTTCTGCGTCGGCCGGATGCCTACGATCTCGACCTGCTCGTTGACCTTCACTTTGCCGCGTTCCACACGGCCTGTGGCCACCGTACCGCGTCCCTGAATCGTGAAGATGTCTTCCACCGGCATCAAAAACGGCTTCTCGATGTCGCGCTCCGGCGTCGGAATGTAGCTGTCCACCGCCGCCATCAGCTCGTCCACCGTCTTCTCCCACTCCGGGTCGCCTTCCAGCGCCTTCAACGCCGAACCTTTGATCACCGGTATGTCGTCGCCGGGAAACTCATAAGCACTCAACAACTCGCGCACTTCCAGTTCCACCAACTCCAGCAGTTCCGGATCGTCAACCGCGTCGGCCTTGTTCATGAACACCACCATCGCCGGCACGCCTACCTGGCGCGCCAGCAGGATGTGCTCGCGTGTTTGCGGCATCGGGCCGTCGGTGGCCGCCACCACCAGGATGGCTCCGTCCATCTGCGCCGCACCCGTGATCATGTTCTTCACGTAGTCGGCGTGACCCGGGCAGTCCACGTGCGCGTAGTGACGATTGGCCGTCTCATACTCCACGTGCGCCGTCGCGATCGTGATGCCGCGTGCCTTCTCTTCCGGCGCCTTGTCGATCTGATCAAAGGCCACAAACTGCACTTTCGGATTGTGCTTCGCCAGCACCTTCGTGATCGCCGCCGTCAGCGTCGTCTTCCCGTGGTCCACGTGTCCGATCGTCCCGATGTTCACGTGCGGCTTGGAACGGTCAAATTTTTCCTTCGACATCTCTTTAGTCCCCGTGTGCGCGCAGGCGTCACGGCCTGCGTTTAGTTGAAACGAAAAAGGCACAGACCGTTTTGGGATCTGTGCCCGTTAGTTCGCTACTTTGCGACCCCCTGGACCTTGGCGATCACCTCTTCAGCGATCTGCTTTGGGGCTTGTTCGTACCTCTCAAAGTGCATCGTGGAAGTGGCGCGGCCCTGTGTGGCCGAGCGCAAGTCAGTGGTATATCCAAACATTTCCGACAGCGGCACAAAAGCCGTGATCACCTGCGCGCCACCGACGCGCGGCTCCATGCTTTCAATCCGTCCGCGGCGTGAATTCAAGTCGCCGTTGACAGCGCCCGTGTAGTCGTTGGGAGTTACGACCTCAACGCGCATGATCGGCTCGAGCAACACCGGTCCGGCCTTTCTGACCGCGTCCTGAAACGCGAGCGATCCGGCAATGTGGAACGAACGCTCATCCGAGTCGACTTCGTGATACGAACCGAACACCAGTCGCACCCTGATGTCCACCATCTCGTATCCAGCCAGGAAACCACGCTCCATCGCGTCGCGAATTCCCTGCTCGACCGGCTTGATGTACTCCTTCGGAATCGCGCCGCCGGTGATCTCGTTGACGAAAACAAAACCCTCGCCGGGCGCCGGCTCGATCTCGATCTCGACGTGACCATACTGACCACGACCGCCGGTCTGTTTCTTGTAAACTTCTTTTCCAGCCGCTGGCTTCGTAATCGTCTCGCGATACGCAACCTGCGGCTTGCCGACGTTCGCTTCAACGCCAAACTCGCGCTTCATGCGATCGACGATGATCTCGAGGTGCAGCTCGCCCATGCCGGCGATGATCGTCTGTCCAGTCTCCTGGTCGGTCGAAACGTTGAACGAGGGATCTTCCTGGGCCAAACGGTTCAACGCGACGCCGAGTTTGTCCTGGTCCTGACGCGTCTTCGGTTCAACGGCGACGCGGATAACCGGCGCCGGAAACTCCATCGCTTCGAGCACGATCGGCTTCGTCTCGTCCGAGATCGTATCGCCGGTGGTGACCTGCTTCATGCCGCCGATGGCGATGATCTCGCCCGCGCTCGCTGCTTCAATGTCTTCGCGCTTGTTTGCGTGCATCCGCATCAAGCGGCCGACTCTTTCCCTGCCATCCTTGATCGGGTTGTAAGCGTAGGAACCGGCTTTGATCGATCCGCTGTAAATACGGACGAACGAGAGTTGGCCCAGGTGCTTGTCAGCCATGATCTTGAAGACCAGACCGGCAAACGGAGCACTCGCATCAGGCGGACGAGTTTCCACCTGTCCATTCTTCGGATTGGTACCTTCAACCGGCGGAATGTCGAGCGGCGACGGCAGGTAGTCGACGACGGCGTCGAGCAGCGTCTGCACGCCTTTGTTCTTGAATGCCGAACCAGTGACGACCGGCACGAGCTTCAGCTCGAGAGTTCCCTTGCGGAGCGCCTGGCGAATCTCGGCCTCGGTAATCTCTTCACCTTCGAGGTACTTGTGCATCAGATCGTCGTCGATGCTTGCAACGGCCTCGATCAGCTTCTCGCGAGCAGCAACGGCTGCATCCTTCAGGTCTTCGGGAATGTCGATGACTTCGTATTCCGCGCCCTTCGTCTCGTCTTTCCAGATCAGTCCCTTCATCTGGACGAGATCGACAACGCCTTTGAGTTGATCTTCGAGACCGATGGGAATTTGAATCGCTACGGGATTTGCGCCCAGGCGCGTGATGATCGACTCGAATGAACGGTCGAACGACGCACCGGCGCGATCGAGTTTGTTGATAAAGCAAATGCGGGGAACACCGTACTTGTCGGCCTGACGCCAGACGGTCTCCGACTGCGGCTCAACGCCGGCAACACCGTCAAACACGGCAACCGCGCCGTCGAGCACGCGGAGCGAACGCTCCACTTCCATCGTGAAATCGACGTGGCCCGGCGTATCGATGATGTTGATGCGATGATCGACGCCATTTCTTTCCCAGAAACAGGTGGTTGCCGCGCTGGTGATAGTGATACCGCGCTCCTGCTCCTGTTCCATCCAGTCCATCGTCGCCGTACCCTCGTGCACCTCGCCGATCTTGTGCGTGATGCCCGTGTAATAAAGGATACGTTCGGTGGTGGTGGTCTTACCGGCATCGATGTGGGCCATGATGCCGATGTTCCGGAATTTACTTAAATCGTACTTAGCCATTACCTTATAGGTCTTTGGTTTTTGGTCTTAGGTCTTTGCAAAGGCCAAAGACCGAAGGCCCAAGACCCACCTCTTACCACTTGTAATGCGCAAACGCTTTGTTCGCATCCGCCATGCGATGCGTGTCTTCTTTCTTCTTCACTGCGTTGCCGCGATTGTTGGCGGCGTCCAGAATCTCGGCCGCCAATCGATCTGTCATCGTCTTTTCGCCGCGTCCACGCGCGTATGAAACTATCCAGCGAATCGCCAGGGCACCGCGCCGCTCCTGGTGTACTTCAATGGGAACCTGATACGTGGATCCGCCGACGCGTCGCGACTTCACTTCCACCGTGGGTTTCACGTTGTCGATGGCTCGTTTGAAGACCTTGAGCGGCTCTTCGCCGGTCTTGTCGCCAATCTGGCGCATCGCATCGTAAAAAATACTTTCCGCTACCGACTTCTTTCCTTCCCACATCACGCCGCTGATGAACTTGGTCACGAGCGGGCTGTTGTAGACAGGATCCGGAAGCACTTCGCGTCGTTCGGCTACTCGTCGTCTTGGCATATCTCTTTATCTCGTCACTTGGCGTTCGTTAGTTCGCGCCTAACTATTTCGCACTCGCTTTGGGTCGCTTCGCGCCGTACTTCGAACGTCCCTGCTTGCGATCGGCGACGCCGACCGAGTCGAGCGTGCCGCGGATCACGTGGTAGCGCACGCCGGGCAAGTCCTTAACGCGGCCGCCTCTGATAAGCACGATGGAGTGCTCCTGGAGGTTGTGGCCGACGCCCGGAATGTAGGTGGTTACCTCGATGCCGTTGGTAAGTCTCACGCGCGCCACTTTGCGCAATGCCGAGTTGGGTTTCTTCGGCGTCTGCGTGTAAACGCGAGTACACACGCCGCGCTTTTGAGGCGAACTCTGAAGCGCGGGGCTGGCCGTCTTGTACTTGACCTGCTGGCGGCCTTTGCGAACGAGCTGATTAATCGTCGGCACTGTTTCCCTCTTCGTACCTGGCGCGCTGCAAAACGCGCAAAAAGGGGCCGTGCCTGCCTCTTTCCGGAACCAGTCCGGCAGTCAGCGCAGGCTGCTGCCCTGTTAAAAATTAGTTTTCAGGGATGTTCTGACTTCGCTATATGCGGCGGGCGTGGATCGTGGCTTCCCTTAAGCCGAAACTTTTCTGTGGCGTCGCTTGATATGGGCGAGAAGTATTGCACTTCGCGCGAGCACGCGAGGGGACGACCCACCTGAGGCTGGTCGCGCCGCGTACCATTTACGCCACAATAATTGTCAACGGCCAGTTACCGCTTTGGCCGAGCAACGCCTCCACACCGACAGAACCAACTGGACGTTGCTTATTTACTTCAGACCCCCGTGTCCGAAACGCGAGACTATAAGGTCGTAGAGCTTCTATGTCAAGCGTATCCGTGTAGATACGTTAGGCGCCGTGAGCTTGTCCTCTAACTATGTGTTTCCCGCGTGCGAAACCGCTGTAAAACAGGAAGATCTCGGATTTACAGCAGCCACTTAAGTAGTTGCCAGATGCCGTAACCAGCAGCGCCGATGACGGCCACCAGCACAACGCTCAACAGCACCATCACGAGCTTGAACTTTCTGTACCGCTTCTTGTCGGGCGGTGATAACGAAGTCTGCGGAAAATAAGGCGGTGGTGTGTAAGTAGCCATCGAATAACCCTGAGCCGGAATTTGCTTACCCCTTCGGTGTTGGCGACGGGACACTCAACCCGGCCTTCTTCAACTCTTCTTCCTTCTGTCTCTTCAACAAATCTGCCTGGTGCTTCTTGCCGGCCCGGATCCGCTTTATGCCTTGCTTCGCCTCGTCGAGAGCGTCCTGGGCCCGGTAATAATCCGGGTCGATCTCGAGCGACTTCGAAAAAGCCGCCGCAGCCGCGTCGTACTGCGCCAACTTCGTATGCGCGACGCCCAGATCGTAGTAAATATCGGGATCGTCGGTTTTCAACCTGGTTGCCTGCCGGTATTCGCGTATCGCTTCGCTGTAATTCCCCAGGTTTGCGTAGGATTGACCGAGATTATAGTGCGCCTCGGCGTCTTCAGGGTTCCCGTCGAGGTGCTTTTTGTAAGCATCAACCGCTTTTTTATACTGCGACTCGGCGTCTTCGCGCTTATTGAGCGCTTCGTAGCCGAGCGCGAGCCGAAAATACGCCTCCGCGAGATTCGGGTCGAGCTTGATCGCCTCCTGAAAAGCGGCTACCGCTTCCGTGTCCTGATCGTCCACGTACAGCTCCTTGCCTTTTTCCAACAGCACCTTCGCCTGCGTCTGGTCGCCATTTAAACCGTTGGACACCTCCGCCGTTCCGGCACTATTATTCGTCGACTGCTGACCGCTCCGCTTGCAACCAAGTGCAAACACCAGTAAACACACGGAGCAGAATAAGAGAATTCGTCTCATCTCGTGAAAACTCAGCCGCTCGTTGAATAGCCCTTAGGGTTGGGGAAAGAAGCGCGATTATCTAACGCCAATTTCGGCGTCGAGTCAACCAGCAGTCAAGCGGCCCAGACTGGAAAACAGGGCTGGTTATCAATTTCTTTAGGAGTACCGATGTCTAAAAACCGACGCCCCCTCGCGATCCTTTTCATGGCGCCAATTGCCCTGGCTGCCATCGTGCTTACGCACCAGACGCACGCGCAAAAACCAACCGTCGTCTCCTCGGTCAACCGGCCGCTGACTCTCAGCCTTAGCTCAAGCGCGAAGGCCGTATCCGCTTGTACCGAAGCCGGTGGTCCAAAAGTGCAGCTCACCGCCAACGCCGTATCTCCCGACGGAAATCCGATCAAGTACCGCTGGACGACGTCGGGCGGTGTGATCACAGGCGATGGGCCGACTGTCACCTGGGACCTGACGGGTCTCAAACCCGGTTATCACAAAGCGTCTTTAGACATCCAATCCAGCGGTACCGAAGGCGAGTGTCATGCATTCTCGTCCGTGAGCGTGCTGGTAAATCCGTGTCCCGTAATTCCACCTGTTTGTCCAACTATCGAAATCGTCTGTCCTACCAACATCGGAATCGATCAACCCCTGACGTTTACTTCGCGTTACACCGGCGGCACGCCGGCGATCACGCCCGCTTACAACTGGACCGTCTCCGCGGGAACGATCATGGAAGGCCAGGGGACCAACACCATCAAGGTCAACACTACCGGCCTCGCGGGTCAAACTGTACGTGCGTCGTTGTCAATGGCCGGATATGGATCGTTGATGTGCTCGGCAGACTGTGGTGTTTCGATCCCGGTGCCGCGGATCGTCAGCCGCCGATTTGACGAGTTCCCCGACATCCAGCGTAACGACGAGAAAGCCCGGCTCGATAATTTCGTGATCGAGTTGCAGAACGATCCGACCGCGACGGCCTACGTCGTCATCTATCCCGGTCGCGGCGGCAAACGCGGCGACGTCCAACATCACGCGACGCGCATCGTCGACTACATGGTCAACTCACGAGGCATCGATCAGCACCGTATCGTGACTCTCGTGGGTGCGGCGCGCGACGAGTTGTTTGTCGAGCTGTGGATTACGCCACAGGGCGCGACGCCACCAAACCCGTAAACCCCGCATTTTTACTCATCTCCGGCGGTATCTGTGTTGCCTTTGAGTGAGGTGACTGACACATTTGTGCCGTTTTGTGCGCGTTAACAAGACGGAGACTGTTCAGTCTGTACCAGAAATTTACAGCGTGGAGAAAACAATGTTTCGTACCAGATTCGAATATTGGCGCGTCTTTTTGCTGGTGTTGATGCTGGCCCTGCCTTTTTCGGCAGCGGCGCAAGATGACAAAGGTAAAAAAGAAAAGAAAACACCTACCGGCACTCCGGTCTTCTGGCGCGAACCCACCGACGTCGCGTCACGAAACCTGCTGCTCGGCGCGGGCGGCGAAGCAATGAAGCCGGACATCAGCAAACTTACGTTCATCGAGCAAAAAACCGGCGGTTACTCGACCAAGTACCGCGTACGCGATGCCAAAGGCAACGAATGGATCGCGAAGCTGGGAAAGGAAGCACAACCTGACACCGCCGCAAACCGTCTGCTGTGGGCGCTGGGCTACCCAACCGAGATCGCTTACCTGGTTCCGAAAGCGAAGATCGAAGGCAAGGGCGAGTTCGAGAACGTCCGTCTTGAAGCGCGGCCGAAAGATGTTGACCGGGTCGGAAACTGGATGTGGGAGAACAATCCATTTCAAAACACGCCGGAGTTTCGTGGTCTGAAGATCCTGATGCTGATGATTAACAACTGGGACATGAAAGACGACAACAACGAAATCCTCGCCATGCGTAACGCGTCTACCGGGGAGGCAGAGTTGCACTACATCATCAGCGATCTTGGCGGCTCATTCGGAAAGACCGGCGGCTTCTTCTCACGCAGTCGCAACGAGCCTAAGGACTACGTCAAAGCCGACTTCATCAAAGCGGTGAAGGGAGATGTGATTGACTTCAACTACGGCGGCAAGAACCAGAAGCTGTTCGAAGGGATCACCGTCGCGGACGCCCGCTGGCTAAGCGAGCGTTTCAAAGGACTGAGTGACGAGCAGATTAAAGACGCTTTCCGGGCGGCGAATTACACGCCTGAGGAAGTCGATACGCTGACTGCGGGGCTCAAGGCGCGCATTGCAGCGTTGGCAAATCCGTCTGGCGCCGTGGCGAAGGAGAACAAGTAACCACAGATTGAAGCGATATCCGTGGTTACTATCTCACCACATCGATAGCGATGAGTTGCTGCCCGGAGATTACGAATTCTGCGGGCGGCAATTCCATCTCGTAAACCGGAGACAACACAGTCGGCGTATAACCGCCCGAAGTGCGATCGCTGTTCAGCGTCGCAACCATCGAGGGCGGCAGGCTCGGTAGTTCGCTCGTCCCGATCACCGCGCCGGCTGTGATGCGAAACAGTTTCACGTACAACCGGTCACTCTTCTTCACCGTGTTAATCGCCCGCACGAGTTGGCTCAGATCCTGCGGCACAAACGATTTCGACGGCGACCCTTCCTGCAACGCTCCACCGTCTCCCACAAACACGAGCAACTGGCCCACCGCTGCATCGTCCGGAATCTGGACCGGAATGCGCTGCACAAACTGCTTTCCTGATTCGGTCCGGACGTAAGCCTGGACTTCCACCTTCTCGCCCCGTCGAACTTCGGTGCGATCGAGCGTGATTCGTTCGAGTGTTCCGGCGTACTTGGTTTCGGAAGACGAGATGTCGAGCGTGATGCCGTCGAGCTGCACGTCGTCGAAACCGCTTGTCAACAACGAGCCAACAGGCGCTGCAATCGAACTTGCAGCCTGCACGAGTGAGTTATTGGCCGAGAAGCGGCGGTCGACCTGGATCGGTTCCTGACCTTTAACTTTGATCTCACCTTTGAGCGTGATCGTCGACTCTCCCAACACCCGCTCGCTCGAGGTGATTGTGTTGAAAACGGTGATGTTCAGCAGCAGCGGCGTCAAGAACGAGTCGCTCACGATCTCATAATTGTATGTTTCCGTGCGATCGCGGCTGGTGTGAAGGTTCACCTTCACCGGAATCATCTTTGGGGCCCGACCGAGCAAGCCATAGATTCCCGACGCGCGGTCCTGCGAGATCGAGCCGACCATCTGTCCCGGCACTGCAAGCTTGAACGAGTTGTTCATGTTTGCGATGACCGTGACGACTGACGATTCCGTCATCGGCATGTCCGACGCGCCAAGACTCAAAAACGGATGACCGAAGGCATAGATTCGATCGCCATCGCGCATCGTGACGGTGCCAGCGGCCGCGAGCGAGTAATCGCCACGCACCAGTTGCACGCTGATCGAGCTGCCCGGCGGGAACGTTTTGCCATTCACTTCCGCCATCGGTGTGATCGCCGCTGAACCGCCGACACCCGAAACCGGCAACAGTCCGCTGGCCACCAACTGCGGCGCGAACATCGATAACGACTCCTGGCTAATGCCGCTGAAAACGAGTGGCGTCGCGATCGGCGTCATCTGTTGACCCAGCAGCGGCAGCAACGGCGAGCCGGCAGACACCGGCGCCAACAGTGAAACGGACGAAACGGCAGGTTTCGGAAGATTTGGCTTCCAGTCAGTGCCGGCGAGCTGCGCAAAGGAGACGGCGCGCGGTTCCCTGGGTTTGGCCTTCTCGTTTTCAACGCCCTTGTTGAAGATATCGATCATCTGCTTGATCGGCGTGATCCCGGCGATCGGCTCCTTTGAAAAAGGAAAGCTGAACGCGATGGCGCCGACGATCTTCCCGTCGATGTAAACCGGCGAGCCCGACATACCCGCGAAAACACCGGTTCTTTCCACGTTTGACCCGCTTAGTCTGCCGATGATGGCCGACTGGCGGGGTCCGGGAAAACCGGGCAGCACGCCCAGAATCTCGACGTTGAACTCCTGTGTCTCCGACCCGCTAAAGACTGTTCTCGCAGTCCCTTTCATTCCGGGACGAACATCTTCCAGAGGAAACAGCTCGTTGCTTTTCGACGATCCGACCGGCTGCTGGGCGAAAGCCACGTTCGCCAGTGCGACGATCAGTAATGCGCTAAAAATGGAGGCAAATCTCTTCATCGGTTAAGGACTATAAACTTCGCCGGAGAAGGCGGTCAAGATTAAGATGGTTAGCAGGTTGCAAACACCAATTACACAAATCGAAGCATTCATCCTCGCGGGCGGAGCCTCGAGCAGAATGGGCACTGACAAGTCTCAACTGCTGCTCGAAAAACAGACCTTTGTGGAACGCATTGGGGCCACACTTCAGACGATCACAGACTCGATAAGGTTGGTAGGCGGGCGGGAAAATTCAAAACTATCTACGGTCGCCGACATCTACCCGCAATGGGGAGCACTCGGCGGATTGCACGCCGCACTCTCCGCGTGCCGCCGCGAGTGGGCCATCGTCGTCGCCTGCGATCTGCCTCTCGTTACTGCCGAACTCTTTCGGAGTCTCGCATCGTTGAGGACGGGGCATGAAGCGGTAGTGCCGATGCAGCCGGACGGACGGCCTCAACCGCTCGCCGCACTGTACCGCGTCGATCCCTGCGCCCGTCGCGCGGCCGAGTTGATCGAAGCGGGCCGGCGACGCCCGTTGGACCTTCTGCAAAGCGTGAACACACGCTGGGTCGAGTTCGCGGAAATCGCGAATCTCGATCAGGCGGAAACGTTTTTTGTTAACATCAACACGCCGGACGACTATTATGGCATCATCCGTGGTCTCGGTAGCGACAGATAAGGGACCACGGTTTTTACTGATTACTTACTCTCATGCCACCTCGACGAAGATTTGGTAAAAGGCTCATCAAGTCTTTCCTGCCAATAGTTCTGGTTATCGCGCTGGCAGTGGTTGGCTCACTCTCTTTCATCGTGTACTGCGTCACGCGTCCCGCGCGACGCCCGTACGTCGTCACGCCGGAAGGGTTTGCGCGCATCAGCGGGCGAGCTTTGAAGGTCACCGATGAAACATGGACCAACCGCGACGGCCGTCCCGCGCGCGGCTGGCTGATGAAAGGTGCGGAAGGAGCGCCGGCAGTAGTGTTGCTTCATCGTTACGAGGGCGACCGTTCGTGGCTCTTCAACCTCGGCGTCAAGATCAACGAGACAACCAACTACACGATTCTCTGGCCCGAACTGCGCGGCCACGGCGAGAAGCCTTTGATTGGTTGGTCCTCACTCGGCGCGCGCGAAGGTGACGACGTGATGGCCGCGATCGAGTTTCTTCAAACACTCAAAGCTGAAAATCAAAAGAAGCTGGTCGGCGAGAGACTAGGTGTTTACGGTGTGGAACTCGGCGCCTACAGCGGTTTGAAGGCAGCAGCGCAGGACGATCGCATCAAGGTACTCGTGGTCGATTCGATCGTCGGCTCACCCGATGAACTCCTGAATACCGCTGTCTCAAACTGTGTCGCGATCGACAATGGTCTGGTGCAATCACTGTCACGCACGGCGATGAAGATCTACCTGATGGGCGGTTACGAAAGCACTCCGGCGTGCGACCTCGCGAAGTCAGTGCTCGATGCGCGTGTGTTACTGCTGTCAGGTGCGGAGGCCGGGCGGCTCAGGGGTGCGACCGCCTCGCTGCAAAGCTGTTTTCCGAATCAGGGCAACGTACAGGCACGAATCGATCTGCCGTTAAGTGGATTCAGCCTTCCGTCGGCAACCGGCGAACAAGGTGAAGCTTACGATCGCGTCGTGATTGACTTCTTCGACACCAACCTGCGCTGAGCCAAGCCACAAGAACGGAGCCACAAAAAGGCACAAAAAAGAGCCACGAAAAGGCACAAGAAGGGCCACGAAAAGGCATCAGGATTGGAATTCGTTGAGGAACCAATTATCGCCTTGCTTTAGTTGACGACCCGCTTATTGCTTGTGCCTTTT
>CBFGMX010000175.1:0-11552 GCA_965649955.1 uncultured bacterium
TGAGAGAAAGATTCTGAACGGCTTCAACAACGCGACCCCGATCGGTGATTTCGCGCGGCATAGGTGTGTTTATTAAACCACAGATTAAACGGATCGTATGCTAAACTTTCGACATCAATGGCGCCTGAAAATCTTTATTCACTTCCCCGCGAACAACAAATCGGACAATTCCTCTTCATCGGACTTCCGGGCACCGAACTGGACGCCGAAACGCGCGCGATGATCACCGACGTCAAACCGGGCGGTGTGATCATCTTCGGCCGCAACGTCGTAAGTCCTGAACAACTGCGAGGACTGCTCGACGGCGTTCGTGAGCTCGTGCCGACGCCGCCGCTAATCGGTATCGATCAGGAAGGCGGACTAGTCGATCGCCTGCGCCGCATATTCACGCCCATGCCCGCCGCACGAACGATTCGCCAGCACGGCGATCTCGCTGCCGCACGAGCACTCGGCCGCATCACCGGTGAAACGCTGCGCATGCTCGGATTCAACATCAATTTCGCGCCGGTGATGTCGATCATGACCGACGATCGCGATCTGCTGTCGAACGGTCTTTACTCGCGCTCGTTTGGACGTTCGCCCGGCGAAGTGCTCGGCTACACAACGGTTTACATGCGCGGTCTTCAGGGCACGGGATGTCTCGGTTGTCTGAAGCATTTTCCGGGAATTGGCGCGGGTGAAGTCGATTCGCATGAAGAAATGCCCGTCGTACGGCTCTCGCACGAAGATTTGATCGCGCAGGATCTCGCACCCTACATCGAACTGTTTCAACGTCGTGACGATCGCGTGCGGTGTGTGATGGTGAGTCACGGTGGGTTTCCGAACATCGACATTCGAGAGGAAGTCACTGGCGGATTGCTCGAACCAGCATCGCTGAATTACAACATCGTCACCAAGTTGCTCCGCCACGAACTGGGATATAAGCATCTGGTCGTCACGGACGACCTCGAGATGGGCGCCATCGCCCGGCACTACGAGCTCGGCGACGCCGCAGTACGAGCGTCACTTGCGGGCGAAGACATGCTGCTGATTTGCGCGTCCCCCGATAAAATCCGGCGCGGCTACGAAGCGCTGCTGGAGGCGTCTAACTCCGGCCGATTGCCTGAAGGTCGCATTCAAGAGTCGTTGCAACGCATCGCCAAAACCAAAGCGATCGTCGAGCCGCCTTTGCCACTCGATCTCGAACGTTTCAAGTTTCTCTCCGACAGCATCGAAAAGCTCAACAGTAAGCTCAACTACGTTTACGGAGGCACGATTAAGTGAGGATAAGCCAGTTTATCCTGCTGTTTTCTTTGATAGTTTTAATGATTGTTCCGGCGGGTTGCCGCAACCGAAGCGAGGCGTTCGTAATCGCCCTCGGCGACAACATCCGCACGATCGATCCGATCGGCTCGCCTTCCACTGACGCCGCGAGCGAGCGAGTAAGCACGTTGATCTTCAACAAGCTCGTAAAGAAGAACGAGCAGTTTGACTACGTCGGTGAACTCGCCACGAACATCCAACGCTCGGACGACGGTCTGACTTTTACCTTCACATTGCACGACGGCGTGAAGTTTCACGACGGGCGCGGGTTCAGTTCCGCCGACGCGAAATACACGCTCGATCTGCTGCTGGCGAGCAGTTTTGCCAAGTCCGCCAGCTTTTTCGAAGGCACAGGAGCCAACAAACAAAGCTACATCAAAAGCGTCGATGCGCCTGATCCGAAAACACTGATCGTAACGTTGAATAAGCCGTGGGTAGGGTTGCTGTCTAACCTGGTAGCAATTCCCATCATCGCGAAGGACAGTTACGAGTCGCAGAAGACGCGTCCGATGGGCACCGGCCCGTTCAAGTTCATTAACTATGACAATTCGCAGCAGGTGGTGGACCTCGAAGCGTTCCCGGAATATTGGGAAGGTGCGTCGAAGTTGCAGATGGTCCGAGTGCGAGTGATTCCTGACATGAACGCCATGCAGGCTGAGCTGCAATCGGGTCGTGTCGACATCGCGCCCATGCCGACCAGCCTGCAACCAGACGCGGTGAAGCGACTGGAACAGGACCCTAACCTCCAGGTGAAGGTGTTCAATGGCTCGAACGTGTTATTGCTTACTATCAACACGGCATCAGCACCACTCGACAATGTAAAAGTACGGCAAGCCATCGCATACGCGATCGACCGCCAGACGATTATCAATACACTGGTGGCGGGTTACGGAAAGGTGGCCCACTCGATCATTCCCGAAGAGTCATGGGCCTATTCTACCGGTCAGACGTATTCGTACGATCCAGCCATGGCGAAAAGACTGCTCGATGAGGCGGGGTTTCGCGATCCCGATGGCGATGGACCACGAATGCGTTTCGAGAAGAAGGTTAGATACGGCGTTTCAGGAAGCAGCGTTGCCGGCCGGAATTATGCTGTAGTGATTCAAAATCAACTCCAGGACGTAGGCATCCCGGTCGAGATTCAGACTTACGAGGGCAATACGTTGTTTGATGAAATGCGGCGGGGCAATTTTCAGATCGGGTACTCGCAATGGGTTGGTGGCAATCAGGATCCTATCTTCTATAAAGATTTGTTTGCGACGTCGGAGATCCCGACGGAGACGAAAATCTCGCGCAACCGCAGCCGCTACAGCAATCCCGAGCTCGACCGGCTGGTGGAAGAAGCCGTGAATACTTTCGACCGGCAGAAAGCGCGCGAACTTTACGTCCGAACCCAGGAAATTGTGAGTCGCGATGTGCCCGTGTTTCCGTTGTGGTACCAGTCGAACATCGTGATCGCTCGCAAGAACGTCGGGAACATTAAGGTGAATGCCAGCGGAGATTGGGGCTTCGTCAGGACCCTCACTCGCGAAGGGCAATGAGTCTTGCAGCGAGGGCGCCCTCGCGAATGATCCGCGGCGGTGAGATGGTTGCATCGACAACTGTCGATGGCTCGATGGCCGTGACCTCCCCGCCATCGATTACTAAATCGATTCCTTCCGGAAAATAACTTCGCACTTCATCAGCGGAACGAGCCGGCTCGCATCCTGCTGGGTTCGCGCTCGTCGCCGTCAGCGCTCCGCCGCACTCGCGCACCAGCTCGCGGACATTCGCGTCGGCAGGTAGTCGAATGCCAACTGTTCCCGTGCCGGCAGTAATTTCTTCCGGAAGTTCTTTTACGGCCCTGCCGATGATCGTCAATGGACCAGGCCAGAACCTTGCGGCAAGTTTTTCAAACTCCGGCGACCGCTCAATGAGAAGACGTTCAGCTTCACCCGTGTCGGAGATCAACAGCAGGATCGGTTTATCGTCTTCCCTGCCCTTCAAGGCTCTGATGCGAGCCACGGCAGCGGAATTGAACGGGTCGGCGCCAAGCCCGTAAAACGTGTCGGTGCGAAACGCGATCACTCCACCTTGTTTGATTATTGCCGCCAATTTGTGTTGATGCGTGTGTTTTTGAGATTCGGCGCGTCGAGCACGTTTGGATCGAATCCGGAAACGTACGGCTTCACGACCGCATACGACGACGCGAAATAGATCGGCATCGCTTTCAGATCCTTCAACGCTTCCGTTTCTGATTCCGGCGAATCGCCATCGAACAACATGCGCAGGTTCGTCAGCTCGCTCGTCGTTTGCATCACCATTCCACGCCGCACGACATCGTAATCCCCCGCTTGGATCGACTTTTCGTACTCGTCCCAAATTTTGATCACGATCTCGGTTTCGATGTTTAGAGCCGAGCGCCACATCTCGGCGATCGACTGCGCCACGACGCGTTGTTGCTCGTTGCGGTTGATCAACAACCTGATCACCGGAAAGCCCTCGCCGTCCGGATAACCTGCTGCGGCGAGCAGTTCCCGGGCGCGGTTGATGTCGTGTTCGAGCATCTCCGTGTCGTCGACGACCGGTTTCTCACCCGAAATCGCTTCCGGAAGAAACTTTCCGGCCGGTTCAGTCGCACCGCCGAGTTCGTCGCGACTGACACGTTCGCGATCGATCGCGAGCGCCAGCGCCTCCCGCACGCGAACGTCGTCGAATGGAGCGCGCGAGGTGTTGAAAGCGTAGAACGTGAGCGCGCCAAAGGTTGAACGACGGAAATCTTTGTAGGGAGCGAGAAGTTTCAACGCCAGTGGTTCGAAGGCAGCATTTGTCACCGCGTCAATTTTGCCTGCGCGATAAGCGGCCAAAGCGTCTTCGGCGTTGGCAGTGTTCACAAACGTGACGCGATCGAGCGCGACTGAAGCGTCGTCCCAGTATGTCTTTGCTCTTTCAAGACTTACGCGATCGGTTTCGGTGGCTGACAACTGAAAGGCGCCGTTTGAAATCAGCTCGTGAGAGTTGAGTCGCTGAGTGTAATCCGGATCGTCGACCTTAACCGGGCGAAACACTGGATGGGCCACGAGCGCGGGAAAAGTGTGATCGGCGTGTTCAAGCGTGACCTGGAGAACGTTATCGTCTACGGCACGGGCGCCGAACGGTGGCGGCGGTGGCTCGGATGTTGGCTGGGCCGGTGGCGGCTCACTTGGTTGCACCGGTTCGGCGGTGACGGTTGCCGTGGCGCCTTCGATGTTTTCGAGCAACTCAGTATGCGGAGCGAGTGGACCAATCTTTAACGTCCGTTCCCACGAACGAACAAAGTCGCCGGCGGTCACTCGTTCGCCATTGGACCAACGCGCATTGTCGCGAAGATAAAACGTCCAGACGCGTCCATCAGCGGAAGATTCCCAACGGGTCGCGACCGCCGGAACTGGCGCCAGAGTTTTCGGATCGTAATCGGTCAGTCCTTCGAACAGCGCGCGCACCGCGTCAGTGTCAGGCGGCGCCGCAGCGAACGCCGGGTCGAAGGTTTGCGGAAGTCCCCCGTCGCTCCAGCGAAATTCCTGCGCGCGCGGCGCAACGACGTTGCCGTAATAAGTCGATGGCTCGTCGCCGCTGAAACAGCCGCTGTGCGTCAGGCAGAGTATCAGCAGCAACGCGAAAAATGCCGATGTCCTGGAACGTCTCATGCACATGACTCCAAGTCGTTGTGCCCTTTCTACCCTTTCTACCCTTTGTGCCTCTTGTGCGTCTCGTGGCTATTCATCTTTGTTTACATAACTCTTTGTAAACTTCAATCGTCCGCTGTCGTGCCGGTTCAAAACCATCGGAGGTGTCAATTAGATAATCGGCGTACCGCTGCTTTTCTTCCTGCGGCATCTGCGACGCGATGCGCCTTTGTGCTTCCGCGAGCGTGACCTTGTCGCGCAGCATCAACCGCTCGAGTTGGACCTCGGGACGGCAATGGACCACGATCAACTTGTCGAAACGCTTGTAACCGCCCGACTCGATCATCAGCGCCGCATCGACGATCGCAATGCCGTTCCGGTCTTCTCTCTCCCACTCGCGCAGGATCTCGTCCTGGCGCGCAATAATGAACGGATGAAGTATCTGATTCAAACGCAGGCGTTTCTGTTCATCCGCAAAAACGATCGACGCCATGTGCGCCCGATCCAGCGTTCCGTCAGGCGCCAGGACCTCTTCGCCAAACTCGCGGACTACTGCCGCCAAACCGGCCGCGCCCGGCATGACGACTTCGCGTGCCGTTTGGTCCGCGTCGAGGACGCGACAACCCAGCTCGGCAAGAACGGACGTCACAAATGACTTGCCGACGGCGATCGATCCGGTTAGACCAACACGAAGCATGTCGAATCAAGCTCGCCGCAGCCTGGCGGCCAACAACGTGTTTTTCATCAACATCGCGACCGTGAGCAAACCGACGCCGCCAGGAACCGGCGTTAGTCGTCCGGCAACTTCAGTGGCCTCGGCTGGATGCACGTCGCCCACGAGCGTGTAACCGCGCTTAGACAATACATCGAGCCGTCTGTCGGCTTCCGAACCAAACAGTTCACGCACTTGATCTGCGTCAGTCACTTTATTCATGCCGACGTCGATAACCGTCGCACCCGGCTTGATATGCTCGCGGCGGATCATTCCAGTGCGGCCGATCGCGACGATCAGCAAATCGGCTTCGCGAGTTACGGAAGCGAGTTCGCGCGTGCGCGAGTGGCAGATCGTCACCGTCGCGTCGCGTTGCAAAAGCAGTTGTGCCATTGGACGTCCTACGATCTGACTGCGGCCGACGACACAGGCGCGGGCGCCGCGAATCTCGACGTCATTGTGAATCAGCATTTCGATGATTCCGGCGGGCGTGCAGGGTACGAACGCAGGTCTGCCGAGCGCCAGGTTTCCGACGTTAACCGGATGAAACCCGTCGACGTCCTTAGCCGGATCGATAGCTTCGATGATCGAGCGCTCTTCAATTCCCGCGGGCAAAGGAAGCTGCGTGAGAATCCCGTCGACGTCGTCGCGCGAATTCAACGACGCGATAAGATCCAAAAGTTCCGCGGTCGTTGTCGAGTCCGGCAACGCATGATGCTCGGAACGGATGCCGACCTCTTCGCACGCCTTGATCTTGTTTCCGACGTACACGGCGGAAGCGGGATCATCGCCGACACGCACCGCCGCGAGACATGGTCGCACGCCTTGCGCCCGGACCATCTCTTCGATTTCAGTCTTTACTTCCTGCTTGATTTGGCCCGCTAGTGGCCCACCCTCAAGCAACCTTGCGCGAGTTTCCATTTGTTGACCGATAGTATACACAGATTGCTCCGATTATAATTCGAGCCATGTTATTCCTGAGACTAATTCTACTATCAGTGTTGTCGGTGTTACCTGTTGTTGCTCAACCGAACACTGAATACCTGCGCGGCCGCGAAGCCGAACGCTCCGGCAACATCGCGAACGCCACCGCAAATTACCAGTCAGTAGTTTCGAGTAACTCCGTTCTGAAAGAGTATGCGCTCTGGAGATTGGCCCGCATCGCACGATCGACGGGCGACCTTCCACTCGAACGAGAGCGATTGCGACAACTGCTGGCTACCGCCCCGTCGAGTCTTCTCGCCGAAACCGCCGCGTTGAGACTCAGCCAGAGTTTTTTCGAGAGCGGAGATTTTCCAGCCGCCGCAGACAGTGCCCGGCCGCTCAGTTTATCCAAAAACACGACGCTCTCGCGCGAGGCGTTGTTGTTGACTGGTGAATCGCTTGCTCGCGCCGGCAAAAACGCGGAGGCACGCGAAATGTTCACGCGCCTCGTCATGCAGATGCCCGACGCGTCGCGTCCGGATGACTTCGCGCTTGCGGCTGTGCGAAAACTCGATTCATTCGACGGCAACGCCACGCTCTCCGAGGCGGACCACCTGCTACGCGCCTCGGTCTACCAGTTCAACCGCGATTTCGCCGGTGCGCGCCTTCATTACCAGACACTGATCGATCGTTATCCGCAAAGCAGTACGCTGCCCAACGCCGTGTTCCAACTCGCCCGCGGGTTCTATCTCGAAACGAAGTATGACGACGCGGTGAAAACGTTTCAGAAAGTCGTCGACACCTATCCCGATTCGACGAGCGCCCGTGAGGCGTTGAGCTTTCTCGGTTCGACCTACCTGCGCATGAAACGCTACGACGACGCTATCGCGGCTTATAAACGTTTCATGGCGCGTTTTCCTGACGCACCAAATCCTGAGCGCCCATATTTAAACCTGATCGACGTCTTACACGAAGCCGGCCGTCACAACGAAGCGCTCGATTGGGTGCAGCAAACGCGCGCGCGTTTCAAAAACGACATCGGTGGCGTACTGGCTCTGTTTGCGCAACTGCGAATTCACCTGGCCCAGGCAAACTGGCCCGCCGCCGTGCGCGATGCGGAAGAGTTGTCGAAGTTCTCCGATCTCGGTGGGACGCGCGTTCCCGGTGGAACCAACCCGGCGGAGATCAACTTCCTGCGCGCCTTTGCACTTGAACAGATGGGCCGGACTGAGGATGCCGTCGCAGCCTATTTGTCGATTCCCGACGGCCGCAACGAGTACTACGGCATGCGCGCGACGCAGCGGCTACTCGCACTGGCCGCACAGGAAAAGTCGCGCTCAATGGTTCAGATGAAGTTGAATTCGCTGCTGAATGAGGTGAAATCTGAACAACACGAACCGGCGAGAGTCGCGGCACATTCAGCGTTGCGGTTGACGAACGATCCAAAAACTCGCGCCGAGATATTGAAGCGCCTGCAAGTGGCGTACGAGGCGCTGCCTGCCTACCGGCTGCCGAAGTTCAACCAGATCTCGCTCGCAAGTCAAAAGCCCGAAACCCTCGGGGATATGCTTCTGGCGCTCGAAATCTACGATGAGGCGTTACCCGAATTCCTGGCGAAACGCGGAACCATCACTCCAAACTCAGACGAGGCGTACACCATCGCGATCCTCTCGTTACGCGCCGGCCTGCCCAATCGTGCGATTCGCTTCGCCGAACCACTTTGGAAAACCCTGCCGGCGGATTATGTGCTGGAACTGGCGCCGCGTGATCTCGTCGCACTGTTTTACCCAGCTCCGTTTCGCGATTCGCTTTTGAAACATGCGACATCGAGAAACGTCGATCCGCGGTTCGTTTTGTCGATTGCGCGACAGGAATCTCGGTTCCAGGCGGAAGCGAAATCGATCGCCGCCGCTCGCGGGATGATGCAGTTCATCCCTTCGACCGCAAACCAGATCGCCGGCGAACTAAAACTTGCCCACTTCGATCAGGACGATCTGTACAACGCCGACACTGCGATTCTTTTCGGCTCAGAGTATCTGGCGAAACTGTTCAAACTGTTTCCGGACCAGCCGCAGGCAGTCGCCGGTTCTTACAACGGAGGCGAAGACAACCTTGCACGATGGATTGCCCGCTCACGCGCAACGGAAGCGGACCGCTACGTTCCGGAGATCGGCTTCTCGCAGACGAAGGACTACGTTTACAAAGTGTTGGCGAACTACTGGAATTACCAGCGACTCTATAACGCCCAACTCAATCCCATATCAGAGGCGGGCAAATGAATCGCACTCTCCTACTGATACTAATCGCACTTGTGGGGTGCGTCGTGTCGTGCAGCCGCGGCAACGAGAAGCGTTACGACCTGAAAGGCAAGGTCGTGATCGTCGAACCCGAAAAGCACCTGGTGACGATCGCGCACGAAGAGATCAAAGGCTACATGCCGGGGATGACGATGCCTTTCACCGTACGCAACGAGTCGGACCTGCAAATGCTCGTGCCGAACGCGGAAGTTACGGCCACGCTGGTCGTTGACGGATCGCACTCCTGGCTAGAGAACCTTTTCGTAGTTGTTAAGCAAGACGCCGGCGGTCCCGTTGTGGCACCCGCGGTCGCGGCGAAGGAAGGCGACGAAGTTCCGAACTACTCGCTGGTCAACCAGGATGCGAAACCGATCCGTATCCATAACTACCGCGGGAAGGCCCTGCTGCTGACGTTCATTTACACGCGTTGTCCCTTTCCCGATCAATGCACGTTGATGAGTAACAACTTCGCGCAGATCGAGCGGCAGTTGGGCCAGGATCCCGAGCTATACGCGAAGACGCATCTCCTCAGCATCAGCATCGATCCCGCTTACGACGATCCGAAAGTCTTGCGCAGCTACGGCGCCGCGCATTCCGAGCGCTACGACAGCGAGACATTCGCGCATTGGGAGTTTGCGACAGGAACAGCCGATCAGGTGAAGGAGATCGCGCAATATTTCGGGCTTACGTATTTCCCGGAGAAGGACCAGATCGTTCACGCGTTACGAACGGTGATTGTCAATCCGGACGGGAAAGTTGCGAAGGTCTACCAGGGCAATGAATGGAGAACCGGTGAAGTCGTAGAAGAATTGAAGAGATCGGTGTTTAAGCAATCCCCTTGATCTTCTTTATCTCTTCGGTCAACACCGGAACAGCTTCAAACAGGTCGCCGGCGATGCCGTAGTCGGCGATGTCGAAAATAGGCGCTTCGGGATCTTTGTTGATGGCCACAATGGTTCCAGAGTTCTTCATGCCCACGAGATGTTGGATCGCGCCGGAGATACCGAGCGCGACGTAGAGCTTCGGCGCCACTGTTTGACCTGACGATCCGATCTGACGATCGATCGGGAGCCACTCGGCGTCACAGATCGGGCGCGACGCTGCGAGGTCACCACCCAGGACTTCCGCCAACTTCTCCGCCAGCACCAGATTGTCTTTGCTCTTGATGCCGCGACCGACGGCGATGATCACTTCCGCTTTCGTGAGATCGACGGCCTGCTTCGCTTCCTGGAACGGCGCTTCCGGAACCATACGCACGTCGCCGATCTGCACCGTCATGTTTTCTACCGCTGCCGAGCCTCCCTTGCTGGCCTGGTCGGGACGATAGGCGCCGGTTTGGAACGTAGCAAACACAGGCGCTTCGCCATCAGACGAAACATCCGCGTCGAGCTTGCCGAGAAAGATGCGTCTCGTGAATCCGATGTTGCCGTTTTCCGCTTTCGCGCGAATGCAATCGCTGATCAACGACTTCTGAAAACGCGCGGCAAGTTTCGGAGCGAAGTCCCGCACCTGGTAGGTGTGGGTCAGAAAAACCAGACTGGGATCGACTTGTTTGACGACTTGTTCGAGCGCGCCGGCATAAGCGTCGGGCGTGTATTCAGCCAACTTCGGATCGCTGACAGCGATCACGCGCGTGATGTCGTAAGCCGCGATCTCCTGGGCCAATGCCGACACATCCGCACCAAGCACAACAGCACTCACAGGCTGTTGCAACTGTGATCCAAACGCCTGCGCCGCGGCAATCGCCTCGAATGAACTGCGATTGGCGGTCCCGCCTTTATTCTCTATGAAAACAAGTATTCCGTTGCTCATTTATGTCGTCTTGATCCGTGGTCCTAAAACACTCGTGCTTCCGTGTGGAGCTTCTGCGCCAACTCGGCAGCGCCCGCTTTCGCGTCGCCGTTGCCGAGCATCTGCGTCTGCTTGGTCTTCGTCGGCAGGTAGATCTTGTCGATGCGCTGGTGCGAAGGCCGGTCGACGATCTCCGCGGGCGCCGTCACTTCTTTGATCTCCTTCTTCTTCGCCGCCATGATGCCCTTCAACGTCGCATAACGAATCTGGCTGATGCCCGATTGAATCGTTAGCAGTGCGGGCAATGGCATCGTGTACCACTGGTACCACCCGCTCTCCAGCTCGCGCTTCACGCGAAACTTGTCCGCCGCGGCATCGACTTCAATCACGATCGTCGCGTGCGGTAGTCCCAGTAATTCAGCCATGATCACGCCGGTTTGCCCGTAGCCATGATCGTCCGACTGGAGACCCGTCATGACGAGATCCGGTTTTTCGTCCTGTATCGCGCCTGCCAACACCCGGGCCGCCGCGAACGGCGAAAGATGCGCCAGGTTATCGCCCACCACGTGAATCGCCCGATCGGCGCCACGCGCCAGCGCGTCTTTGATCACGCTCTTCACGCGCTGCGGGCCCATCGAGCAAACAACCACTTCCCCGCCCAGCTTCTCGCGAACGCGCAACGCCTCCTCGAGCGCATAGCCGTCTGACTCACTTACTTCAAACGACAGATCGCCTTCTTCGATCCACGTCGCGTCCTTGTTAATTCGCAGGATCGCGTCTTTGTTCGCGACCTGTTTCATCATCACTATGATCTTCACTATTCTTCGTACCTCTTAAACAACAACGCCGCGTTCGTTCCACCAAACCCGAAACTGTTCGAGA
>CBFGMX010000176.1:0-11484 GCA_965649955.1 uncultured bacterium
AGGCGCTCCCAGCGTTGAACAAGAACTCGATCCGACAGGAGCAAATCAAGGTGTGACTGATCCAGCTACGCAAAGCATCCGCGACGAGGGCCTGCTGGCGCAACACCCGAATACCTTCAATCCATCACAGCCTTTCGCGGCTTTTTCACTTGACGGAGTGCGCGTGTCGCTTGACGAATTCGTTCAGCAAGTGCACTTTCAGTTTCATGGCGAGTTGGGGCTAAATGAGGCGATAGCACACGGGTCCGCAAATGTTCCACGCACGGATTGGTCACCACCCACTAACAGTGAGGACGACTCGTTACTAACGTCGTCCTCTATGTGGTTCTTTCAGACGCAGACCGGTGGCAAAGTAGCGCACGATGCCATCGACGTCGACGACCTGCGGTCTGGAATTGAGGATATTCTTAAGGAGTCCAAAGGCCGATGTGCAGCGTTTATTTCAAGCCTGATCGCTGGAACGGCGACAGAGAACAACCCCGTTGAATCTACCGACATTTTGAAGCTCTTTAACGAGGTGTCAAAGCAGGGCAAGTTTGTTTATGGTGATACAATCAAGCAGTACTACGGACTGCCGGGTGCTACCAACCGTGGATCTATTGGTGGTCGTGACGCGCAAGTCGAATTGCCAACTCCTTGGGTTGGCAATAATCCTACGAACAATAAGGACATAGCAGCATCGCAAAGGAGAATTACGCTGTTTTCGGTAATGCACGAACTGATTCACTTGTCTGGGAAGAATCGGTATGGTGATATTCATCTGGCTGACACGGTTGCTGCGATGAAGGGAATCGCGCCGCCTACTTACACCGGGATGACGTCCAAACAAGCCATACTTACCGCTAGTATCAATTGGACTTCCTCAATGGAAATAGCCTGTAAGCCGAGGAGGAAATGAAGTTTAAGAAACTGACAGGCATGATCTTCTTGGGAATTGTTTCGTCAATAGCAATGGCCCAGCAAAAGGCGTGGCAAGACATTGTTCCGCTTCGTTCCACGCGAAAAGACGTCGAAAGGCTACTTGGCTCGGCGCAACAATCCAAAGGTGTCGCCGCTACGTTTCAATTGAAAGATGGACGCGTTCGCGTGTTCTATTCAAAGGGCTACTGCAAACGACCAAACACAAACGACTGGAACGTTCCTCCGGATACGGTTGTGAGTCTCTCCTTCGAACCAAGTAACGAGTTGAAGATCGCTGAGCTCAAGCTAGACATGACTAAGTACGAGCGCGAAATTGATCCCCATCTTGAGCGTGCGGTCCATTACTACAATAGAGAAGCGGGAATTCGCATAAGTACCAGACTCGAGAAAGAAGGGGAGGAGGTGCATAGCATCAGACGTGAGCCCGCCGAGAAAGATCTCCACTTACGTTGCCAAAAAAGTTCTCAAGCTCTCGACACACGGCCTTTTTATCCAGGAATAGCATTTGATGAATATGGAGACCTTTCATTCAATCAAGAGAAGCCCCGCCTGGACAACCTCGCATTTTATTTGAAGGAGAATGAACCGACGCTTTTAGGTTACCTAATCGTTTACCGTGGGCGCCGTATGCGGTCGGTTGACGCCGAACTCCGCGCAAAACGTTCGAAGGACTATATGGTAAAGGTGCATGCTATTGACGCCAAACGGATTGTAACGATTATGGGCGGTTGTCGAGAAAAACTCGAGGTTGTGCTTTATGTGATTCCCAATTCCATGGCGCCACCCCCGCCTCAACCGCATTGCGAAGAATAGCTTCCAAATTGATCAAGTCGGCTCTTTTGTTTTCTAATTGGAGCGGATAAATTGAGGCGTACCAGGTCGTGATTCTGCGCAAGATAGCCCAATGTCAAACTTGACAGCGACCGTCAGGGCAGCGTATAAGCAGCGATGAAAAACGTGGTGAGTTAAGGCGACTTGCGGCCACGTAAAATAAACAGCTAAACAGCTCGGGCGCCTTCGAACAAAAGCCCGAAAAACTTCAAACGGATTTTGAAGTCCCGTTGTTTAGCGCGGGGCTTTTTCTTTGGTTGGTCTTGGGTCTTGGGTCTTTGGTCTTCGGACACAGCAACAAAGACCAAGGCCCAAGACCAAAAACCAAAAGGCCCAAGACCAAAGACCCACAATAATGGATTCCTTCAGAAATGTTCTCGACTCCGATCGCATCCTCGTCGTCGACGGCGCGATGGGGACCATGCTCTACGCCAAGGGCGTCTACATAAATCGCTGCTACGACGAGCTGAATCTCAGTAACCCCGACCTCGTCGCCGAGATTCACACCGAATACATCCGCGCCGGCGCCGACATCATTGAAACAAACACCTTCGGCGCGACAGCCCACAAACTCCAGCAATACGGTCTCGACGCAAATCTCCACGAGATCAACGCCCGCGCCGCGCAGATCGCCCGCAAGGCCGCCGGCGATCGCGCCTACGTTGCCGGCGCGCTCGGTCCATTGGGACTGCGCATCGAGCCCTATGGTCCAACTTCGTTCGACGAAGCGAAGGACTTGTTCAAGGCGCAAGCGACCGCTTTGCTGGAAGGCGGCATCGATCTCTTCTGTCTCGAAACCTTCTCAGACGTCTCAGAAATTCGCCAGGCCATCGCCGCCGTCCGCGAGCTTTGCGACCTTCCGATCATCGCGCAGATGACGATCATGACCGACGGCAACACGCTGTTTGGCACGACCCCCGAACTCTTCACCGAACGGCTCGACAACTGGGGCGCCGATGTCATCGGTCTGAACTGCGGTGTTGGTCCGGCCATCATCCTCAACGCTTTGGAAAAGATGCGTCAGGTGACGAAGAAGAAACTCTCGGCGCAGCCTAACGCGGGTCTTCCACGCGATGTGCAGGGTCGGCAGTTTTACATGTGCTCGCCCGAGTACATGTCGAAATTCGCAAAGCGGTTTATCCAGACGGGCGCGAAGTTTATCGGCGGCTGCTGCGGGACCACTCCGTCGCATATCAAACTGATCTGCGACTCCGTCCGCGCCGCATCCCCGCGAGCGCAACGCATCGCTTTCACGTCAGGAGCGCCGACTGCGGTCGAGATCACACCACCGGATATCAAAGTCGTTCCGCCGGAAGAGCGTTCGAAGTGGGGACGCAAGATCGCGCGCGGCGAGTTTGTCACCTCCGTCGAAGTGCTGCCGCCGAAAGGTGTCGACGCGAAGAAGACACTCGATTCGATTCGTCTATTGAAACTCGGCGGCGTCGACGCCGTGAACATTCCGGACGGCGCGCGCGCGCAATCACGTATGAGCGCGTTGGCAACGGCGGTGCTGGTCGAACAACAGATCGGCATCGAGTCAGTGCTGCACTACTGCTGTCGCGATCGAAATCTGCTGGGAATGATGTCGGATCTTCTCGGCGCCGCGGCGCTTGGTCTGCGCAACCTGCTCGTGATCACCGGCGACCCGCCGAAGATGGGACCATATCCCGACGCAACTGCCGTTTTTGATATCGACTCGATCGGGTTGACCAACATGATCAATAAGCTGAACCACGGCCTCGATCTCGGAAACAATCCGATCGGAGAACCCACGTCGTTCTGCGTCGGCGTGGGAGTGAATCCGGGAGCGATCAATCTCGACGAGGAGATCAAGCGTTTCGAATGGAAGGTCGAGGCGGGTGCGCAGTACGCGATCACGCAACCGGTGTTTGACACGGACCAACTGCGCGAGTTTCTAAACCGGATCGATCACGTGCGCATTCCGATCATCGCCGGCATCTGGCCGCTCGTGTCTTATCGGAACGCGGAGTTTCTGCATAATGAGGTTCCGGGCGTGCGGGTAACGCCGTCGATCATGGAGCGGATGCGTGAAGCGTCAACGGTCAGTAAAGAGGCGGGCCGCGAGGAAGGGCTGCGCATTGCGCGCGAGTCGCTGATGGAAGTGCGCGACGAGATACAGGGCGTGCAGGTGTCGGCGCCGTTTGGAAACGTCAAGTACGCGCTCGAGGTCTTCGAAGTCCTGCCCGAGTTTGCGCCATCAACGCATTAGTTCCCGCAAAGACGCTAAGAGAATTAGATAATCTCTTTGCGTCTTTCCGGGAAACTCTTATGGCATCGAGTACGCCACTTTGCCGCCGACAATCGTGTAGACCACGTCAGTTGTTAAGTATTCCTTCGGCGCGATCTTCAGCAGGTTCCTGGATAGGACCGTGAGATCCGCCAATTTCCCTATCTCGATCGAGCCTTTCGTTGTCTCTTCGAAATTCGCATAGGCCGTGTTGTAAGTGTAGGCCTTGATGGCTTCCGCGATCGATATCCTTTCATCCGGAAACCAACCTTCCGCAGGCTTGCCGGTGACGGTTTGTCTTGTGACTGCCGCGTAAAGTCCGAGCATCGGATTGATCGGATACTCGGAAGCCGACGTACCCGGCCAGTCAGTGCCAAACGAGAGAACAGCGCCGCTCCCTTGAATGCTTTTGAACGCGTAGGCGCCTTTGGTCCGTTCGCGACCGATGCGTTCTTCCATCCAACGCATATCGTCGCTCAGGTGGAACGGTTGAACTTCGGCGACGACGCCGAGTTGGCCCAGCCGTTTGAAGTCTGCCGGTGCGAGGACCTGCGCATGGACCAGCCGGAAGCGGCGATCGCGTTTGCCGTTTTGCTTGTTGAGCGCTTCGAGGTAGTTGAGCAGAACGTTGTTTGCTTCGTCGCCGATCGCGTGAACAGTGAGCTGGAGTCCGGCGCGATCAGCGTCGAGCATGTAGCCGAGGAACTTGCCTTCTACAAACTCGCCCTTCTCGTTAACCATCAGCGGCCGCCACCGACCGCGATTATTCGGATCGTGTGAGTAGGGTTCGAAGAACCGGGCGGTGCTGGTCCCCATGATGCCGTCGATATGGCCCTTGAGCGCGCCGAGGCGGATCCACTCGTCGCCTGAACCAACTTTGATTCCACGGTCAGCCAGCTCTTTCCAGCGATCGAGCCCGGGGCGAAAGTGAATGCGCACGGTGAGATCCCCGGTGCGTTGTAGCTCGCGGTAAATGTCCAACTGCACGTCGTCAGACATGTCGCTAACGTTTGTCACACCATATTTTCGAATCTCAGCCAGCGCGTTCTTTGTCTGCTGCACGCGTCGCTCGCGCGAGAAGTTTCGTGGAATGACTGAATTGAACAGACGAGTCACGCCTCGCCCGCGCATGTGGCCCGTAGGCCGGCCCTGACTGTCTTTCAAAAACTCGACGTCTGGCGCCTGGGGATTGTTGGGGTCGAGTTTGACCGCGCGAAAAGCCGCCTGATTTGCTGCGAACTGGCTGTCGTCAAACTTCCGAATAAACATCGGATACTCCGATGTAATCGCGTTTACGAGACTCATGTCCGGCGCGAAAGGTTCGCGTCGCTGATTACCCGCGCTGCCCGCAGCCCACTCGTCGTACGCACCCCAGTATCCACCGACGATCCACTCACCTTTCGGAAGACGCGAGATTACGTCTTTCACGCGAGCGACAAACTGCTCCTGCGTCGCAGCCCGCATGATGTTGAATTCGAGAAACTGTGCGGCGGACGCGAAGTGGACGTGGTTGTCGTTGAAACCTGGGATCACGAAACGGCCGCGCAAGTCGATCACGCGCGTTGACGGACCACGAAGTTTCATCGCGGCGGCATTGGAACCGACGACGATGAACTTGCCGTCGCGTATTGCAACGGCCTGGGCGGTCGGATTCTTATCGTTTACGGTCCAGATGACACCGTTGTGAAGAATCAAGTCGGCGGTTTGGGGCTGGGCCTGGACCGCGGTAACAAACAGCAGCGGCAGTAGCAAGAGCAACGCGATCTTTTTCATTGTTACTCCCTGTGAAGAAGATGTTTCAACGTGAGTTCCAGCCTGGGCCAACTGAAGGCGAAACCACGTGCCTTCAAGACCGCGGGTTCAACTTTCTGGCTCGCGAGCAACAACGCGTCGGCCATTTCGCCAAAGGCGAGGCGAACTCCAAAAGCGGGAACGGGAAGAAACGTCGGACGCGCCAGTACGCTGCCGAGTGCTTTCGTAAAGTCGGCATTCCTTACAGGATTGGGCGCGACAAAGTTCACTGGTCCATTGACGAATTGATCGTGGAGCATGAACTGGATCGCGCTGACGACGTCGTCGAGTGCAATCCAGCTCATCCATTGTTTGCCGTCCCCGATGCGACCGCCGATGCCCATTTGAAACGGTGTCAGCATCTTCGCGAGCGCGCCGCCCTTCTCGGCGAGAATAATTCCGAAACGGGCGAGGACAGTGCGGATTCCCTGCTCCGCGGCGGGCGTGGTCGCCTTCTCCCATTCCTGACAAACGTGAGCGAGAAAGTCGCTTCCCGGCGCGCTGGTCTCGGTCAACAATTCATCGCCGCGGTTCCCGTAGTAGCCGATTGCCGAAGCGCTCAGGAAGACGGCGGGTGGACGCTTTAGAGTCGCCAGGGTTTCGCTTAGGAGGACGGTGCCATTGACCCGGCTTTCGAGAATCGCGCGTTTCTTTTCGCTGGTCCAGCGGCCTTCGGCGATGTTCTCGCCGGCGAGATGGACTACGGCCTCGATGCCTTCGAGTTGTTCTTTGTCGATCAGTCCTTTCTCAGGATGCCATTCGACCTCGGGCGCGCCCACGGTGCGACCGTGACGCACCAGCCTGATGCATTCGTGTCCGTTGGTGGTCAGCGATTTGACGAGCGCACCGCCGACAAGTCCATGTGAACCGCTAATGAGGACCTTCATTTATCGCACCGGCGACAGCTTATAACAGATTCGACTTGAGTTTTCTGCTTCGATGTGTACAATGCGCAGAAAAATTTTACGCAGGGAGCAACCTCACTATGCTTCGTATCCTCATCGTCACGATCGTTTTTGTTCTGATTGCAGTGCCGCGTTCCGAAACTGCTTCAACCGTCAGACGACTCACAATCACGCCAGAACAGAGTTTGAATTTGAATCCGTCGCTCAGCGATGACGGGCGAACGCTTGTTTTCGAATCGTCGGCGGAGGTGTTTGGTGACGGCGCTGGCGGGCCGTCGTTTCATGGGATTCGTTCGGATCTTCCGGATGGGTCGTTCATGGAGCTCGTCCGTGGACGCATGGTTTCGCCGGCGCTGTCGAGTGATGGACGGGTAATCGCGTTTGCCTCCCGTGAAGATTTAGTTGGAAAGAATCCCGATCGGAATTCCGAGATCTTCGTGTTTGAAGGGCCGGTTTTGAGGCAGTTAACGCACACCGTAAACGGCGGAAATGTTCAGCCGTCGATCAGTTCGGATGGGCAGTTGATAGTGTTCAATTCGAATGGAGAGACGCCGAAGATAAGTGGTGACGGTTCGCGGGTTTACTTCAAAACCGCGGACTCGGATTTGTATGTAGTCGAGAAGGCGACGGGAAAGAAGACTCTGATTGCATCGGCGGTGCCCGAATTGTTCGTGAGTGAAGGCCGCGCGATCAGTAACGATGGAATGCGGTTCGTTTATGCCGCCGCGGTTGCGCCGAACCAAACGCAGGTCTTCCTCTACGACGCTCGAGACAACCGCATTCGTCAACTGACGCAGTTGGGGACGAGGGTTAGCGAGGTGAAACTGCAACCGTCGATCAGCGGCGACGGGAAACGCGTCGCTTTTGCTACCAGGCGAAGAGTAACAAATGCCAGCGATGGAAGCGTCGAACTCTACGTGCTTGATTTGCCCACAGGGCAGGTGCAGCAGGTTACGAATGCTCCCTCGCGTGCAACATCGGAGGTGGTCGCGTCGCTGAACTTCGATGGCAGTCTCGTCGCTTTCAACTTTCCGCGCGTGTTATCGGGGCCGTTGCAAAACGAAGATTTCGAGAACAACAGCGAGATCTATGTCGCGTCAGTAGCGGCGCGACCAGCATTCGGCGAGGGCACCGTCTTGAATGCCGCAGCACTCGGCCACGAAGCTGGAGAAGAAACACGACTCGCGCTTGGAAGTATTGCCAGGTTTCGTGGCAGCGCGCTTGGGTCGAGTGTGACGGTGAACGGCCACGTCGCGAAGGTGATTCACGCCTCGCCGAATGAAGTCGTCTTCGTCGTACCGGAAACGGTGCCTCTTGGACCAGCCGAAATTATCGTAACCAACACGGACGGATTCGCGTCGAAGGCCGAAGCGATCGTTGCTTCTGCTGCGCCGGGGATCTTCACCGTGGCGGGAGACGGCCGCGGCGCCGGAATCATTCTTGATTCCGACTCATTGACACCCGCGCCATTCGATCCTGCGAACGGTCAACGACGACTCTCGATCTTCGCGACCGGAGTCAGACATGCGACTTCTGTATCGGTGACGATCAATGGTGTGCCGGCGGGCGTTGAAACGGTTGCCGCCAACGGTTTCTCCGGACTCGACGAGATTCATGTTCTATTACCCGCCAGTCTGAGTGGAGCAGGCACAGCAACCTTAAGCATCAACGCCGATGGCGTCACCAGCAATCCGGTATCCGTGTTGATTGCGGGAGCACCGCCGGTCTCATCTGACAAAGTTGTTATCACACAGGTATTCGGGGGTGGCGGAAACTCCGGTGCTCCGTTTCGCAACGACTTTATCGAGATCTTCAACGCCGGCGGCACTCCCATGAATCTCGCCGGCTGGTCAGTGCAGTACGCGAGTGCAACCGCGTCCACGTGGTCCGTGACGCCGCTGACAAACGTCGCCCTATCACCCGGTCAGCGCTATCTGATTCAGCAGGCCGGCGGAAACAACGGCGCCACTCTGCCAACTCCAGATGCAACGGGAACCACCGCGATGGCCGCCGGCGCCGGCAAAGTCGCCCTCGTTAAATCAACTACCGCTTTAACCGGCAGTTGTCCCGCCGATCCAAACATCGTCGACTTTGTCGGCTACGGAGCAACTGCAAACTGCTTCAAAGGTGCAGGGCCGGCACCGGCGGCTAGTAACACCAATGCCGCTACTCGCGTTGGCAACGGATGCACTGACACGCGGAACAACGCAACCGACTTCGCACTCGCACCGCCAAATCCGCGAAACACTGCTGCGCCTTTAAATTCATGTGCGTTGGTTCAATCCGTGTTACTTTGTCCGCGACGAGTGGAAACCTTTAGTATCGCCCATGCCCTCGCTCAGCGACGCAATCACAACTTTGCGCGAGCACTTCGGCTTCGACGATTTCCGTGAAGGCCAGCGCGAAGTCGTGGGATCAATCCTGGAAGGCAAAGACGCCGTCGTAGTGATGCCGACGGGAAGCGGGAAGTCTCTCTGCTACCAGCTTCCGGCAATGATCCTCGACGGAGTCACGCTGGTAGTGTCGCCGCTGATCGCGCTGATGAAGGATCAGGTCGACGCACTTCAGGCGCGCGGCCTGCCCGCCACTTTCATAAACAGTTCGCTCCCCGAGTCGGAGCAACGCGCGCGCATCGACGCGCTGCGCCGTCGCGTACACAAACTCGTTTACATCGCCCCGGAACGCTTCCGCAGCAGCAGGTTCGTCTCGGCGGTGCAGTCGATTCCCATCTCACTGTTCGCAATCGACGAAGCGCACTGCATTTCGATGTGGGGACATGACTTTCGTCCCGACTATCTTCGACTCAAACACGTCATCCGCTCGCTGGGACGAATTCAGACCGTCGCTCTCACCGCAACAGCGACGCCTTATGTCCGTTCCGACATTATTCAACAACTGGGACTCTCGCAACCGGAGACCTTCATAAGCGGCTTCGACCGGCCCAATCTCTCAATCGAAGTCGTCCACACGGAAAAAGAGAAGGAGAAGATCAGCCGGATTCGCAGCCTGGCCCATAAGACCGGCGGTTCCGGAATCGTCTACGCCTCGACTCGCAAAGCCGTCGAACAGGTCGGACGAGAACTCAAAAACGCTGGTCTAAAAGTTTCGACCTATCACGCGGGCATGAGCGACGGCGTTCGCATCAAGGAGCAGGACGACTTCATGAACGGTCGAACGCAGATGATCGTGGCGACAAATGCGTTCGGCATGGGGATCGACAAGCCCGACATCCGTTTCGTGGCCCACTACCAGATTCCCGGATCGATCGAGGCCTATTACCAGGAGATCGGACGCGCCGGACGCGATGGACTGCCGTCAACGTGCGTGTTGCTGTTCAATTACGCCGACAAAAACACGCACGACTTCTTTATCGAGGGCTCGTATCCCGACATCAGCACGGTGAAGAACGTTTACGGAGCGCTACTCGGAACCGGTTTGAAGAGAATCGAGTTGACCACGGCGCAGATCGCCAAGATGGCAAGTGAAAAGAATGAGATGGCGGTCCAATCCGCGCTTTATCTACTGGAACGGGCCGGACATATCTCGCGAGAAGCGCCGGTCGCACGCGGCGCCCGTGCACCGCGCGCGATCGTCATGCTCGACAACGCGCCGATAGCGTCGCTCCGGGTCGATCCCAGACAGATCGCTGGTCGTGCAGACCTGGAACGGCGCAAGCTGCGCGAACTGATCAATCTCTGCTACACCGATTACTGTTATCGCGCCCACATCCTCAACTACTTCGGCGACCGCAGTCATGAACGGCAATGCGGCACTTGCGGCAACTGCCGCCCAAAGACCACTGCACCGGTTCACGAGATCGCATTTGATGAAAGCCCACCACCAGCCGTCGTCGCAAACTCAGAACCCCGCGCTCTCACGGATGACGAGCTGCTCCGCGTGAGAAAAATTCTCGCGTGTGCTAAACGAATGAATGGGCGCTTTGGAAAGAAGCTGCTCGCAGCGACGTTGCGCGGCTCAGCTTCGAAGCAGGTGATGAGCGCTGGGCTCAACGAACTCTCGACTTATGGTTTACTTAAGGACATGCTCCAGGACGAGATCGAGACTTACGTCGATGCGCTAATCACAACGCGGTGCCTGAAGGTAAAAGCGGGCGCTTACCCGACCGTGAGCACCACCGAGCTCGGCGATCGCGTGATGCGCGAACAGGAGAAAATTGAATTGGCTCTGCCGTGAGGCGAATGGGTTCGGGCTATGAGACTAGTCGCACTTAGCAAAAATCGTGGCGCATTCAGAAAGAGTCGACGCGTTTCTAAAATTGGTCTTGCCGGTCTTCTGCTATTGGTCGTTTGGAGTGCCGTGGCTGCGCAGGAGGAAGCGCCTCCACCGTGGGCCAGGTTCGAACCGGAAGGCGGCGGCTTCTCCATCCTGATGCCCGGCAAACCACAGGAGACCATTACCAAACGGCCAGCCTTCACACTACATTCCTACACAGTAACCATGGGTCGCGGAATATACGTCGCGAGTTACAGCGATTACACCCCTGACGCGAAACTCGATCCCGCCACTGCGCTCATCCAAAATCGCGATAAGTTCAACAAGAGCTTCTACGCAACGCTGGTATCGAGCCGGGAGATCACGGTCGACGGACACACCGGCCTCGAGTTCACCAGCGAGAGTCCCGCCGTAAACCTGAAATCACAACTTTTCCTGATTGGAAAGCGGATGATTCAGACCGCGACGATGGTCTACAAGGACGTTGACCAGACGACGAGCGTCAATCGGTTCTTCGAGTCTTTTAAGTTCTCGACGAAGTAGGTTCCCGCAAAG
>CBFGMX010000177.1:0-11470 GCA_965649955.1 uncultured bacterium
TGAGGTTCTTGAGCACGAGCGCGCCGACTGCCTCGCCCGGAACAAAGCCATCCGCATCGTCGTCGAACGTCTTGCACTGGCCCACCGGCGACAACATGTTGGCCCGGCTTCCAAGCACCAGAAATTCCGGAGTGCAGATAACTTCACTACCGCCGGCAATCGCCATTTCGCTAACGCCATTACGAATGTTTTCACAGGCGAGATGAATCGCGACGAGCGACGACGAGCAGGCGGTGTCGACTGGAACCGTTGGTCCCTTGAGGTTTAGCAGGTAAGAAAGTCTCGCAGCCAGGATCGAGTTCTGATTGCCAGTGAAGATATAAGGATTTGGAACGACGTTAGCTTCGTCGATCTTGTTCTTGTAGTCGCCGGGACCGCAGCCTACGAACACACTGCAATTCTTTCCCTCCATCTCCTTGTCTGAATATCCGGCATCTTCCAACGCCTTCCACGCCTCTTCGAGAAACAGTCGCTGGCGTGGGTCCATCATCTCGGCCTCTTTAGGCGAAAGGTTGAAGAACAACGGATCGAACAACTCGATATCCGACAGCAAGCCGGCCCATTTCGCGTAACTCTTCTCGGTGTTGCGCTGATCCGGATCGTAAAGACTGTCCATGTTCCAGCGCGCAGCCTCACGAATGGAATTGCGACCGCTCGCCAGATTGCTCCAGAACTCGTTTACATTGTCAGCCTCAGGAAACTTCCCTGCGATTCCAATAATCGCGATCGCGTTACCGTCCGCAGCGTGTGGCAACGGCGGCGGTTCGACTTCGGCGACAGGTTGGTCCAAGTGGTCTGGTTCGAGCGGTGGTCCGAACAGTGTGTCGCATTCAGTGCTTTCAAGTGCAGTCGTCTCAACCGTCGCGTCTTGATATGAGCTCGTTTCGATTGTTGGCCGGATTTTTGGCTCAAAGCTCGCCACGATGTGGGTTGTCAGTGAACGAACGGTGGGATAGTTGAAGAGATCGGTGCTACGCAGGTCAATCTCCAATTGTTTGTTCAGAGTGTTGACGACTTCTACGGACAGGATCGAATCGATGCCGAGGCTGGTGTAACTCGAGTTGAGGTTGAGTTCGTCTTTTTCGAGTTGAAGCACCTCAGCCAGAGCCTCGATGATCGAGTTTTCAACGTGTTGGCGAACGTCGACGACTGTTGCCGCAACCGGCGCGGCCATGCGCGGCTCAGCGAGGGGTTTCGGAGCCGGTGCGGGCTGACGCACCTTATCGAGTGGCTTGTTTACGCGTGTTTCGACCGCTGGAGTCGCGACGGTCGTCTGTCTCGGCCTTCTTACGAGGCCGTTGCTTTCGGCCACGACGACGTTTTGCCCCAGCGCGGATCCATACGATGGTCCCTGGACCACGACCCGATCGTAGCCCTCGACGTTGAGAACTCTCTTCCAACTATCGCAATCGAGTAAAGGAGATCCGGGAAGACGATTCGTCGCGTCTTCGAACAGCCACCACCCTTCGAGGAAACCAAACGTCAGCGTGGCGAAGTTCTGGAGTGACGTGCCTTCATTGATCACGAGCCAGCCGTGCGTTTTAAGTAGACTCTTAACTCGCCGCAGCGTGTGAGCGATGTTGCTGGTAGCGTGAAGCACGTTCGTCGCGACAACCACGTCGCAACTCCCCGGTTTATAACCTTGCTTTTCTATGTCCTGCTCGATGTCGAGCGTGGTGAACTCCGCGTATGGATTGGCTGCTCCGTAATGGGTCTTGCCGTAACGCGTGAAGCTGGCGGAGATGTCGGTATAAAGGTAACGCAGCCGGTGCGAATAGTTTCTGAGACCGTCAAACAACCCCGCGCTGGTGCCGCCTGTGCCTGCTCCAACCTCGAGAATCGTGATCTCTTCATCTTCGGGTAACGAGTTCAGGCGACTCTCGACGTAAGACCTCACATTTTCGACGACGAGTTGATTGAAGTAATCCGCGGCCGGATTGTGTTTGTAGATTCCGGTCACCAGATCCATCGACGATTGCGGGAAGATGACTTCGGTTGCGGGAATTTCGCCTTTCAAGATTCGCGGCGCATTCTCCAGGCATCGCGACAAGAGCTTCAGGTGGGCTTCCTTTTGTGGATAAGCTGTGGTTAGCTCATTCAACCTCCGGCTCAGGCTCACTCCGCGATCGAAACGATCCAATTCAGACGTTCCAGCGATTCGCGAACCGACTATTTGAATGAATTCGGCGCGCGAAAGAATATTCAGCAGAGCTTCGAAGAGCCGGGAATGTGCTGGAACAATGCCAAGTTGTCGTTTCAGGTCTTCTCGATCGTACGTCTCGTGGCTCCGGTGAAATACTCCCATTTGCCGAAACGCGTCGAGCAGAAGTTCTTGTCCGAAAACTTCGACCGCCTCAAACGCCTGTTGCCAGCCCTCGAACTCATACCGTTCAACTCCCGGCGCTGCACTCTGGGCGGCCAGACCGATAATGGAAGGTTGCTGTGAAGCATAGACCTCGATCCGATGTTGGAGATCGGCGCCCAACTTCGCCAGCAAACGATCATCGCCATGTACGGCTACGACTTGTCCCACTCGATTACCCAGGACCGTGTGCACCGCCTGCATGCCCTCTTCGACGCTGATCGAACCGACACCTTGCGCGGCAAGACGCCGGTTGTACTCGGCGCTCGCTACCACGCCGACCTCACCCCAGTAACCCCAGTTGATCGTCTTGACGTCGTAAGGCACGGACCGGCGCAGGTACTCGGCGAACGCGTCCTTGAAAGTGCATCCTGCCGCGTAGTTACTCTGTCCCGCGTTACCACTGAACGATTGCGCTGAGGAGAAGAAGAGCAGGAAGTCGAGCGGCTCGTTTGCTGTCGCAAGATGAAGGTTGACACTACCCTGAATCTTGGACGGCAGCGCAAGACAAAACTCTTCTTCAGTCAAAGCCGCAATCGTTTTGTCGTTGAGCACGAGGGCCGAGTGAATGACGCCGTTGAGTGGTCCAAAGACTTCTCGCGCTTGCTTCACGGCAGACTTCATGCCGTTCAGGTCGGCTGCGTCCGCCTGAATGTAAAGGACACGCGCACCTGACGATTCGATCTGTTCGATCCTGCGGCGTTGCTGGTCGTTCAGCGGGCTACGACCGACGAGCACGAGCCGAGCCTGGACCGTTTGGGCCAAATGCTCGCTCAGTTCAAGCCCGATGCCGCCCGCGCCACCGAGAATCAGATAGACACCATGTTGACGAAACTTGAGACCGCTCGGTGGGGGCAGTTCGAGTGGTTCGAGTACTCGGACATAACGACTTCCATTGCGCAGTGCTACTTCGTTTCCGTTCTCGCTGCGTGGTTCCGAGACTATCGCTTCTACCAGTTCCGGCCTGGCGGCGTCGTCCTGAGAGATGTCGATGCAGTTCACACTCCAGCTCGGATACTCCTTCGCCAGAGACTTGACAAAACCGAAAATGCCGGCGGCAAAGGGTCTCGTTGACTGGCCGCACACCACTTCGTGAACGTCATTGGTCAGGACAGTGAGGCGTAGCTCAGATCGCGCGTGACCGCAACGCTCAAGGGACTTGACCAATCTGAAGAGCGACATCAGTCCACGATTCTGAGCGTCATTCAACTGGTGCTCGTCGATCGTCTGAAGCGGTTGTGACTGGATCCCGCCGAGGAAGAAGATGCGATCGATCGACGGCATCTGTCTGAGGCATTCAAATAAAGCTGATTGGTCGGTGGCGGATACTTCAAACACTTGATGATCGGCAAACGCCGTTCGTAACGCGGCGCCTAGATCGAGATCGCTAAACGGTTTAACGATCAGCACTGACTGACGCTTCGTGGCCGGTTGGTTCATAAGACCGGCCTGTACGGTCGCATCTTTCCACGTCGGCTGAAAATAGAATTGATCCGCGGGCTGCGCAGCTTTTGTAACCGCTTCCCGCAGCGTTACTTCGTGCAACTTGACGCACACAACGCCTGACTCGTCCAACAATGCGGCGTTGAAAGTCTGTTCACCGCCCGCTTTGACGTAGACATAACCCCTGGCGCCCAGCGGCCGCAAAAACTCGACCTTCTGAATCGCGAACGGCAACAGCGGCGCCTGGTTCTCGCCGTTGCGAGCCCACCACAACGGAGCGATTGCCTGCAACGCAGCGTCCATCATTCCGGGATGGACAAAGTGGTGCTTCAACTCTGCGTCGAACTCTGGCGAAACACACAACTCGGCGAGTAACTCTTCGGGATTGGTCCAGGTCCGCTCGAGGGTCTGGAAATAATTGCCCAGCGTTACGCCACGCTCGCTGAACTTGTGATAGAGGGCTTTCTTCTCCAGTCCCGCAGTGCACCGGTTCTTGATCTTGTCGACGGGTACTTGCTCTCTTACCGTCGGCGCGGGCATTGAACGCAGAGTGCCGCTCGAATGCTTGACCGTCTCCGTATCGGTTCCCGATTGCACTTCGAATTCGAGTTTTCCATCGTCTTCGCGAAGCAGCACACGCAGTTGCTTACTTTCACCTTCAACTACGACCGGACGCAGCCAAAGCACCCGGTTCAACTCCACACTTTCTGTTTCTTTGACCTGCGAGAGCGCGGCGACAGCCATTGCCACGTGACCCACACCCGGTAACACCAATTGGCCGGCGACGTTGTGTTGCGAAACGATCGCTTCGCTCGAGTGCAAGGTCTTGCTGAAAACCAGTGCGCCATTCAGGCTCAGACTCAATTCCGGTTGATCGATCAATGGATGAGCCGCAAGCGTATTGGTCGTTCGAGACTTGCGAGTGGACTCGGAAAACCAATACCGGTCTCTTGCAAATGGATAAGTAGGAAGGGAAATGCGCTTCGCTCGAGAAGATGTTTGCAGCGTTTTCCAGTCGATGTTGATTCCGGAGGCCCAAAGCTGTGCAAGCTTGTCGAGTCGCTTACCCTGCACGAGCATCTGAATGAATTCCGCGCCTTCCGTTCCGTTCAATAACAGTTCGAGTGCCGAGTTGGTTTTCTCAACATTGCCTCGATGGATTTGGCCGCTCGTGTCTTCGTCACCACTGTAGGACTTCAACTTCGCGATCACTTCATTCAGGCTTGTGGCCACGAAAGCCAGTCGTTCGGACATCGCTTCACGGCCGATCTGCAACGTGTAGGCAACGTCTCCAAACGACGGGCGATGTCGCTCTCGTTCCTGTCGCGATCGGAAGTGTGACGAGAGCTGAAGTTGGTATTCGTCCCAGAGATATGCGGCGAACGCATTGAGACTCTGCTGTTCGAGCAAGCTGATTGAAACCAGTCCCAGGTCGTATTGTTCGTTGATTCGTTCGAGCAAGTGGGTCAGACGGATTCCATCAAAGCCGTAGTCCGCGAGAGGTTCGTCCGCAGAGAACTCGCCGTCGTTGACGTCGATGATCGTGGCCGCGATATGTATCAACTCCTGTTGCAACAAAGGCAGGAAATTCCCATCAGCCGGCAGTTTTGTGCTCGGGACGGTTTGGCCGGCAAGCCGGCTCTCGAGATAAGACGCGAGACGAGCAGCGTAGACCTTGAGCCGCTCTTCGTTACGCGCAGAGAGCACGACGATTTGTGGCTCAAGAGCATCTTCCGCGGCCTCAGGGTGGCCGTTGCTGCTGGAAAGGAACTCCTCAATCACGATATGTCCACTCACGCCGCCGAACCCAAACGAACTCACACCTGCGCGTCGAGGAAGTTCGCGCATGTCCGCATCAAACTGGCGTTCCCACGAGCGCGTCTTGTTGACGAGATAAAGCGGGGTGTTTTCCAGTTGAATGTACGGGTTGATTTCGTTGAGGTGAATGCTGCCCGGGATCTTGTCGTGTTTCATGCCCAGGATGACTTTGAAGATCCCAGCCATCGCCGCCGCCGTCTCGAGATGACCCGTATTCGTCTTCACTGCGCCAATGCCGCAGAACGGTTTCTCAGGCGCGGAAAGACCGCGCTTGTCGAGCATCTCGCGAAACGCCTTCTTCAAGCCGTTGATTTCAATCGGATCTCCGAGTGCGGTGCCGGTGCCGTGCGCTTCGATGTAGCTCACCGTCGTCGGATCGACATCACCTTCGGCAAACGCTTTCTGGATCAACTCGGCTTGCGCATTCGGGTTTGGCGCCGTAAGCGTGTTGACGCGGCCGCCATGATTGATTGCGCTGCCACGGATGATCGCGTGGATGTTGTCACGATCCGCGATTGCTTTGCTCAATGGCTTCAGCAGCAGCACGCCGGATCCTTCAGCACGGACATAACCGTTGGCGCCCTTGTCGAACGTCTTACAACGCCCATCGGCGCTCAGCATGCCGGCTTTACTAAACGCGATAAATACTGAGGGGCTGAGCAGTGCGTTGACGCCACCGGCGATCGCCATGTCACAACTGCCGGTCCAAATACCTTCGATGGCCTGGCGGATCGCAACGAGCGCGCTCGAACAGCCGGTATCAACCGGAACACTCGGTCCCGTAAGATTCAACAAGTAAGAAACGCGGTTCGCGACGATGCAGTGAAAGACACCGGTGGTCGAGTAGGGTTCAATCTCAATTCCGTTGTCGCGCATCAACTCGCCGTAATCAAGACCGGCAACTCCGGCGAAGACACCAACCTTCTGGCCGGCGAGTTCAGAGGGCTTGTAGCCGGCATCCTCGATCGCCTTCCAAACCGTTTCCAAGAAAATCCGTTGTTGCGGGTCCATAAATTCGGCTTCACGTCGTGAGATACCGAAGAAGCGGGCGTCAAACTTATCGACGTCGTTGATGAAGCCGCCCCATTTAATATTGGTCTTGTTCGCTTCCTCCGCCGGGTTTCCGAAGTAAGCCTTCCAATCCCAACGGTCCGAGGGAATTTCCGTGACCAGGTCGTCGCCTGCTTCCAGATGTCGCCAGAAAGCATCGAGGTCGTCGGACTGCGGCATGATCCCGCTCATACCGATGATGGCGATTGGCTCTTTGGTGTTGGTCTCGTGAGTGACATCTTCCGCTTGACGCGGTGCCGCATGGACCACCGGAGACGCTTGGACCACGGGAGCGGCTGGACGTAACCGGCTTACCAGAGCGGTGGTGTTTGACGTTTGAGCGGGGACTGTGGGCCTGGCTGGAGCAGGCTGAGTTTCAGCCACTGTAAAGTGAGACGCGATCGCGTCGCTGTGTTCGTCGAGAAGATATTTCGCGAACGCGTTGAGCGACGGATACTCGAAGAAAATCGTGGGGGTAATCTCCAGGTGATACTTTCGATTCAGCCGGTTCGAGAATTCGACGAGACTAACGGAGTCGAAACCGTAATCGCTGACGTTCTTGTCGAGACTGATGCGTGCTTCGGCAATCTTGAGCACGGCCGAGACGGTTTTTACGAGATCCTTTTGTAGCTGTTGCAGGGCCGGCAGACTGCTGCCGGAAGTGGTCGGTTTTTCTTCGACGCGATGGTCGAGCGAAACCGCTGCTGGAGCCGCAGCAACGAGGTTGAGCGTCTTGTGAATTCGATTGCGGTCGCCCGCGATGACAAATAGCTGGTTGCCGTCAACTGCTAAAGCCCGTTCGAACGCTTCGATGCCGGCGTGCGTTGACATGGCTTTCATGCCGGTCTGCGTGAAGAGAAGTTCCTCGCCCTGCGCGTTCAGGCCCATACCGCCGTCGCGCCAGAGAGGCCAGTTGATCGAGACAGATTTTCCGCTGCGGTTGTGCCGGCTGCGTTGGGATTCACGCCACGAAGCGAAGTGGTCCATGAACCGGTTCGCATATCCGTAATCGCTTAGTCCAACCTGGCCGAGTAACGCGGTGGTTGATGAGAACGTCACGAAGAAATCGAGTGGTTCGTTTGCCAGCGCTTCGTCGAGGTTGATCGTGCCGAAGACTTTTGGCGCGAAGACGCGTTTGATGTCGTCGCGGGTCTTGTTTCGTACTAAAGCGTCGTGGGTGGTGCCTGCGCAATGAATTACGCCATCGATATGCCCGAATCGAGCTTTGGCATCGTTGACGAGTGCGTCTACGTCCGTCCTGCGCGACACGTCTGCGCGGAGGTAGATCACCTCGGCGCCGCGGTTGCGCAACGAATCGAGTTTCGCTTGTTGATTTGCATCGATGTCCGAGCGACCCGTCAGCACGAGCCGCGCCTTGAAATTCTGGGCCAGGTATTCAGCAAAGAGCAGTCCCAGTCCGCCAAGTCCGCCGGTTAACAGGTACACGCCCTGGTTCTTCAGTTGTGTTTCGCCGGCGGTTCGCGAGACATCAGCCTCGTGGAAAGAATGAGCGTACCGTGTTCCGTGCTGGTAGAGAATTTCCAGACTTGCATCGTCGCAGAGCAGTTCGCTTACGAGGATACGGGCCAGCTCCATTGCGTCATCGGATCCGGAGTTCGAGGACGCCAGAGGGCCTCGGAACTCGAGCGATTTGCAGCTTAACTTTGGACTTTCCTTTTGTGCCGTTGCCGCAAATCCACGCAGCGCGGCGTACTGCGGTTGCGGCGCTTCATCGCTGCTGGAGAAGCCGTACAGTAGCTGAGTTTGCTTAAGCGGATTGTGTTGCAGAAGACGCTGGACCACCGAGAAGATCGAATAGACGCTGCTCGTTAGCTGGTCATTCAACATCTCCGTGTTGTTGCTGAAAGACTCGCGCGACCAGAGATGAACGATGCTGTCAGGCATCCGGTCACGACCCTTGAGTCCCTCAAACAGGCGCTCGTAATCCGCTGAACTCTGCGGATCGATCGTGTATCCCTGTTCGCCAAAACTCCGAAATGTCCTGCCGGGTTTGACGAGAACAACGTTTACCCTGCCGTTGGATTCTGCCTGGAGGCGGGCGCGTAATGCATCACGTAACTGATCGCCAGTGTCGAACAGCAGAACAGTGCCGATCGCGGCGTTCTTTGATGGCCCAACGGGAGCCGGTTCCCATTTCTCCTGGAAATAGAAGGGCTCTGACGCCGCGGCTGAAGAACTAATCGATCTTGTCTCAGCCGGCCGGTTAACGAAATCTCTCGTTTGAAATCGCTTGATGTTGACGAGCACCCGTCCGGTTTCATCCGCCAGGCTGATGTCGAACTTCCTATGCGCAGAATTCAACGCTTCGCGGCCGCCGATGAGTCTGACGTGCGCGTAACAGACCGGCGTCAATCGACCCAAGACTTCAATCTCGCCGACTGCAAAAGGAACTCGGACGCGATCCTCTTTGCCCAGCAGACTCGTCAGCCCGGTAACTTGTTGCGCTCCGTCCATCAAACTCGGATGAAGCACGAACTCGTCGAATGTGTCATGAAGGTGCGCCGGAAGTTCGAGACGTGAGAACGCCTCGACGTCGCTGTAGAAAATCGTGCCTACTGACTGGAACGACGGTCCCAATTGCAATCCGAGCTCATGCAGCAGTTTGTAGCCGGCAGCGGATTCCACAGTTGACTGGCATCGTTGACGGATACCATCGATGTCGATCCACTCGGAGTCTTCTACTTGTTCGAGTGGTTCGTAAACCAGTTTGCCCTGCGTATGAGTATCTCTTTGACCATTCTCGTCCAGGCTGTAAACCTGAAAGTCCACGGCTGCGTCGTCAGGCTGCAAGCCTACGAAGAATGCCTTTGGCTCTGCGGCGATGCTGACCGGGCTGCTGAACACGATGTTTTTGATCTTCGTCACCCGGCGCTCGGCAGCCATCTGGCCGGCGGCTCGCGCCATTTCGACGATCGCCACGCCCGGCAGCACGAGATGGTCTCCAACGCGGTGATCGCGCAGGAAGAATTCGCTTCCGTTTAGTAATTTGCGAAAGCGTTCTTCGGAAAGCGTCGACTCGTTACTGTCGACCAGTGGATGCAGAGATTGTTGGCCCAAACTTGTTGGGACCCGCTTCGGTGGTTCGCACAACACTGCGCGATCGTGGATCCAAACGCGTTCCTTGAGGAACGGGTAGGTCGGCAGGGAAACAATTCGGCGCCGAGAATTCTGTGGCATTTGTTTCCAATCGACGTCCAGACCTTTCAACCACGCTTCCGACAACAGCGATAACTGCCCGCGCTTCAGCCAGTCCGCGAGATTTTCTTTCAACTCTTTTCTCTCGCCCGCACTGATAGTGGACTTGCCGGTGCTGCCGCGACGCACTGCCGTGTGCGAAACCCTGTTTTCCACAAAAGCCCGCAACGCCTCGACCAGCTCACCGTGATTTCCAACGATGACTGCGAGTCGTTCCTCGAGTGGTTCGCGGCCAACCTGTAATGTGTATGCCAGGTCCGCCAGGATTGGACCATCGCCGGCTTCTTTCGTATCGCCGTACGTTCTTTCGACGAAGTCCGCCATGCGTTGCGCATAGACAGTCAAACGTTCTTCGCTTCGGGCCGAAAGCAGGAGCAGACAAGAGTCGTCCGGAGCAGAACTGCTCGGCGTCTGGTCCACATACTCTTCAATCAGCACGTGAGCATTCGAGCCGCCGGCTCCGAATGAGCTGATGCCGGCGCGTCTTGGGAACGTTCTTGATTCGCCGTTCGAGGAGATGACCGGCTGCTGCCACTCCGCCAACTCGCTCCGAACACAAAACGGCGATGCTTCAAAGTCGATGTCCGGATTAGGCTGTTCGACATGAAGCGAAGGTACGAACTGCTGGTGCTTCATTTGCAGCAGCATTTTCGTCAGCCCGGCAATACCCGCGGCGCCCTCCAGGTGGCCGATGTTGGATTTTAGGGAGCCAAGCGTGCAGAACTGTTTGTCAGGAGTGTATTCACGGAATGCCTTCGTCAGGCCCGCGACTTCGATTGGATCTCCCAACGCGGTGCCGGTGCCGTGCGCTTCAATACAACTTACCGTGCGCGCGTCAACGTTTGCACTGTTCAGCGACTGCAGGATCAATTTCGCCTGCGCCTGCGGACTGGGCACGGTGTATCCGTTTACCTGCCCGCCATGGTTGCTGGCAGTTCCTTTGATCACTGCGTAAATGTGGTCGCCGTCGCGGACCGCGTCGCGCAGACGTTTCAGCACGACAGCTCCGACGCCTTCGCCGATCACGATTCCATCTGCGTCACGGCCAAACGCGCGGCACCGTCCCGTCGGCGAAAGCATCCGGTACTTGGTTGGATACAAAAACTTCGACGGGTGCAGCATGAGATTCACGCCGCCCGCCAGGGCCATGCTGCATTCGCCACCCTTCAGACTTTCACAAGCGAGATGAATAGCGGTGAGTGATGAAGCGCAACCGGTATCGACCGGCAGGCTTGGCCCATGAAGATCGAGCACGTGAGAGACGCGGTTGGCGAGCGACCACGGCATCGAGAGTGGCAGCGTGTGGTTACCGGCTTCCCACTCCGCGGGTCCCAGCATCATGTGTGTGTTGCTGGTACAGCCCACGAACACACCGACGTCGATTCCGTTGCTGTCCTGGACATAAGAGCGAAGACGTTTTCGGCTGTAGCCCGCATCTTCAAACGCGGTCCACGCCATTTCGAGTAAGAGTCGCTCCTGCGGATCCATCGACTCCGCCTCTTTGACGGAAAGATTGAAGAAGAGTGGATCGAACTTCTCGACGTCATCGACGAGGCCGGCCCATTTCGTATAGGTCTTGCC